>NZ_JBPJSP010000002.1:0-290609 GCF_051225715.1 Azospirillum sp. ST 5-10
AACACACCGACGAGATCCTGCGCCAGGTGCTGGGCTTCGACGACACCGCCGTCGACGAGATCCGCGCCTCCGGCGCGCTCGGCCCGGCCGGCATGGCGCCGACCGCCGCCCGCCTGTCCTGACCGGACCCACCAAACACGCCGCCCGCAACGGAGACGGCGGAGCCAAGGAAGGAAAGCCCCCATGAGCGTTGCGTTCGCTACGCCGACCGGCGACCTGCACCAATCCGTCCGCAAGATCCTCGACCACGCGCGCGCCGCCGGCCGCACGGCGTTGACGGCTCCCGAAGCCAAGGAGCTGTGCGACCTCTACGCGATCCCGGTGCCCCGCGAAGGTCTCGCCGGGACCGCCGACGAAGCGGCGTCCCTGGCCGACGGCATGGGCTACCCGGTCGTTCTCAAGATCGTCTCGCCGCAGATCCTGCACAAGACGGAGGCCGGCGGGGTCATCGTCGGCGTGGAGTCCGCCGAGGCCGTCCGCCGCGGCTTCGCCACCATCATGGAGCGCGCCCGCGCCCATGATCCACACGCCGAGCTGCTCGGCGTCCAGGTCCAGCAGATGCTGGCGGGCGGGACCGAGGTCATCATCGGTTCGATCACCGATCCCAGCTTCGGCAAGCTGGTCGCCTTCGGCCTCGGCGGCGTCCTGGTGGAGGTGCTGAAGGACGTGACCTTCCGCCTGGCGCCGCTCGACCATGCGGAGGCGCTGTCCATGCTGGACGGCATCCAGGCCGCCGACGTGCTGAAGGGCGTGCGGGGCGCCAAGCCGGCCGACCGTGACGCGCTGGCCGGGATGATCGTCAACGTCTCCCGGCTTGTCACCGACGTGCCCGAGATCGCCGAGTTGGACCTCAATCCCGTGTTCGCGCGCGCCGACGGTGCCATCGCCGCCGACGTCCGCATCGTCCTCGACTTCCAGGCCCGGCCCCCGCGCTTCCTGCCGTCCCGGGACGAGATCGTCGCCATCATGAACCGCATCATGAAGCCCGACGCGGTGGCGGTGATCGGCGCCTCGGCCGAAGCCGGCAAGATCGGCAACTCGGTGATGCGCAACCTGATCGACGGCGGCTACCAGGGGAAGATCCACCCGATCCATCCCAAGGCCGAAGAGATCCTCGGCCGCAAGGCCTACCGCAGCGTCAAGGACGTGCCCGGCCCCATCGACGTCGCCGTCTTCGCGATCCCGGCCAAGGCCGTGGCCCAGGCCCTGACCGAGGTCGGCGAGAAGGGCATTCCCGGCGCGGTGCTGATTCCCTCGGGCTTCGCCGAGACCGGCAACGTCGAGGGCCAGGACGAGGTCCTCGCCGTGGCCCGGCGCTACGGCGTCCGCCTGATGGGCCCCAACATCTACGGATTCTACTACACGCCCAAGAACCTCTGCGCGACCTTCTGCACCCCCTTCGACGTCAAGGGCCGGGCGGCGCTGTCGTCGCAGTCCGGCGGCATCGGCATGGCGATCATCGGCTTCAGCCGCTCGTCCCGCATGGGCGTGTCGGCCATCGTCGGGCTGGGCAACAAGGCCGACATCGACGAGGACGACCTGCTCGCCTTCTTCGAGCAGGACGACAACACCCAGGTCGTCGCCATGCATTGCGAGGACCTGAAGGACGGCCGCGCCTTCGCCGAGGCCGCCCGGCGGGTGTCGCGGAAGAAGCCGGTCGTCGTGCTGAAGGCCGGGCGCACCGCCATGGGGGCCCGCGCCGCCAGCTCCCACACCGGGGCGCTGGCCGGCAACGACAGGATCTACGACGACGTCCTGCGCCAGAGCGGGGTGGTGCGCGCCCGCACCCTGCAGGACCTGCTGCAGTTCGCCCGCGGCATTCCCGTGCTGCCGACCCCGCGCGGGGAGAACGTGGTGATCATCACCGGCGCCGGCGGTTCGGGCGTTCTGCTGTCGGACGCCTGCGTCGACAACGGGCTGTCGCTGATGGCCATGCCGCCCGATCTGGACGCCGCCTTCCGCACCTTCATCCCGCCGTTCGGTGCCGCCGGCAACCCCGTCGACATCACCGGCGGCGAGCCCCCGGTCACCTACAAGAACACCATCCGGCTGGGCCTGGAGGACGACCGCATCCACGCCCTGATCCTCGGCTACTGGCACACCATCGTGACGCCGCCGATGGTGTTCGCCAGGACGGTGGTCGAGGTGGTGGAGGAGATGAAGGCCAAGGGGATCGAGAAGCCGATCGTCGCCTCGCTCTCCGGCGACGTCGAGGTGGAGGCGGCGGCCGAGCACCTCTACGACCACGGCATCGTCGCCTACCCCTACACCACCGAGACGCCGGTCGCCGTGCTCGGCGCCAAGTACAAGTGGGCGCGCGCCGCCGGGCTGCTGTGACGGCGCCCGCGGGGCGCCCCGCCGGCGAGCGGCGGGACGCCCCGGGGCTTGCCGGAGAGGGGACGTCCACCTAAAAACCTCAGGTCAACCTGAGGTTATGGGACCGAACATGGGAACACTGGACCCCAACACCTACGATCGCGATCTCAGCGTCGGCGAAGTGGCGGAACGGTCAGGCGTCGCCGTCTCGACGATCCACTTCTACGAGTCCAAGGGGCTGGTCAAGAGCTGGCGCAGCGCCGGAAATCAGCGCCGCTTTCCGAGGGACGTGCTGCGCCGCGTCGCCGTGATCAAGGTGGCGCAGCGGCTCGGCATTTCCCTGTCGTCGATTGCCCGGGCCCTCGAAGCCCTGCCCAAGGAGCGTACGCCGACGGCCGAGGATTGGAAACGGATGTCGGCCGTCTGGCGCGACGAGCTGGATGAGCGGATCGCCAAGCTGACCCGCCTGCGCGACGAACTCGACCGCTGCATCGGCTGCGGGTGCCTGTCGATCCGGGAATGCCCCCTGCGCAACCCCTGGGACGAGCTGTCCGAAGCCGGGCCCGGCCCGAGGCTGCTCGATCCGCTGTAGTCTGCCTTGGCCGGCCGGGTGCAAGCACTCCCCACCCGGCCGGTCCATTTTCTCCCGAAACCACGGCTCAGGCCGCCACCGGCGGGCGGCGGCCCCGCTCCGCCGCCGGTTCACTCCGGCTCCGCCGGCCGCTCATTCCGCCGGCTGCTCCTGCCCGCCGGCCGCCGGGCCCGGCCGGTTGGCGGCCAGCCGCCCCCGGAACAGCGCGCGCACGGCGGTGTAGAAGACGGGCGTGAAGACCAGCCCGAACAGGGTGACGCCGACCATGCCGAAGAACACGGCCGTCCCCAGGGACTGGCGCATCTCGGCCCCGGCGCCGCTGGCGATGACCAGCGGCACCACCCCGAGGATGAAGGCGAGCGAGGTCATCAGGATCGGCCGCAGCCGCATGCGGGCCGCCTCGACCGCCGCCTCCATCGGGCTCCGGCCCTCGAAGATCTCGGCCTGGCGCGCGAACTCGACGATCAGGATGGCGTTCTTGGCGGCCAGCCCGACCAGCACCACGAAGCCGACCTGCGCCAGCACGTCCACCGCCATGCCGCGCAGCAGCAGCCCGCTGACCGCGGCGAGCAGGCACATGGGCACGATCAGGATGACCACCAGCGGCATGGTCCAGCTTTCGTACTGCGCCGCCAGCACCAGGAAGACGAACACCACGGCGAGGCCGAACACGAAGAGGCCGCTGTCGCCCGCCTGCTTCTCCTGGTAGGCCAGTTCGGTCCATTCGTACTGGAAGCCGTCGGGCAGCGTCTCGGCGGCGACCCGCTCCATCGCCGCCAGGGCCTCGCCGGTGGAGACGCCGGGCACGGCGTTGCCCTGCACCTCGGCCGACGGATAGAGGTTGTAGCGCGTCACCCGGTAGGGGCCGGTGACGTCGCGGAAGCCGGCGACGGCGCCGATCGGCACCATCTCGCCGCGGTCGTTGCGGGTCTTCAGGTTGGCGATGTCGCGGACGTCCTCGCGGAAGCGCCCGTCGGCCTGCGCCGTCACCCGGTAGGTCCGGCCCAGCAGGTTGAACTCGTTGACGAAGGCGGACCCGACGTAGACCTCCAGGGTCTCGAACACCTGGTCCGCCGTCACCCCCAGCATCTCCGCGCGCTGGCGGTCGATGTCGGCGAAGACCCGCGGCGTCTTGGTGTTGAACAGCGAGAACACGCCGACCAGCCCCGGCGTCTGGTTGGCGCGCGCCGCCAGCGCGCCGACCGCCGCCTCGAGCTGCTGCGGGCCGCGTCCGCGGCGGTCCTCGACGATCATCTTGAAGCCGCCGGTGTTGCCGATGCCGCGCACCGGCGGCGGCGGGATGGCGATGACGAACGCCTCCTGCACCGCCCCCAGCCGCTGCCGCAGTGAGGCGAGGACGGCGTTGGCGGACAGCCCCTGGTCCACCCGGTCGGGGAAGGGCGCCAGCGTCATGAAGATCGCCGCGGCGTTGGGGGCGAAGGTGAAGCTGGCGCCGTCGAGGCCGGCGAAGGGCACGGCGTGGATGATGCCGGGCGTGTTCAGCCCGATCTCAACCACCTTGCGGGTCACCGCGTCGGTGCGCGCCAGGGAGGCACCCGGCGGCAGCTGCACCACGGTGATGAGATAGCCCTGGTCCTGCTCGGGGATGAAGCCGCCCGGCGCCCGCGAGAACTGCCACGCGGTGAGCGCGATCAGCCCGCCATAGACCGCCAGCACCAGAAGCGGCAGGCGCACCAGCCGCCGCGTCAGCGACGCATAGCCGCCCGAGGCCCGGTCGAAGCCGCGGTTGAAGGCGCGGAAGAAGCCGTGCACCGGCCGCAGCAGCGGCGACGGCCGCGCGGGATGGTCGGCGTGCGGCTTGAACAGCAGCGCGCACAGGGCCGGGCTGAGCGTCAGCGAGACCAGGCACGAGATGACGGTCGCGGTGGCGATGGTCACCGCGAACTGCCGGAAGAACTGCCCGGAGATGCCGCTCACCAGCGCCGCCGGCACGAACACGGCCGTCAGCACCAGGGCGATGGCGATCAGCGCCCCGCCGACCTCGTTCATCGTCTCGTGGGCGGCGTCGCGCGGACTGAGCCCGTCGCGGATGTAGCGCTCGACGTTCTCCACCACGACGATGGCGTCGTCGACGACGATGCCGATCGCCAGCACCAGCCCGAACAGGGTCAGCGTGTTGAGCGAATAGCCCAGCGCCGCCAGGACGGTGAAGGTGCCGACCAGCGACACCGGGATGGCGAGGATGGGAATGATCGAGGCGCGCCACGACTGCAGGAACAGGACGACGACCAGCACCACCAGCGCCACCGCCTCGAAGATCGTGCGGTAGACCTCCTCCACGGACTGGGCGATGAACTCCGTCGGGTTGTAGACGACGTCGTAGCGCATGCCGTCGGGGAACAGGCGCGACATCTCCTCCATGGTGGCGAGGATGCGCTCCGCCGTCTCCAGGGCGTTGGAGCCCGGCCGCTGGAAGATCACCAGCGGCACCGCCTGGCGCTGGTCGAGATAGGCGTTGAGGTTGTAGTCCAGCGCCGCCAGCTCGACGCGCGCGACGTCGCGCACGCGGACGACGCCGCCCGTCCCGTCGCTCTTGACGATGATGTCGCCGAAGGCGCGCGGCTCGGCGAGCCGGCCCTGCGTCTCGACGTTGAGCTGGAAGGCCCCCGGGACCGGCACCGGCGGCTGGCCGATGGCGCCGCCCGACACCTGGACGTTCTGCGCCTGGATCGCCCGCACCACGTCGCCCGCCGTCAGGCCGCGCGCCGCCGTGCGGTCGGGGTCCAGCCACACCCGCATGGAGTAGTCGCGCGCGCCGAACACCCGGACGTCGCCGACGCCGTCGAGGCGGGCCAGCGCGTCCTTGATCTGCAAGGTGGCGTAGTTCGACAGGTAGAGCTGGTCGCGGCTGGCGTCGGGGGAGCTGAGATGGATGACCATCAGCATGTCGGGCGAGTTCTTGCGCACCGTCACGCCGATGCGCCGCACCGCCTCGGGCAGCCGCGGCTCGGCCACCGCGATGCGGTTCTGCACCAGCACCTGGGCGGCATCGAGGTCGGTGCCGAGGGCGAAGGTGACGGTCATCGACAGGTTGCCGTCGCTCGTCGCCTGGGAGGTCATGTACAGCATGTCGTCGACGCCGTTCACCTCCTGCTCGAGGGGGGCGGCGACGGTGTCGGCGACCGTCTCGGCCGAGGCTCCGGGGTAGGCGGCGGTGACCTGGATGGTCGGCGGCGCGATCTCGGGATACTGGGCGACCGGCAGGGTCACGTAGGCGAAGGCACCGATCAGCGTGATGAAGATCGAGACGACCGCCGCGAAGATCGGCCGGGCGATGAAGAAATGGGAGATGTTCATGGCCGGGCGTCCCGCTCAGCCCGCCGGCTTGGCGGGCGTGCCGCCGGCCGGGGTGATGGCGCCGTCCTGCGGGGTGACCTTGCCGCCCGGCCGCGCCCGAAGCAGCCCGTTGATGATGATCCGGTCGGTCGGATCGAGGCCGGAGCGGATCACCCGCAGCCCGTCCTCGATCGGCCCCAGGCGCACCGGCTTCGGCACCACGGTGCCGTCCGCGGCGACCGTCATGACGATCTTGTCCGCCTGGTCGCTGACCACCGCGCTGTCGGGGATCAGCGTGCCGACGTAGGTCTCCGATCCCGGCAGCCACAGCCGGCCGAACTGGCCGGGCGTCAGCGTGCCGTTGGGGTTGGGGAACGTCGCCCGCAGGCGGATCGTCCCCGAGCTCCGGTTGACCCGGTTGTCGACGAAGTCGAGGGTGCCGTCGAGCGACCACGCGGTCTCGTCGAACAGGCGTCCCTGCACCTTCACCGTGCCGTCGCGCTGGGAGCGCAGGAGACCGCGCGCCGCCGCCCGCTGGTAGGCGACGTAGTCGGACTCGCTGAGGTCGAACTCGAAGTGGATCGGGTCGAGCGAGACGATGGTGGTCAGCAGGGTCGTCGAGCCGACCGCCCCGCCGACGACCAGATTGCCGACGCTGACCTCCCGCCGGCTGATCCGCCCGCCGAGCGGCGCCGTGATCCGGGTGAAGGACAGGTCGAGCTGGGCCGTGCGCAGGCCGGCCTTGGCCACCTCGACGCCGGCGGCGGCGACGCGCACCTCCTGTTCGCGCTCGTCGAACACGGACGCCGACACGTTGTCGCCGCGCCGCAGCTCGGCGGCGCGAGCCAGCTGGCGCTGGGCGAGGTCGAGGCGCGCCTCGGCCTGGGCCAGCTCCGCCTCGGCCGACGCCACCACCGCCTCGAACGGACGCGGATCGATGACGAACAGCAGATCGCCCGGCTTCACCAGCTGCCCGTCGGTGAAGTGGACGGATTCGAGATAGCCGCTGATGCGGGCGCGGACCTCGACCACGTCGACCGCCGAGAACTGGCCGGTGAACTCGTCCTTCTCGACGATCTCCCGGCGCAGCGGGACACTCACCGTCACCGGCGGCGGCGGCGGCGCCCCGCCGTCCACGTCCGCCGCCGCGACGCGGTCCGCCGAGCCTCCCAAGATCACCGTGCCGAGGATCACCGTGCCCAGCACGGCGATCGCCACCGCGGCGAGAGCGCCGAGGCGCAGCCCGGTGCGGCCGGCCGGCGTGGTTGCTGTCCCCATGACCTCTCCTTCAGGTTGATGGCGTGCCGTGGCCGTCTCTTCCCCCGGAGGCAATGGCACGCCGTGTCGCGACACGGCGTGCTGACCGCACGACCCATCGAGGGACCGGAAGATATCTTCGATCATGCGGCCTTGACAGCACTCGCCGGCGGCGGCACCAGCCGATACATTGTCTTGCTATTATGGAATTGCTCCAGAACGTGCACGAGTATTGCACGTGCCCTTCCGCACGGCAAGCTGCCCGGCACCATACGAAGGTGTTACTGGCAATCGCGGCGGCATCGCTTGTCCGCGACCCGCGGCGCCGCAGACGCGGCGTCTTGTCCGCCGCGGCGGATTCGCGCTACACCCTTGGCCGTCCGATCCCATCGACAGGAGAGCGTCGCCGTGGCGCGCAAGAGCTTCTACGCCGTCTACGTGCTGTTCAAGAACGACGACGAGGCGGCGGCCTGGGACGACCGCCTGCCGGAGCGGCCGGCTGCGGACGGCGCCGAGGGCGAGGACCCGCCCTGGGAATGCCACGTCGTGTCGTCGATCCGCGACGACCGCGGCGGCTATTTCGAAGGGACCTTCCGCAAGATCACCGGCCGCGACGGCGAGACGATCGCCGCCATCGCCCGCGGCGTCGCCGATCGCTGCTACGAGCCCCGCAAGGACGGCTTCGTCTGGGCCGAACTGGCGGCCCTGTCCAAGGGCAACCCGGGCAAGTACGGCACCTACGTCGCCGCCATCGAGGACTCGGGCGAGGGCGTCGGCCTGATCGGCGGCGGTGGTGGCGGCGGCGACATGTAGACCGGCGGGCGACCGCCGCAAAGCCCTCGCGCCGGCGCGGCGGTTTGGGTAAAAGGAGCCCGACCGCCGTGCCCCGCGGCGCCTCCAGACGAGACTCTCGCGCTTCATGGACCAGCCCGCCGTTTCCGCCGCCCGTCCGCCCTCCGCCACCGCGGCGCTGCTCTACCACCCCGACGGGTTCGAGGCGTCGCGGGCCCAGGTGAAGGGACGGCACGCCGCCGGCGCCGGGTTCCTGAAGGGGCTGGTCGACCATGGCGGGGGCGACCCGTTCTACTGCTTCACCAACAGCCGCGCCGCCTTCGACGATTTCCGCGAACGCGTCGCCGCCCTCGCCGGCCGGCCCGTCGACGCCCGCTGGCTGAACGTCGCCAACCTGCGCGCCATCGCCGAACCGGGCTGCCTGTTCGCGCCCGGTCCCGGCCTGGCCGACGACGCATGGCAACGCCGCTCGCTCGACGACCGGCTCTACAGCATCTGTGGCGTCACCCACACCGTCTCGTCCGACCGCGTCATGGAGGCCCTCGGCCAGTATCTCGTCGGCCCGGTGCAGGAATGGGACGCGCTGATCTGCACCTCGCAGTCCGTGCGCAAGGCCTGCCTGGAGGTGATCGACGGCTATGCCGCCTACCTCGAGGAGCGCATCGGCGCGCGGCCGCCGCTGCGCCCGCAGCTGCCCGTCATCCCGCTGGGCGTCGACAGCGCCGCCTTCGCCCGCGGCGACGCCGAGGATGCGGCGGCGGCCGGCCTGCGCGCCCGCCTCGGCCTCGGCGCCGACGACGTCGCCGGCCTCTTCCTCGGGCGTCTCTCGTTCCACGCCAAGGCGCATCCGGTGCCGATGTTCATGGCCTTCGAGCGCGCCCAGGCGCGGCTCGGCCGCGCCCGGCGCCTGCATCTCATGCTCGTCGGCCAGTTCCCCAACGCCGGCATGGAGCGGGAGACCCGCGACGCCATCGCCCGCTTCTGCCCGACGGTGACGGTCCACGTCCTGGACGGCGCCGACCCGGCGCTGGCGCGCGCGTCCTGGTTCGCCGCCGACCTGTTCGTGTCGTTGTCGGACAACATCCAGGAGAGCTTCGGCCTGACGCCGGTCGAGGCGATGGCCGCCGGCCTGCCGTGCGTCGTCAGCGACTGGGACGGCTACCGCGAGACGGTGGTGGACGGCGAGACCGGGTTCACCGTGCCGACCCTGCTGCCGCCGCCCCAGGCCGGGGTCGACCTGGCCGAGCGCTACGCCCTCGGTCTCGACAATTACGACCGCTTCATCGGCGCCGCCTGCCTCACCACCGCGGTCGACGTCGACGCCTGCGCCGGCGTCCTGGCGCGGCTCGCCGGCGACCCGGCCCTGCGCCGCCGCATGGGCGAGGCGGGCCGCCGCCGCGCCCGCGACGTCTTCGACTGGAAGCACGTGATCACCGCCTACCGGGCGCTGTGGGGCGAGCTGGCGCAGCGCCGCAGCACCGCCGCCACCGTCGCCCCGCGTCCCCAGGGCGAGCCCGGCAACCCGCTGCGGGCCGATCCCTTCTCGATGTTCCGTCACCATCCGACGCGGCGGCTGACCGGGACCGAGACGGTCCGCCTGGCGGCCGACGATCCCGCGGCGGCGCTCGACCGGGTGCTGGCGGGCACCATCAACACCTTCGCCGCCCCGGCGATCCTGCCCCACGACGCCATCCGCCGGCTGCTGGCCGAGCTGGCGGCCGGCCCGCGCCCGCTGCCGGATCTGCTGGGAAGGCAGCCGCCGGCGCATCGCCGGCTGATCCTGCGCACCCTCGTCTGGTTGAAGAAATATGCCATTGTCGAGCTCTGAGGCCGCCGCTCCCGCCAGCGCGGGCGACATGGCGTCCACCTGGGCCATCCAGCAGGATGCCGACCGGCTGCTGAAGTCGGGCAAGCGCGACCAGGCGGTGCGCCTTCTCGAGGAGGCCGCCGTCCGCCACCCGGCGGCGGCCGAGATCCACCGCCGCCTCGCCGAGCTCGATCTGCGGGACGGCCGGCCGGAACGGGCCCGTGCCCGGCTGCAGCCGTTGCTCGACGCCGGCGTGCCGCTGAGCGGCCACGCGCACGCCCTGTGCGTGCGCATCGGCGCGGCGCTGAAGAACCGCGCCTGGACGCAGGAGCGCCTGCAGGCGGGGCTGCGGCAGGCGCCCGGCCACGGCGACCTGCAGTTGCTGGCCGGCCAGGAGCGGATGGAGAGCCGGCAGCCGGCCGCCGCCCTGCCGCATTTGGCGGCGGCGGTGAACCTCCAGCCGCGCCACCTGCCGGCCGCCCTGGCGCTGGCCCGCTGCCTGGAGGCGCTGGGCGACCACGCCCGCACCGAACGGGTGCTGCGCGCGGCCCTGGAGGTCGATCCCGACAACAGCCAGGTCCTCATCGGCCTGGCGAACGCCCTGCAGCGGCTGGAGCGCTTCGAGGAGAGCCTCGACGCCTACCGCCGCTACGCCGCGGTGGCGGGAACGCCCGGCTTCCTGCTGGCCAACGTCGGCGCGCTGCTGCGCCGCATGGGCGCCTTCGGCGAGGCGCAGCGGGTCTACCGCACGGCGCTGGCCAACGAGCCCGCCGCCGCCGGGACGCTGTACAACTATTCCAACCTGCTGAAGGAGATGGGCGCGCTCGACGAGGCCATCGCCACGGTCCGGCGCGCGACGCTCCTGGACCCGGGCAGCGCGCAGCTCCACTGGAACCTGTCGCTGGCGCTGCTGGCCCGCGGCGACTTCCGCGAGGGCTTCGCCGAGTACGAGTGGCGCTGGCGCTACGACGGCTTTCCCTCGCGCCGGCGCACCTTCCCGCAGCCGATGTGGGACGGTTCCTCGTTCGCCGGGCGCACCCTGCTGCTGCACACCGAGCAGGGCATGGGCGACGTCCTGCAGTTCCTGCGCTACCTGCCGGAGATCAAGGCGCGCGGCGGCCGCATCGTCATGGAGTGCCACGAGCCGCTGATGGCGCTGCTGGCCGACGTGCCGGAGGTCGACGCGATGATCCCGCGCTTCGCGCCGCCGCCGCCCTTCGACGTCCACCTGCCGCTGCTGTCGGCGCCGCTGGTGCTCGGCCACGCCACCCTGGACGACCTGCCGCGCCGTGCCCCCTACCTGACCCTGCCGGCGGCGGCCCCCGTGTTCCCCATCCCGGAGGCGAAGGACGACCGCCTGAAGGTCGGCATCGTCTGGGGCGGCAACCCGAACTTCTCCAACGACCGCGTGCGCTCGGCCCGGCTGAAGCATTTCCTGCCGCTGCTGGACGTCCCCGGCGTGCAGCTCTTCAGCCTGCAGAAGGGCCCCCGCGAGGCCGACCTGGCCGGCGCCCCGCCGGAGATCGTGCGGCTGTCGGACCGCATCTCCGACTTCCGCGACACCGCCTCGGCGATGGCCCAGCTCGACCTGGTGATCTCCACCTGCACCTCGACCGCCCACCTCGCCGGCGCCATGGCGCGACCGCTGTGGGTGGTGCTCCACCACGCCCCGGACTGGCGCTGGATGGTCGGGCGGGAGGACAGCCCCTGGTACCCGACCGCGCGCCTGTTCCGCCAGGAGCGGCCCGGCGACTGGGCCGGCGTCGTCGCCCGCATCGCCGAGGCGCTGCGCGACGCGGTCGCCGCGCGCCGGCGCTGACACCAACCATCACAGCGTTTCAGGAAGGACACACGGCATGGCGCGGGTTCTGCTTGCCTGGGAGCTCGGGGACGGCTTCGGCCACGTCACGCGCCTCCTGCCCATCGCCCGGCGGCTGCGCGAGGCCGGGCACGAGTGCCTGTTCGCCATGCGCAGCCTCGACAACGCCCACACCGTGCTGGCGGCCGACGGCTTCCCGCTGCTGCAGGCCCCCTACGCCGTGCCGCGGCCGCTGCCCGGTGCCAAGTCCCAGGGCATGCAGAGCTTCGGCGACATCCTCGCGGCGGTCGGCTTCGCCGACCTGCCGCGGCTGGGCGCCCTGGTGGCGGGATGGCAGGCGCTGTTCGACCTGGCGCGGCCGGCGCTGATCGTCGCCGACTATTCGCCGGGGACCTGCATCGCCGCCTACGGCCGGCTGCCCGTGGTCAACGTCGGCGACGGCTTCGTGCTGCCGCCCGGTCATCTCGACCACATGCCGACCTTCCACGACAAGCCGCCCTGCGTGCCGGAGGAGCGGCTCGTCGCCGCCGTCCAGGACCTGCAGCGCCACCGCGGCGCCCCGGTGCCGCCGAACCTGCCGGCCGTGCTGGCCGGCACCGACCAGTTCGTCGTCACCCTGCCGGAGCTCGACTTCTACGCCACGAAGCGGCTGCAGCCCGCCATCGGCCCGCTGCAGCCCCTGCCGGCGCCCCTCGCGGAGGAGCCGAGCGAGGACTATTTCGCCTATCTTTCCCTCGGCTACGGGCACACCCACAAGGTTCTGGACGGTCTGGCGAGCAGCGGCCGGCGGGGGCGGATCTACCTGCGCGACGCCACTCCCGGCCAGATCCAGGAGTACCGCCAGAAGGGCCTGACGATCCACGAGCGGCCGCAGCCGATGCGCGAGGCGGTCGGCCGCGCCGCGGTCATCGTCCATCACGGTGGCGTGGGAACGGTGGAGACGGTGCTGGGGCTGGGCCGGCCGCAGCTCATCGTCCCGCGGCACCAGGAGCAGCGGGGCAACGCCAACGCGCTGGGCAGCATGAACGTCGCCGTCTCCATGCGATCGGCCGGCGTCTTCGAGCCGCCTCACGTGGTGCAGGCGCTGGAGCACCTGCTGACCGTGCCGAAGTACCGCGAAAGCGCGGCCGCCAAGGCGCGCGCGCTGGCCGACGCCGGCCCGTCGGACGCCCTCGGCCGCATCGTCGCGCGCTGCCTGGACCGGCTGGATTCGGCCGAAAGCGGTCCGTCCTAGATCCCGGAGACGACGCTGCCGGCCCGCAGGCGCTCGAAGGCGAGGGCGATGCGGTCGCTCAGGTCGGCGATCCGGTCGGCGTCGGCGGCGGAGATCGTCCGCAGCAGCCCCAGCACCTCGGCGTCCATGCGCGGAAACAGCTTGGTGATGCCGACCACCGTGTCGTCCCCTTCGGGCGCGTCCGCCGGCTGCACCTCCTCGAGGATGATCTGGAACGGCCGGTCGCCGAGCGCCAGGCTGGCGAGAACCTTCAGCCAGCCGGACGAGGCGGGGCAGAAGAAGCTGGGATAGACCAGGCGACCGTCGGCCTCCCAGCGGCGCGGCCGGTCGTCGACCGCCACCACGGCGTTCGGGTCGAGGCCGGCCTGGGCGCGCGCCTCGTCGAGAATCTCCATGGGCGCCTGGATGATCCAGCGTGCCTCGATGTCCTGGTCCGGCATTCCCAATCCGCCCTCCGCGGCACGGTTGCCGCGGCGCCGCGGCCGATCCCGTCCGTCCTGCAATGTTCGGAAGTGGTGGCCGCGGCGCAAGAGCGGATTCGGGCACCCCCCATCGGACAGCCCGGCCGGCGCCTCAGGCCCGCCCCGCCGCCGAGCGCAGCGCCTCGGCGAGCCTGGGCACCACCCCTTCCAGCGAATACTCGTGCTCCACCTTGGAGCGGCCGGCCGCCCCCATGGCGTGGCGCAACCCGTCGTCCCGGCCGAGCGTCATCACCGCCTCGTACCAGTCCTCCGGCGTCTCGGCCAGGAAGCCGTTGACGCCGGGCTCGACGATCTCGCGGTTGACGCCCACCGGCGAGGCGATGACCGGCTTGGCGCAGGCCATGTACTGGATGAGCTTGTAGCCGCACTTGCCGCGCTCCCAGCGGGTGTTGCTCAGCGGCATGATGCCGATGTCGAAGCCCTTGATCTGGTCGACCTCGGTGTCCTCGCGCCAGTCGAGGCGCGAGGCCGCCAACGTCGGAACCGCGTTGTCGTTGGCGCCGACCAGGACGAGACGGACGCGCCCCTCGCCGCACAGCCGGCGCAACGGTCCCTGCACCAGCTCCAGATAGCGCGCCGTGACCGGCGAGCCGATCCAGCCCACCGTCAGCGGATCGCTCCGCGGCGCCGGCAACGGTTCGCCGTAGCGGCTCAGGCTGACCACGGTGGGGAACACCTCCACCCGGCGTGCACCGGCGGCGAGCGCGCGCGCCGCCAGATAGGCGTTGCCGACCGTCACCAGCGCCGCCCCACGCATCAGCCGGTCCAGCTTGTCGCCCAGCACGGTGCGCACGGCGACGTGGGGATGGCTGTCGTAGACGTGGAACCAGGCGTCGTCATAGTCGATGACGTAGGGCGGGGCCCAGGCCAGGAGCAGCCGCTCGAAACCGTAGGGCAGCCACGGCAGCAGCTCCTTCTCCACCCACAGGAGATCGTAGCGGCGGGTCGACAGCATGCGAAGGATGCGGGTGACGAACGAGCGCGCCGCCAGCTCGACCGGCCGCTTGCCGGATTCGTACAGCGCCGACAGATAGCGGTCCGGCAGCAGCGGCGAGACGTCGACCTGGATCCCGCGGGCGGCCAGCTCCGGCAGGAACTGATAGTACCGCAGGCGGCTCGACGAGCCCAGGCGGGCGTAGCGGGAAAGCAGGAGGACGCGCATGCGCAGTTCGGACTCAGGGGTTCGGGCTGTCATATTGCTGCAACGCAGAACGCTAGCGCGGCACGCCCGCCGATGCAATCCGCCGATCGCACCGGTCCGGCCGCCGCGCATTCGTTCAGGGGCCTTCGTTCAGGCGTAGGTGAAGAAGCCCGTGCTGAGATCGGCCTCGCCCACGCCGACCAGCTCGACCCGATAGCCGCTGGAGAAGGTCAGGACCGCCCCCTGGCTGCCGGTCGACACGGTGAAGGCGGCGCCGACGTTGAGGTGCATCCGGTCGCCTTCGGCGAAGTTGAAGTCGACGATGGTGTCGGACCCAGCCTCGTCGCGCAGGTCGAAACGGTCGGCCGCCAGGCCGCCGCCCAAGACGTCGTTGCCGCTCCCGCCGAACAGCGTGTCGCTGTCGGCGCCGCCGTAGACCGTGTCGTCGCCGGCGCCGCCGGACACCACGTCGGCCTGCTGGCCGCCGTGCAGCCAGTCGGCGCCGTCGCCGCCGTCGAGGGTGTCCGCCTGCAGGTTGCCGTAGAGGACGTCCGCGCCGGCGTCGCCGGACAGGACGTCGCTGTCCTGGCCGCCGAACAGCGTGTCGTCGCCGTAGTCGCCCTTCAGGCTGTCGCCGCCCCAGTTGCCGTACAGCACGTCGTGGCCGTCCCCGCCGGAGAGGGTGTCGCCGTCCGTGCCGCCCCACAGCGTGTCGCCGCCCTGGTCGCCGAACAGCAGATCGTTGCCGTCGCCGCCGTCGACGATGTCGTCGCCGTCGTCGCCGTGCAGGCTGTCGTTGCCGGAATCGCCGTAGATGGTGTCACGGTCGCCGCCGCCCGACGCGGTGTCGTCGCCGCCACCGGCAACCAGGATGTCGTTCCCGGTGGCGCCGTCGATGGAATCCGTGCCGTCGCCGGCGCGCACGGTGTCGTGCCCGTCCTGCGCCAGCAGGGTGTCGTCGCCGTCGCCACCCTCCATAAGGTCGTCGCCGGTGCCGCCGTCGACATAATCGTCGCCGGCCTCGCCGCCGAGCCGGTCGTTTCCGAGATCGCCAAAGACGGAATCATTGCCGGCGCCGGCGTAAGCGCTGTCGAAACCGTCCCCGGGTGACAGAAGGTCGCTGCCGTCCCCACCCCAAAGCGTGTCGTCACCGGCCTCGCCGTCGAGCCAATCGTCGTCTTCGCCACCGAACAGCACGTCGCTTCCGGCCAGCCCTTTCAACGTGTCGTTTCCGGCCAGCCCGGAAATATCGTCCCCCTCGGCGGTGCCCGTGAGGGCATTGGGAGTCCCGTCGCCCGTGAAAGACGCCATGGCTACCGACCTCTTCTGCTCGCGCTGCCTCTATCGAAAGGATAATCCAATCGGAACAACATGTCGCCAGCGATGTTTCAGACGGCGTCTCAGCCTGCCTCCTGATCGGGGCAGGGCACCGCCGCGACCAGCGCGGCGATCTCCGCCAGCCGGGCGTCGATGCGGGCGCGCTCGGCCAGCAGCCGCTCGCGCTCGGCCTCCAGGGCCGGCCGATCGGGCGTCCGGGCGGCGCGGCGGCGGCGCTTGAAGGCGACGAGCTCGGCGCGGCGCATGTCGGGGCGGATGATGCCGGCGGCCAGCGCCTCGGCCCGCTCCGCCTCGTCCAGGGTGCCGATCTCGTAGACCAGGGAGTAGGAGGGCGGGGCGATCTCCCGCGGCACCAGCCCGGACTCGATGGCGCGCGCCGCCGCCATCAGCTTGTGCGCGACGCCGCGGCCGAAGGGCAGGCGCTCCTCGATCATGGCGATGAAGCCGCCGTGCGGCAGCTTGCGCTTGGCCTGCTCCAGGTACTGGCCGATCAGGACGAAGCGCTCGTGGCTCTCGTTCCACAGACGGCCGATCTCGGCGGCGAAGTCGTCGGCGTCCGACAGCTCCACCAGCCCGGTGCCGATGACGTCGAAGCGGGTGTCGCGCGACGCCCGCCCCCTGGTGGCCGGGACCAGCTTCATCACGCCGCCTCCACCGCCGCCAGGCCGAGCCGGCTCGCGGCGAAACGCCACAGGGCGGCGACGTCGGGACCGGACCGGCTGTCGGCCAGCTCCAGCACCCCCAGCCCGTGGGCGGCGGAGCGGAAGAACTCGGTCAGGTCGGGGATGTCGACCGGGCAGACCTCGGCGACGCCGGCGAGGCGTCGCCGCGCGTCGCGCACCTCCAGCACCCGCGGCTTGACCTGGTTCAGCACGAAGGCCGCCGGCCGGCCGAAGCCGCGGGCGAAGCGCATCGCCCGCTCGGTGGAGGTGACGTCGTCGATGGTCGCCTTGGCCGGCACCAGGATCAGGTCGGCGGCGAGCAGCAGGGTCTTCATCGCCTGCGGGTAGACCTCGACCGCGGTCGGCGTGTCGACGATCAGCAGGTCGACCCCGTCGATGGGCTCCGGCGGATCGCCGATCTCGGCGATCGGCACGACGAAGTGCTGGATGGCGGGCCGCGCGGCGTCGCGGCGGTCCCACCATTCCGACAGGCTCTTCTGCGGATCGGTGTCGAGGGTGGCCACCGCCACCCCCTCCAGCGCCGCCGCCACCGCCAGATTGCGGGCCAGCGTGCTCTTCCCCGACCCGCCCTTGGGGCTGTAGATCAGCAGCGTCTTCATCGGGCGTGCCTTGAATGTCTCACCGGTGAGACACGCGCGCCCGCGGGCCGCCACCGGTTTCGCGCGGCCAACCTAAACGACGCCGGCGGCCCGAGTCCACCGGCGCAAGGCCGGGCCGCGGCCGGCGGCGCACGCGCGGCTTGACGAGGGGGCCGCCGCTCCGGCAACACTCCGCCCGGCCCGTTCCCTGTCCGAAGTCATGCGCCATGGACATCCAACGTCTCGACATCCCGGAGATCGCCATCCTGAAGCCCGCCAAGTACGGCGACGCCCGGGGCTTCTTCTCCGAGACGTACAACAAGCAGCGGCTCGCCGAGGCCGGCATCGCGCTCGACTTCGTGCAGGACAACCACGCCTATTCGGCCGAACGCGGCACCGTCCGCGGCCTGCACTTCCAGCTGGCGCCCGCCGCCCAGGACAAGCTGGTGCGGGTGGTCAAGGGGGCGATCCTCGACGTCGCCGTCGACATCCGCCGCGGCTCGCCCACCTACGGCCGGCACGTCGCGGTGGAGATCAGCGCCGACGCCTGGAACCAGATCCTGGTGCCGGCCGGCTTCGCCCACGGATACTGCACCCTGACGCCCGACACCGAGATCATCTACAAGGTGACGGACTACTACGCCCCGGCCCACGACCGCGGCCTCCTGTGGAACGACCCGGCGCTGGGCATCGCCTGGCCGGTGGCGGCCGAGGAGGCCGTCCTCTCCGACAAGGACCGCCGGCAGCCGACCCTGGCCGAGCTTCCCGAATGCTTCACCTATCCGGGCCGACCCGCGTGAGCGCTTCGCATCCGACCGTCGTCATCTCCGCCGACGCGCCGCCTCCGCGGTTCCTGGCCAGCGCGCTCGGCCCCTTCCGGCTGCTGGCGCGCCATGCCTTCCCCGTGGCGCAGATGACGCGGCGCGAGGTGGCGTCGCGCTACCGCGGCTCGGTCGCCGGCGTGCTGTGGTCGTTCGTCCAGCCGCTGCTGATGCTGGGCATCTACACCTTCCTGTTCGGCGTCCTCTTCCGCCCGCGCGTCGACGTCGGCGCCCCGGCGGACACGGTCGATTTCGCCCAGAACCTGTTCGTCGGCATCCTCATGCACGCGATGCTCGCCGAGTGCGTCAGCCGCGCCCCGTCGATGATCCTCGGCAATCCCAACTACGTGAAGAAGTTCGTCTTCCCGCTGGAGATCCTGGCCTGGCCCGTGACCTTCTCGGCGCTCATCCAGCTCGCCTTCGGCGTGCTGGTGCTGGTGGTGTGGCACCTGGGCTCGCTCCAGGGCCTGCCGGTCACGGCGCCGCTGCTGCCGCTGGTGGTGGCGCCGCTGGTGGTGCTGGCGGCCGGCCTGGTGTGGTTCCTCTCGGCGCTGGGGGTGTTCGTACGCGACATCGGCCAGATCACCGGGCTGGTGATGACGGTGCTCATGTTCACCGCGCCGATCCTCTTTCCCCTGGAGATCCTGCCGGAGGCGGTCCGCCCGTGGGTGTGGCTGAACCCGCTGACCGTCCCGGTGGTGGAGGCGCGCAAGGTGCTGCTGCAGGGACTGCCGCCCGACTGGGGCGCGCTCGGCCTCTACGCCGTCGGCGCCTTCCTCGCCGCCTGGGTCGGGCACTACGTGTTCGCCCGGCTGAAGCGGGCCTTCGCCGATGTCATCTGAAATCGCCATCCGGGTGCGCGGCCTGGCCAAGCGCCACCGCCTCTACGCCCAGCCGCTCGACCGCCTGAAGCAGCGCTTCGCCGCCTCGGACGTGCGCCACTTCAAGGAGGTGGTGGCGCTCGACGGCGTCGATTTCGACGTGCGCCGCGGCGAGACCGTGGGCATCGTCGGCCGCAACGGCTCCGGCAAGTCGACCCTGCTGCAGGTGCTCAGCGGCACCCTGCGGCCGACCGCCGGCACCGCCGAGATCCACGGCCGGGTGTCGGCGCTGCTGGAGCTGGGCGCCGGCTTCAACGGCGACTTCACCGGCCGCGAGAACGTCTACATGAACGCGGCGATCATCGGCCTGAGCCGCGAGGAGATCGACGCCCGCATCGAGCGGATCATCGCCTTCGCCGACATCGGCGACTTCATCGACCAGCCCGTGCGGGTCTACTCCAGCGGCATGTACATCCGCCTGGCCTTCGCCCTCGCCATCAGCGTCGATCCCGACATCCTGATCGTCGACGAGGCGCTGGCGGTCGGCGACGAGGCGTTCCAGGCCAAGTGCTTCGCCCGCATCAAGGAGTTCCAGAAGCAGGGCGGCACGCTGCTGTTCGTCAGCCACGACGCCGGCGCCGTGCTGCAGTTCTGCAACCGCGCCCTCCTGCTCGACGGCGGCCGGCTGATCCTGTCGGGCAAGCCGAAGACGGTGGTCACCCAATACCAGCGCCTGGTCTACGCGCCGATGGAACAGCGCGAGGCGATGCTCCAGGAGATCGCCGAGATCCAGGCGATGGGCGAGGCCTCGGCCGACCGCACCGCGGCCGCCGAGCGCGCGGCCGCGGCCGAAGCCGAGCCGGCACCGCCCACCGTCACCGCGGCGCCGGCCGCCGGCGCCTCGCTCCACGATCCCAACCTCGTCTCCAAGGGGCGGATGGAGTATCCGGCGAACGGCGCCCGCATCCTCGACCCGCGCATCGAGACCCCGGAGGGTGAGCGGGTCAACGTGCTGCGCCGCGGCCGGGAGTACGTCTACCGCTACGACGTGGCGTTCGACCGCGACGCCCGGCAGGTGCTGTGGCTGATGGTCTTCCGCACGCTCCAGGGCTACGCGCTGGGCGGGCTCGGCTCCCACCCCATGTCGCAATACGTGGAGACGGTGCCGGCCGGCACGGTGGCCGAGGTGTCGTTCCGCTTCACCTGCCGCCTGTTCGGCGGCACCTACCTGACCAACTGCGGGGTGACCGGCAGCCATTTCGGCGAGCGCCAGTACCTGCACCGGGTGATCGACGCGGTGATGTTCCGCGTCGAGGTGGAGCCCGACATGCCGTCGGGCGGCCACGTCGATTTCGGGCTGGAGCCGACCGTCACCCTGCGGGCGGCCAAGCGGGCGGCGGCGGGTTAGAGCAAGATCGCTTTTGGCCGATGCGGCCAAAAGCGTGACTCCTGCTCTAAACATCCGAATTCAGAGCGGGCGCTGCACCGCCTCCAGCATGCGCCGGCGCTCGTCGAGCCACAGGTCGGCGTAGCCGCAGCCGCGGTACTCCTCGAAGTAGGGGCCGCCGATGGTGTAGTGCAGGTTCGCGAGCCCCTCCGCCGGCACGGGCGGATCGTAGTCGACGAGATGGTTCCAGCGGTGCGGGATCTCGCCGATCAGGCCGTCGTCGCCCAGCCACTTGAACTGGTGCAGGTCGGTGCCCGAGGCGGTGTTGACGTACTCCGGCGTCAGCGCGGCGCAGCGCGCGCAGTTGAACATCATGACGCTGGACCAGTTCTTCTTCTCGTAGCGGGTCTGCGGCGCGCCGAGGAACTTGGTGGTCTCGGCGGGAACGTGGTCGTGCTTGACCACCTGGACGGCGTAGCGGTCGTCGCGCAGGTCCCACAGCCGGGCGACGTCGTCGAGCATCAGCATGTCGCAGTCGAAGAACAGCGCCCATCCGTCGTATCCCGCAAGGTAGGGCACCAGGAAGCGGGAGAACGAGAAGTCGGTGGACTGCAGCGGGTGCCGCTCGCGCCACATCAGGTCGCCGAGCTGGCTCAGCATCAGAGGCGCGATGGTCACCGGGCGCGAGGCACGGACGTTGATCGAATGGGCGAACACATTGTAGGCCACCGCCTCGCGCGGATCATAGCCGATGAAGATGCGGATCATGGAGGCTCCCGTCGTCGGCAGGTGTCGCGGCCGGCGAAAGGGCCGCGCGTCGAACCGCGGCACCATAGAGGAGGCACCCCGTCGACGGTAGGGGCAACGGTGACGCGCCGCCGCGGCCGGCCGGCCGGACCGGACGCACCCGGAAAACGCGGCATTAACTTCCTGCTAGACAAATCGGATTAGCCTTGCTTCGTTGACTTCGTTGAACGATGCCGCAAATCGCGCCAGCCGGGGTCCGTCCTTGTCCGAATCCAGCCGCACCGCCTCCCTCTCGAAGCGTCTCGCCAGTTCTCCCGCCGATTGGCACCGCGACGCCCTGGCCGCCTTCAACGGGGCGTCGGTGCTGGTCACCGGCGGCACCGGCTCGTTCGGCCGGCGCTTCGTCGAGACCATCCTGCGGCACACCACGCCGCGGCGCGTCATCATCTTCTCGCGCGACGAGTTCAAGCAGTACGAGATGCAGCAGCAGCTCGGCGCCGACTGGGACGGCCGCCTGCGCTTCTTCATCGGCGACGTGCGCGACCGCGAGCGGCTGGAGCTGGCGATGCGCGAGGTGGACGTCTGCATCCACGCGGCGGCGCTGAAGCACGTGCCGGCCGCCGAATACAATCCCATGGAGTGCATCCACACCAACGTCTACGGCGCCGAGAACGTGGTCCGCGCGGCGCTGAACGCCGGCGTGAAGAAGGTGGTGGCGCTGTCCACCGACAAGGCGGCCAACCCGATCAACCTCTACGGCGCCTCCAAGCTGGCCTCGGACAAGATCTTCATCGCCGCAAACAACCTGTCGGGCTCGCTGGGCACCCGCTTCTCGGTGGTGCGCTATGGCAACGTCGTCGGCTCGCGCGGCTCGGTGATGCCGCTGTTCCGCAAGCTGGTCGACACCGGCGCCGACCACCTGCCCATCACCGACGAGCGGATGACCCGCTTCTGGATCACCCTGCAGCACGGGGTGGAGTTCGTCGTCTCCTGCTTCGCGCTGATGCAGGGCGGCGAGATCTTCGTCCCGAAGATCCCCAGCATGCGCATCGTCGACATGGCCAGGGCGCTGGCGCCGGCCCTGCCGCACAAGATCGTCGGCGTGCGGCCCGGCGAGAAGCTGCACGAGGTGATGATCACCGAGGACGATTCCCGCCAGACCTTCGAACTGGCGGACCGCTTCGTCATCGAGCCGACCTTCGCGTTCTGGAGCCACGAATCCTACAAGCGCCTCGGGGCGAAGGCGGTGCCGGACGGTTTCCGCTACGCCTCGGACACCAACACCGACTGGCTCGACGCCGAGCGCCTGGCCGCCCTGCTCGCCGAATCCGCGTGACCGCCGCGCCCTTCCTTCCCTACGGCCACCAGGCCGTCGACGAGGACGACATCGCCGCGGTGGCGGCGGTGCTGCGCAGCGACTTTCTGACGCAGGGGCCGGCGGTGGTCGCCTTCGAGCAGGCGCTGGCGGCGCGGGTCGGCGCACGCCACGCCGTCACCTGCGCCAACGGCACGGCGGCGCTGCACCTGGCCTACCTGTCCCTCGGCCTGGGCCCTGGCGATGCGGTCGTGGTGCCGACCGTCACCTTCCTCGCCACCGCCAACGCCGTCCGCTTCACCGGCGCCGAGGTGGCGCTCGCCGACGTCGACCCCGACAGCGGGCTGATGGCCCCCGAGCACGCGGCGGCGGCCGTCGCCCGCGCCGAGACCGCCGGCCTGCGGGTGCGCGCCGTGGCCCCGGTGCACCTCGCCGGCCAGGTCGGCCCGCTGGCGGCGTTGCGCACGTTCGCCCGCGACCGCGGCCTCGCGGTGGTGGAGGACGCCTGCCACGCCATCGGCACCGCCTGGACCGACGGGCAGGGGCGCACCGCCGCCGTCGGCGCCGACGCGCCCGGCGTGCTCACCGTCTTCTCCTTCCATCCCGTCAAGACCATCGCGGCGGGGGAGGGGGGGGCGGTCACCACCGGCGACGACGCGCTGGCCGACCGGATGCGGCGGCTGCGCAACCACGGCATGGAACGGGATCCGCGGCATCTCACCGACCGGGCGCTCGCCGTCGACGACGACGGCGCCGCCAATCCCTGGGTCTACGAGATGGCGGAACCCGGCTTCAACTACCGTCTCACCGACCTGCAATGCGCGCTGGCGCTCAGCCAGCTCGGCAAGCTCGACGCCTTCGCCGAACGACGGCGGGCGCTGATGGACGCCTACGCGGCGCGCCTCGCCCCGCTGGCCCCGCTGGTGCGGCCGCTGGCCCGCACGCCCGGCTGCCGCCCGGCCTGGCACCTCTGCATCGCCCTCGTCGACTTCGCCGCCGCCGACCGCCGCCGCGCCGCCGTGATGGGGCATCTGCGCGACCTGGGGATCGGCACCCAGGTGCACTACATCCCGCTGCACCGCCAGCCCTATTACGCCGACCGCTACGGCGCCCTGGCGCTGCCGGGGGCCGACGCCTACTACCGCCGCGCCCTGACGCTGCCGCTGTTCCCGGCCATGGACGACGACGCGCCGGAACGGGTCGTGACCGCTCTGGGGCGGGCGCTCGGCCGCACCGGTTCCGTTTGAATTACCCCTGCTCACCGTCTAATGTGCCGGCGGCCTGCAAGGGTTCGGCCTCGACAATTTCGGTTGGTGACACGTCGCAATGCCTAGGAAAGTCCTCATCACGGGCGGTGCCGGCTTCATCGGGTCGGCGGTGGTCCGCCACCTCATGAGCGAGACCGACGCCGAGGTCATCAACGTCGACAAGCTGACCTACGCCGCCAACCCGGCGTCGCTGACGCCCTTCGCCGGTCACCCGCGCTACGCCTTCGAGCAGGCCGACATCTGCGACCAGCACCGCATGGCCCAGCTGCTGGAGCGGCATCGCCCCGACGCCGTCATGCACCTCGCCGCGGAGTCCCACGTCGACCGCTCCATCGACGGGCCCGGCGCCTTCATCATGACCAACGTGGTCGGCACCTACGCCCTGCTCGACGCCTGCCTCGCCCACTGGCGCACCCTGGACGACGCGGGCCGCGCCGCCTTCCGCTTCCACCACATCTCGACCGACGAGGTGTTCGGCTCGCTGGGCGAAACGGGCCACTTCGTCGAGACCACGCCCTACGACCCGTCCTCGCCCTATTCGGCGAGCAAGGCGTCGTCGGACCACCTCGTGCGCGCCTGGCACCGCACCTACGGCCTGCCGGTGGTCGTCTCCAACTGCTCGAACAACTACGGTCCCTGCCAGTTTCCCGAGAAGCTGATCCCGCTGATGATCCTCAACGCGCTGGAGGGCAAGCGGCTGCCGGTGTACGGCCAGGGCACCAACGTGCGCGACTGGCTCTACGTCGAGGACCACGCCCGCGCCCTGTGGCTCATCCTGACCAGGGGCGTGCCCGGCGAATCCTACAACGTCGGCGGCAACAACGAGGTGCGCAACATCGACGTGGTCCGCGCCATCTGCGCCATCGTCGACGAGGTGGCGCCGCCGCTGGCCGACGGCACCCGCGAGGGACTGATCACCTACGTCACCGACCGGCCCGGCCACGACCACCGCTACGCCATCGACGCCGCCAAGATCCGCCGCGAGTTGGGGTGGGAGCCGCGCGAGACCTTCGACAGCGGCCTGCGCCGCACCGTCGAGTGGTATCTCGCCAACCGCGCCTGGTGGCAGCCGCTGCGCGAGGGCGTGTACCACGGCGACCGTCTCGGCCTCGCCGGCTAGGCGCGCCGGACCGGCGCGTCCGCATCCTTACCAACGTCGTCATCCGGCCCCCGGGGCCCAGCATATCTGAAGGATCAACCATGAAGGGGATCATCCTGGCCGGCGGTCTCGGCACGCGCCTGTATCCGGTGACCCACGTCGTGACCAAGCAGCTCCTGCCCGTCTACGACAAGCCGATGATCTACTATCCGCTGTCGACCCTGATGATGGCGGGCATCCGCGAGATCCTGGTCATCTCCACGCCCCACGACCGGCCGCTGTTCGAACAGCTGCTGGGCGACGGCACCCAGTGGGGCATCCGCCTCAGCTACGCCATCCAGCCCGAGCCGGCGGGCATCGCCCAGGCCTTCCTGATCGGTCGCGACTTCATCGGCGGCGAGCCCTGCGCGCTGATCCTCGGCGACAACATCTATTTCGGCCACGGCCTGCCGGACATGCTCCAGCAGGCGGCCCAGCGCACCGACGGCGCCACCGTGTTCGGCTACTACGTCAGCGATCCCGAGCGCTACGGCGTGGCCAGCTTCGACGCCGACGGCCGGGCGGTCGACATCGAGGAGAAGCCCCGGCAACCCAAGTCCAACTGGGCGGTGACCGGCATCTACTTCTACGATCGCAACGTCACCGCCTACGCCGAGGCGCTGAAGCCGTCGCCGCGCGGCGAGCTGGAGATCACCGATCTCAACCGCATCTATCTGGAGAAGGGGACGCTGCGGGTGGAGCGCATGGGCCGCGGCATCGCCTGGCTCGACACCGGCACCCACGACAGCCTGCTCCAGGCCGGCCAGTTCGTGCAGACGGTGGAGGCCCGTCAGGGCCTGAAGATCGCCTGCCCCGAGGAGGTGGCCTACCAGATGGGCTACATCGACGCCGACCGCCTCACCCGCCTCGCCGAGCCGCTGAGGAAGAGCGGCTACGGCCAGTATCTGCTGAGCCTGGTCGACCGCTTCCCGCGCTGACGCCGCCGCCCGCTTCGGCCGATGGACACGCGAGGCTACGGCGGACGGCTGGCGTCCCTGCTGCGCTGGCGGTCCCACCGCCTGCGGCTGACGCCGCTCGACGGCGTGGCGGCGCGGGGCGACCGGTGCCGCCTGACCGGACCGGCCGGCGCCTTCGCCGTCGCCGCACCGGACGGTTCGCGTCCGCCGGCCGGCCGGGCGATTCTGTCCTACGAACTGGACTGGGACGGCGAGCCGCCGCAATTGACCCTGGAGCGGACGGCGGCGGGCGACCCCGCCACGGCGGTCCGCCTGCCGCTGCGCACCGGCGCGGTGCGCATCCACGTCGACCTGCCGGAAGGGCTCGCGGTGCTGCGGATCGAGGCGGCGGCGGTGCCGCCGTCGGGCTTCGCGCTGCGCAACCCGCGCCTGGTGGAGACGGGGCCGCTGACCGGCGCCGCCGCCGTCCTGTGGGGCTGGCTGCGTCCGGCCCTGGCCGACCCGCGGCTGCTCGGCCGCCAAGCCCGCCAAGCGATCGGGCTGCTGGCCAGCCCCGGCGGCCGCTCGCTGCTGCTGAACCGGCTGACGCGGCCGCAGACCCGCAGCTACGGCGACTGGGTCGCGCTCTACGACACGCTGGACGAGGCGGACCGGCGGGCCATCGCCGCCCGCATCGCCGCCCTCCCGGCCCGTCCGCTCATCTCCGTGCTCATGCCGGTCTACGACCCGCCGGAACGCTGGCTGCGCCGCGCCCTCGATTCCGTGCTCGGCCAGCTCTACCCGGACTGGGAGCTGTGCGTCGCCGACGACGCCTCCACGGCACCGCACGTGCGCCCGGTGCTGGAGGAGTACGCGGCCCGCGACCCGCGCATCCGGGTGCGGTACCGGGAGGACAACGGCCACATCTCCGCCGCCTCCAACAGCGCGCTGGAGATGGCGACCGGCGCCTACGCGGCGCTCCTCGACCACGACGACGAACTGGCGCCGCACGCCCTCTACCTCGTCGCCACGGAGATCGCCGCCCACCCCGACGCCGACCTGATCTACAGCGACGAGGACAAGATCGACGAGGCGGGCAACCGCTTCTCCCCCTACTTCAAGCCGGACTACAACCCGGATCTGCAGCTCTCCCACAACATGGTGTCGCACCTCGGCGTCTACCGCACCGACCTGCTGCGCCAGATCGGCGGCTTCCGCGCCGGCTTCGAGGGCAGCCAGGACTACGACCTGGTGCTGCGGGTCATCGAGCGGACGGCGCCGGCGCGCATCCGCCACATCCCCCACGTCCTCTACCACTGGCGGGCCATCGCGGGCTCGGTGGCGCTGGCCGACGGGGCCAAGACCTACGCCCACGAGCGGGCCCGGCGGGCGATCGCCGAGCACCTCGCGCGAACCGGTCACGCCGGCGCCACGGTCGTCGTCGCCGCCAACCCGACCCTGCACCGGGTCGTCTATCCCCTGCCGGCCCGGCCGGGGCGGGTGACGGTGATCGTCCCCACCAAGGATCGGCTCGACCTGCTGGCGCGCTGCGTCGACGGGGTGCTGGAGGGCACCGACTACCCCGACCTGGAGCTGGTGGTGGTCGACAACCGCAGCGAGGAGTCGGCGACCCGGGAGTACCTCGCCGCCCTAGCCGGCCGGGCGCGGGCGCGGGTGCTGGTCCATGACCGGCCCTACAACTATTCCGCCATCAACAACGAGGCGGTGGCGGCGACCGAAGGCGCGTTCCTGTGCTTCCTCAACAACGACATCGAGGTGATCGAGCCGGGATGGCTCGGCCACATGGTGTCGCACGCGCTGCGCCCGCAGGTGGGGGCGGTGGGCGCCAAGCTGCTCTACCCCGACGGCACGGTGCAGCACGCCGGCATCGTGCTGGCGGAGGAGCTGATCGCCTGGCACGCCCACCGCTCCCTGCCGCGCCATCATCCCGGGGCGATGTGCCGGGCCGTGCTGCAGCAGGCGTTCAGCGCCGTGACCGCCGCCTGCATGGTGGTGCGCCGGAGCGCCTTCGAGGAGGTCGGCGGCTTCGACGCGGACAATCTCGGCATCGCCTTCAACGACGTCGACCTCTGCCTGCGCCTCGGCGAGCGCGGCTACCGCACCCTGTGGACCCCCTACGCCGAGCTGGTCCACCATGAATCCGCCACCCTCGGCGCGCCCGACCGTGCCGACCGGCGCCCGCAGTTCAAGCGGGAGGCCGCCTACATGGCGCGGCGCTGGGCCGCCGCGCTGGCCCACGACCCCGCCTTCAACCCCAATCTCGATCCCTACCGCACCGACTTCGCGCCGGCCTTCCCGCCGCGCGCCGCCAAGCCCTGGCGAGCGCCGTGAGCGGCCCGTCGCCGGGCGTGGCGGCCGTCATCGTCACCCATCATCCCGACGACACCTTGGCGGCGGTGCTGGATGCGGCGCTGGCCCAGACGGAGCGGGTGGTGGTGGTCGACAACGGCTCTCCCGCCGTCGCGCTGGCCGCGGTCGAAGCGGCGGCGGCCCGGCACGCCGACCGGGTCGAGGTGATCCGCAACCCCGGCAACCGCGGCCTGGCGGCCGCCCAGAACCAGGGGCTGGCGCGCGCCGTCGCACGGGGCGCGCGCTGGCTGCTGCTGCTCGACCAGGACAGCGTGCCGCAGCCGGGCATGGTCGCCGCCCTGCTGGCCGCCCTGGCGGACGGCACGGGGGAGCCGGTCGGCATCGCCGCCGCGGTGCCGCGCGAGCACGCCCAGGCGAGGCCGACCCGCTTCGTCACCTCGGCCGACGGCCGCCGCGCGCGCGCCGAAGCGCCCGAGGGTCCGGTGCTGCGGCACCTGCTCTACGCCATCGCCTCGGGCAGTCTGATCCCGGCCACCGTGCTGGCGGCGGTCGGGCCGATGCGCGAGGACTTCTTCATCGACTACGTCGATTTCGAGTTCGCGCTGCGGGTGCGGCGGGCCGGCTACGACATCGTCGCGGTGCGCGACGCCGAGCTGCGCCACCGGCTCGGCCGCTACGAGGAGCGGCGCCTGTTCGGCCGTCTCGTCGCGGTGACCCATCACAGCGCCCGGCGGCGCTACACCCGATGCCGCAACCGGGTGCGCCTGCTGCGCCTGCACGGCCACGCCATGCCGGCCCTGCTGTGCCTCGAGATGCGGGCGACGGTGACGGACCTGGTCCGCGTCGTCCTGTTCGAACACGGCAGGCTGGCGAAGCTCGCCGCCATGGGACGTGGTATCGTGGCGGGCCTGCGGGGCTAGGCTGGGCTGGGCTGGGACCGGGCAACGGTGGAGGCGGGGATGGGCGGCGGGTTCACGGTGCGGCCGGCGACGGCCGGCGAGGTGGCGACGATGATCGCGTGGGCGGCCGCCGAGGGCTGGAATCCCGGCCATCAGGACGCCGCCTGTTTCCGCGTGCAGGACCCGGCCGGCTTCCTGGTGGGCGTGGAGGACGGCGAGCCGGTGTCCTGCATCGCGGTGACGACCTACGGGAGCGATTTCGCGTTCCTCGGCCTCTACATCGTCCGGCCCGACCGGCGCGGCCGCGGCCACGGCATGGCGACCTGGCGTGCCGGCATGGACCATGCCGGCGGGCGCACCGTCGGCCTCGACGGGGTCGTGGCGCAGCAGGACAACTACCGCCGCTCCGGCTTCGCGTTCGCCCACCGCAACGTCCGCTACGGTGGAGCCGTGGCGGTGCCGGCGCGTGTCCCGGCCGGCGTGGTGCGGCTGGCCGAGGTGCCCTTCGCCGCCATTGCCGCGCTGGACGCCGCCTGCTTTCCCGCGGACCGGGAGACGTTCCTGCGGGCCTGGACGGCGGCGCCGGGGCACCACGCCCGCGCCGTGCTGCGCGACGGCAGCCTGGCCGGCTTCGGCGTCGTGCGGCCCTGCCGCGAGGGGCACAAGATCGGGCCGCTGTTCGCCGACGACCGCGCCATTGCCGAAACCCTGTTCGACGCCCTGGCGGCGGACGCCGGCGGCGGCCTTCTCTTCCTCGACGTGCCGGAGCCCAACGCCGCGGCCGCGGCGCTGGCCGAGGGGAGGGGGTTGGCCCCGGTGTTCGAGACCGCCCGCATGCACACGGGGCCGGTGCGACCGACCGACCTCGCGCGCGTCTTCGGCGTCGCCAGCCTGGAGCTGGGCTAGACGCCGGGGCGGGCATCCCGTCGCACGGCAAAATCCCTTGTATCGGCGCCCGTCGGCCGTGCATAAGATGCGGCCCTCTGGTGCCAGGAGGACAGGGTCTTGAGCGACCTCGACGACCGGAATTTGGCCGATCTGGCCGTCGGAATCGGCAGTGCGGCGTTGCGGACGCTGGTGGCGAGCGGTGCCATCACCCGCAACCAGGCGCGTGACGCTCTGGCGGCGGCGGCCATCCAGGGCGTGCGGTCGCTGAAGCCCCAGCGGCTCGACGGCGGCGTGCCAGACGACCTCGCCCCGACGCTCGGCGAGCGCCTGCTCGACGCCCGCGACGTTGCCAACACGCGGGAGATCTTGGCGGAGCTCATGGCCGTCCCGGCGTCGCGGGACCGGATCGCCTTGCCGGCACCGGCCGAATTGCAGCGCCAGGCGACCGCACATTTCCGGGAAAAGCGGTGGAAGCAGGCCTTGACGACCGCGCTCACCGTCCTGACCTTGGCGCCAGACGCGGCACCGACCCTGCACCTGGCCGGGCTCGCCGCACTGAACCTGGGCGACCGGACGCGGGCTGCCTCCCTTCTCTCGCGAACGTGGGCCGTGCAATCGACCCGGTCACATTTGGCCGAGCACCTCGGCGGCCTGCTCCTTGCCCTGGAGCGGGCCGCCGACGCGGTCGCCGTGCTGTCGGCGGTGCCGGAATTGACGGTCGGCACGGGCGCGCCGCTGGTGAAGGCGCTGCTCCATCTGCAGCGTGCCGACGACGCCGAGCGGATCTTCCGACGTCTGGTGGCGCTCGAGCCGGCGAACGAACGGCTGCTGTCGCTTTTCGTGGGGCAACTCTTCACGGCCGAGCGCTTCGCGGATCTGGCCACGCTCCGGCGCTGGGCACACCAACTGGCACCCGACAACATCGATACGCTCCTGATGCTGGCCTACGCCTTCGTGCGCTTGCGGCGCTGGGCTGAGTTGGCCGACGCGGTCGACCGCCTCGCCGATCTGCCGGTGGGGCGGAACATGGCGTTGCGGCGGCGGCATTCCGCGCTCATCATCGCGCTGCTGTGCGAGCCCGGAGTGCCGGATGCTGTGCGGATGGAGATCTACCGCGGCTGGAACCGGCTTCACCTGCCGCCCGTCCCGACCACGGTGCCAGCCCGGCCGCGGGAACGTGACGGCCGGCCGCTGCGGGTCGGCTACTACGCCGGGACCATCCACAAGAAGCCGCTGGTCGACTATTTTCTGCCCGCCATGGTGCGGCATGGCGAGGCGGGTGGCTTCCAGCCGATCGTCTATGCTCACACAACCCCCGAAGATCTGCGGCGCTCACCTTTGCCGGAGCGGCTCGCCGGCGCCGAGTTGGTCGCCGTCGGCCACCTTTCCGACGCCGCCATGATCGAGCGGGTGCGGCGCGACTCCCTCGACCTCTACGTCGATCTCAAGGGCCACTTCGCCGGCGAGCGGCTGGACGTGCTGGCCAGCCATCCGGCGCCGGTCACGGCGATCCTGCACGGGAACGAGGACACCTGCGGGCTGGACAGCGTCGACTTCCTGATCGGCGATCGCTTCATCACCCCACCGCCTGAGGCCCGCAGCGAGCGCCGGCTGATCGCGCTGGAGGGCAGCACGCTGTGCTACACGCCCCCCTCCTACGCTCCCGGACCGAACCCGCAGGAGCGCACCGGCGTCGTCTTCGGTGCCTTCCACCAGTACCGCAAGATCAAACCGGAAGCGTTGGACCTGTGGACCGCTGCGATGCGGGCCGTCGCTGGCTCGCGCATCGTCATCAAATGCCACGACCCGAACAGCCCGCCGGACTCCTACGACCGCCTCCGCCGGGCCTTCGCCGATCGCGGCATCGCCGCCGACCGCCTGACCTTCGTCGGCCGCACCGCCACGCATGCCGAGCACTTCGCGCTGTATGACACGATCGATGTGATGTTCGATGCCTTCCCCTACAACGGCGTGACGACCACCTGCGAAGCGTTGTGGATGGGCGTGCCGCTGCTCACCCTGCTGGGCAGTCGCATGGTTGCCGCCCATGGCGCGTCATTTGTGCACCATGCCGGCTTGGGTTGGCTCGCCGCCCGCGACGAAAGAGACTTCGTGGCGATCGCCCTCCGGTTGGCGGAAGATCGGACATGGCGGATGCGCTTCCGCCGTGAGGGGCGGATGGACCTTTCCCAGACGACGGTGTTCAACGAAGTGCTGTACGCGCAACGTCTGGGGGATGGCTACCGCACGATGACGTCCGTCGCCATCCCCGCCGCGTCGTAGCGACGTTCGCGTCCTATACCTTCATCAATCGCAGCCACTCGTCGCTATAGGCGGGTCCGAGCGCGGCCAGATTGGTCGTGACACCGTGCACAACGTCCACGACCGGAAGGTCCTTGATCAGTTCAAGCCGATCGAGCCCACCGACATGGATGAGCCGGCGCTGCGCGTCACAGGCGTTGCGGAAGACCGATGGATAGGCCAACCGCCGCTCCAGCAGCGGCTCGATCACGGGCATGTGTTCCTTGCGTACGAAAAAGGCATTGAGGCCGGTCGAGTTGCTGCCGACCAGTTCGTATCCCTTGCGTGCACCCAAGTGGCGGAGGGCAGCTATGGATGCTCCCGCATGGAGGCCGGAATGGTGATGATCGAATCGGTTAAACTTCTGACTGTAAGGCGTGGTCACGGCATGCCGGTCGCCGAAGATCGCGTTGTATTCGCACACGACGATATCCGGGTTGACGGAGTCTATCGCATCCCACACCCAATAGTCGTTGCCATCAATGTCGATACTGAGCAGGCCGATGTCACCGACAAATCCAAATTCTTCAAAAATCCCGTTGATGTTGTCGGTGGTGATGAAACGGTCCACGGCCGTGAGATCATAGCGCCAATAGAGCTTGTCAGCACGAATTTGCTGAACATGGCTGGCTGATCCGTCGATCACGAGCCCTTTCCAGTTGCGGTTCTGAAGCAGGAAACGGGTGTTCGATTGCCGATAATTTTCGACGCCGAACTCGATGAACCGCTGACTGGACACCGGCACGTTCTGCACCAGCCACTCAAGGATTCCGTCCTCGCCCCACTGCGAGGTTACGCGGAACTCTGCGTCTGCCAGGGTTCTCAACCGTGTCCTCTGAGACAATGCCCAGGACGCTTGGCGGCCGGCCAGCAGCAGGGCGCGGTCGGCCTGCTCCATCTGCTCGCGATGCGTGCCGAGAACATAGTCGATGATGCGCTTGATGAACTGCTCCATGCCGGACACTTCCTTCACTGGCTGGCGGGACCGCTGCTGGCCGGCAACGCACCGGCTTCCCGGACGGCATCGGCCACGGCGGCACGCAGTGACCCGATGAACGCGCGACGTTCCGGAAACATCGTCGCAGGATCGTGCTTCAAGTTGGGAAACACATACTTGCGGGCGAAGTGCACCAGAGGCGGCTGCCATCCGTAACGGGCAGCGGTCGTCGCCAAAGACACTCCAGCGTCGACGATGCGCTTCTCCTTGATCAGGTAATGGTAGATCTGTTGGCTGTACTTCCGGAAATCGGGCCGAATCGTTTCGTGAAATACCTCTTTGGCCAGGGTCGTTCCACCGCGAATCATTGCCGCGATGCAATCGGCGACGCGTTCGGACGGCGACTCCGTCATTTCGATGATTCCGTCAACGGGCATCTTCCAATATTCAAAATCATGGTGGAACGACGCATAGACGGAAGTGTCCCGCGCCAGCAGAAGAAGCATCGGCAACTGTCGGGCCGCGGACGAGGTATTGATCACCGTCAGCCCGCTGGCCGTTCCTATGAAGTGGCTGCAGTGATGAGTCAGCGCAGCGTTCTCACGCAACGAAAGCGTGCGGCCGCTGACGATCTTCGGGTTGTCGCTGCTCACCTCGAGATGGGAAGACAGTATGACACACGTGTCAGGAACCTCGGCAATCAGCCTTTCGGCAACTTGCGTCGCGAATTCCGGCGTGACGAACGACTGGCTCGACAGTGCCGCACATTCCATCAGGATGCGGTTCTGATAGAGGTCGATCCCATGCTTCTTCACGAATTCAGAAACGCGTTCGTGCTCGTCGTCGGTCAATCGCAGGACCGGCTGCACCGGCACGGTGATCGGCGCGTGGTACGCGCGCAGAATGGACGGCCTGACCGTTCCGTCGTACCGCTGGAAGTTGCGCGGCCAGATCTGTGACAGATAGACCCGGTCGTAGATCCCCCGCTCCAGGAGCTGGAGAATCTCGCGCTCGTACGCCACCCAGGCCGCGCCCTGCGTCGCGCGGGACGCCACCTGCGCCTCCCAGATGGCGTCGACGTGGGGATTGCCTTCGACGATCGGTCGACACAGGGACGAGGTCGCCCAGGTGAGATGGCTGTCGGGGTAGTCATGCTTGATCTGGCGTGCAAGCGCCGTCGCATAGAGGCAGTCGCCGTTAGCACCGAACTGTGCCAGGAGGATCTTCATGAACGATCTCGTTTCTAGGACGGATACAGCGACCGCGCTGTGGTGTTAGCGAACGAGGGCAACGGCAATGGCCACCGCGTGCCCACTCACGGGAACCGACCCCTCGACAAGGGCACGGCGAAGTTCCTCGCGCGCGAGCAGGCGAACCTCGAGTTGTTCGAGGTCATCCGTCGCCGGGCCCGCGGCCGTGCGGGCCCCGCGCGCCAGGAAACAGTGATCGATGCCGCTGCCCTGATTGCCGTCGCGGGTGAACTGCCCGATGGGTTCCCATTCGGATGCGACGTAGCCGGTCTCCTCAAGCAGTTCTCTTTGTGCAGCAGCGAGCGGATCCTCACCCGCTTCGATCGTGCCGCCTGGCAGCGTCAGTCCGATGCGACGCGCCCCGTGAATATACTGGCGCAATACAATGTAATCATCCCCGTCCGTTTGCGCGACGACAATGGCTGCGCCGAGCTTTTCAATCCGATAGTAGTCGTCGATGACTCTGCCGTCCGGCAGCGCTACCGTTTCGACCAGGATCTCGATGCCGCGCGGCACAATCAGCAAGGAACGCCGTGCAACCGTTTTCCATTCGGAAATAGACGCCATTCCTGCTCCCCTCGCCGCGGCACCGGATAGCATCGCCCCACGCCCGACGCAATCATTGGCTCTGCGCCCACACAGGCGCCGAGCGCCTGGGCCGGCGTCAGATCTCCCGAGGAACGATAACGTAGTTGATCGTATTGATGGTCGTTTCCACCCGGTAGCCGATGTCCTCGACGAATTTCATGTAATCGGCAAAGCTCGTTCCAAATTTTTCCTGGAACTGCTCCTCGAACTCAAACACGATTGGCATTCTATTGCGGTGGATCGTATCGACGGCACCGCGCAGAGCGAACAGGTCCGATCCCTGGATGTCCACTTTCATTAAACTGATCGTCTCTTCTATCTTAAGGCTGTCGATCGTGATCATCGGTATCCGCCGCCCCTCTTTTGCTGCCGGATCGACACCATAGGAGCCATATGCAGAGAAACGCTTAAAGTCCTGCTCCGGATAAAATATATAATCATCGCATTTGTCATAAACGGCATTGTTGTATACTTTGACATTGCCATCTGAGTTTTCGTCAATATTCTTTCGAAGGACATAGCAGATATAGGGGTCTGCTTCGAAGGAATACACCCGCCCACTTGGTCCGACACTCTTGGAGAAGATGATGCTCATCTGCCCGAGATTCGCTCCCACGTCGAGAACCGCCGTACCTTGCTTGATATACGGACGCATGACGTCGACCACTTCCTCTTCGAATATTTTTCCGGCCTTCATGCGTCGAATGATCGAATCGCGCGGAGCATCAGAGGGAAGATAATAGTTTCCAATCGGGGTACGGAAAAAGTCGAGTGGTGGCTTGCGGAATTCGACGTCATCTTGTTGAAGCTGACGTGAATGCCAGTAGTACTCGCCGATACGGTCACACGCATCCTGGTCGTAGGGGTTGATAAGCAGGGCCTGATTGTAGTGCCAAAGGGCCTCGCTGCGCCGACCGAGCGCCTTATCCACGTCGCCGCGGGCGATACAGCTTGCTATGATTGCCTTGCGCGACAGGAATTCGGCGTCCTTGGGCTTTCGCTGCGCCACTGCAACCAATGATAAAAGATGAAGGGCATCCGGGCTATTCGGGTACTGTCGAAGGATCTGGCGCAGAACGTCCCCAGCTTCGCCAGCCTTGCCCGTGAAGATCAGGCGCGTCGCACGGCCCAGCTCTTGAAACAATGTCGCCATCAACGCCTCCCCTCCACATCTGACGGGCGCCGCACGAGAAAGAAGACCCGCCAGCGCCGCCCCCATGGGGTAGAGGGGATACAGGGCTTGAGGTTCACCGCGCAAGCCTCTCGAGGGCACCAGGAGGCAATAGTGATTTCCGAGCGGTGTGCCGCCGTCCGGATCGGGAAATATTTCTCGTCATCGCTGCAGCCCTCCGCAAGCATGCGGGAAAGGCTGGTGGCCGTGGTCGAGCAGCTCAGCCATTCGGCTTTCGCCTTCACGGATCCGGGCTTGCGGCTTTCCCGCACCCGGCTCTCCCCGAAGGTGACCCGCATCATGCCGGACGCCGCGTCCACGGGCGCGTGATCCGAGGTGGTGGCAGGGGAAGGCGCACCGTCAGAGCCTCGTATTCATCCCCCCATCCGCCGGAAGCCTGCGCGGCCGTACATCTCGCGTTTGATGACTTTCAGCCGGTTGACGTGGCCCTCCACGGGGCCGCCGCTCCACGGCTCGGACGGCGCGGCGCACACGGCGTCCTCTTCGCGGCGGATGCCGCCGGCGAACGGGGCGAGAATGCTGGTTTCCGCTTCGTGGAGCCAGCCGTCGAGGGCGTCGGCCGTCTTGGTCTTCACCATCCTGGCGAAAGCCGCCGATCAGGTCGGCGGCAACCGCGACGGGAGGCGCACGCTCTTGCAACGCGGTAACGAACCGGCGGTCGCGCTCGCTGAGCGAATCGGGAGCCACGGCCAGCAGCCGTGCCGCCCGTCGGGGCGTCGGCGGTTCTGTTGCCATCGCTGGAAAACTGGTTCTTCGAAGTTTCGCGTGCACAGCCGAGGCGCGAATTGGGCGTGGTCGCTCAACATCCGGCATCAATTCCGGCGGCGCGGACCCGACACCACATGAAAGGAATAGAAACAATCCGGTTCTCGCTATGTTGCCGTCTCTCACGTCGCTTGGCCTGTTCCCGTCGCTCCAGGTGTTGGAGCAGATCGATCACGAACGCCGCTATCTGACACTGTGTGTCCGCTTGACCGCCGCTTCGGCGCCCTGCCCAAAGTGCGGTATCGTATCGAGCCGGGTGCACAGCTACGCTTGGCGCTGCCTCGCCGACACGCCGTGCTTCGGTCACCCGCTGATCCTGCGTCTCCACCAGCGGCGCTTCCGGTGCGCCAATCCCCATTGCCCGCGTCGAACCTTCAGCGAACCGTTGTCCGGCCTCGCACCGGCGCGCGCACGGCAGACGGACCGGGTCCGGGCGCTGCACCGCAGGCTCGGTCTGACACTGGGCGGCAACCCGGGCGGGGACATAGCGGCGGCGGTCGGAGTGCCGGTCAGCGGGGCGATGCTGCGCCGCCGCGCCGGCCAGAAGGCAGGGCTCCCATGGACGCCCGCTCCGCGCGTGCTCGGCGTGGACGACTGGGCGTGGCGCAAGGGCCTTACCTACGGCACCGTCCTGGTCGACCTTGAACGCCGGCGCGTCGTCGACCTGCTGCCGGACCGCACGGCGGAGACGCTGGCCGGTTGGCTGAAGCTGCACCCCACGGATACCGTCATCGTCCGCGATCGGGCTGGCGCCTACGCCGACGGCGCCGGCCGGGGCGCGCCGGAGGCCGAGCAGGTGGCCGACCGCTGGCATTTGCTGCGCAACGGCAGCGACGCCTTGCAGCGCCATCTCGACCACCATCACGGTGACTTGCGCGAAGCTGCCCGCCTCGTCGGTGCCCTGCCGACGGAAGGGCCGGCGAGCGCCGCCCCGGGGCCCATCACGACGGCTACGGTCCAGGAGCCGCCGCCGACCAAAGCTCAATGGCCGCCCGCCAGCGACGGGAGGCACGGTAGGCCGAGGCCGTGCGCCTGCGCGAACAGGGCCATTCGCTCCGGGCCACCGCCCGCGCGCTTGATGTGGAACGCAAGACGCTGCGCCGCTGGCTGCCCGGGCACGCATCGACCTGGCGGCGCACGGCGGTCAGCCCCGGCCTGTTCGATCCCTACCGGGCGTTTCTGAAAACCCGCTGGCGGGAAGGCTGCCGTAACGCCGCGGCCCTGTGGCGCGAGTTGCGGGAACACGGGTATCCCGGCCAGAAGACCGGGGTGCGGCAGCGGGCGGCGCGGCGGCGCCGGGACGAGCCCGCCAGGGAAACTGCGGTGCCGACATCAATCCGGCCGCCGACACCGCGCCGGGCGGCCCGCCTGCTGCTGGCCGATCCCGACACACAGGCAGAGCGGGAGCGCGGCTTCCTCGACGCCTTGCGCGGCAGCGCACCGGCTCTCACGCACGCGGCTGACCTCATGCGCCACATTCAGGCCATGGTGAAGGAGCGCGCCGCCGATCGGCTGAAGGGTGGATCGCGGAAGCGGCCGTCGGCGCCTTTCCAGGCTTCGCCGCCAGCCTGGATCAGGACTTCGACGCTGTGCGAGCGGCACTGAGCGAACCGTGGAGCACCGGGCCGCTCGAAGGGTACGTCAACCGCCTCAAAGTCATCAAGCGCACGATATACGGCCGGGCGGACTTCGCATTCCTGCGCGCCCGTGTCCTGGCCACCGCGTAGGCGAACCCCCGAAACCCAACCCCTTCAAAGCTGTGCACGCGAAACTTTGAAGAACCCAGTTTGGCGTGCTGCCCGACACAGTCGGCCGGGTGGTCCGTGTACTTCGGCCAACCCTCCCGGCGCAGGGTGTCGGCCAGCAGTTCTTCGATCAGATCACTCGGCAGCGTCGCCGCGGGGGACGCGACCGTCATGGGGATCTCCTGGTGAGGTGTAGGAGGAACGATTTCCGCTCGCGATTGGGGCGGTACGTGGCTAAAGTCCGACGCCGTTGGTGCGCTAACCGAGAGGGTCGCGATGGACGTCCTGCTAAACCATCCGAAGATTGATGTGCAAACCCGTCAGACGGGGTTGATGCACAACGGTTTGGCACGCCCGCTTGCCCTCAAGATTGAGACGGTCAATACGTGCAACAACCTGTGCCTGATATGCGCTTATCCGGTACAGAGCGTGCCGAAGAAGATCATGTCGATGGACATGTTCGAGAAGGTAGTGAGCGATTACCAGGATATTGGCGGGGGAAAGATCACCTTCACTCCAGTCGTTGGCGAGGTATTCTTAGACAAATTATTTCTTGATCGACTGCATTTCCTTGAAACAGCCACCAACGTGACGCCGTCCGTCACGACCAATGCAGCGATGCTGGACCGATTTTCCGACGATGAAGTCAAGTACATGCTGACGGTGCTCAACCGGGTCCAGGTCTCTGTGTACGGCCTGGACGACGAAGAGTATGAAGCAATGACCAAGCGCCGAACCTATAAACGGATGATAGAAGGATTGGCCAGGCTTCTTGCATTTGGGGACGGAAAGGTCTTCGTTGCCTTACGGCTTCTTAAATCACGAAAAAAGGAAGACATTATCAATTGGCTTAAATTTGAAATTGCCCCTCTTGTACGATCTTACGGAACAGTCAAGTCTGTTAACATTCTCGTGACATCTACTATGACGGGAAATTATTCTAATTGGGGAATTCTTGATACATCGAAACCATTACCATTTGGAGCCACATGGAGTGAGCGACATCGGGTCGTGAAAGGGCAGTGCATCATTCCAGCTCTAGCGCTTTCGGTCTCATCAAATGGTGACATCTCCTTTTGTGCGTGTGACGACTTTGATCATCATGAAAGCTTGTTTCTCGGAAATGCGAAAACGGCATCTTTGCGAGACGTCCTCACGAGCGATCGCTTTGCGGATCTTTGGAATTGGAAGAAAAATGGCGTTCCAGATTATTGCAAGTCTTGCTCGTTCTACAAAGGCATCGATACGCTCCATTCCCGGCCGAACGCCCTTGACGATGTATACAATATGATCGGCGCATAAACAGCGAGATGCCGTAGTGGGCCCTCCCCCAAGCGCTGGCTTGGCGGGGCGGCTGTCCCCACAGTGATGGTGTGAGAAACGGGGTCCGAGCGGATTGGCCCCAGGCATCGAGGGGGACAGCCATGGAGCACTTTGCCGGAATCGACGTCTCGTTGGAACTGAGCAGCGTGTGCGTGATGGATGCGACGGGCCGGATCATCCGCGAAGCCAAGGTGACCAGTGCCCCCGACGCTCTGGTCGGCTTCTTCGCCGGGCTTGGCTGTCCGGTGGTCCGCATTGGGCTGGAGGCTGGCCCCTTGTCGCAGTGGCTCCATGCTGTTGTCAACGCCGGGCTGAGCGGGGCGGGCTTTCCAGCGGTGCTGCTGGAAAGCCCGCCATGTGAAGGCGGCGCTCTCGGCGATGGTGGTGAAGACTGACCGCAAGGATGCTCGCGGCATCGCCCAGTTGCTGCGCATGGGCTGGTTTCGCCCGGTGCACTGCAAGTCGCCGCCGGCGCAGGAGGTCCGAGCGCTGCTGGTCGGGCACAAGCTGTTGCTGGGCAAGCTGCACGATGTCGAGCTGTCCATCCGCGGCATCCTGCGTGGCTTCGGCCTCAAGGTCGGCCAGCTCAGCCGCAGACGGTTCGCCGCGCGCCTGCCGGAGCTGATCGCCGACCAGGCGATGCTGAAGACGTCATCGGCGCCTGCTGGCGATCGTGCGCGACGACGCGGTCTGCCGCCGGCTGATGACCGTCCCCGGCGTCGGCGCCGTGGTGGCGCTGACCTTCACCTCGGCCATCGACGATCCAGCGCGCTTCACCTCATCCAAGGCGATGGGACCGCATTTCGGGCTGACCCCGAAGAAGTACCAGTCCGGCGAAACGGACGTCACCGGCGCCTTCAGCAAGACCGGTGATGCCCTGGTGCGCGGCGCCCTGTATGAGGCGGCGCAGGTGATGCTCACCCGAACCAAGAGCTTCTCCACGCTCAAGCGCTGGGCGATGGAGGTGGCCAAGGGCTGCGGCATGATGCGCGCCAAGGTCGCCCTGGCCCGCAATCTGGCCTGCGTGCTGCACCGCATGTGGGTGGACGGCACCGACTTCCGCTTCGGCAAGGAGACCGCCGCCGCATAAGACCCGAACCGTTTCCGGCCGGGCTGATCCGCGGTCCAGCCGCCCGAGGTCCCGTCGCCGGGACGCGGAATCCGATGAAGCCGGGTGATTGCTGGTGAACCCGCTTCCTGGGCGGGGATCACGCTTTGTGAGATCGGCTCTCGGGTTCCTTTCTGATCGCATGGTGTGGCGGCCGCGTGCCGACCACGGACGGAAGCATGAAACCGGCGACGTGATCCTTTTGGGGGCTTGACGCCCAACGGCTCATTACGGAAGCAATCACTCTGTGAGAACCGCCGCGAGATATCGTTTGCTATCCCCGTAGCCCTCTGCAATCATGGGCTTCGGAAGATCATCTTCATTGTAGGAAACTATGCCGCTTCTGGTTCCAGTATCTTGGGGAGAGCTCACCGACAAGATCACGATTCTGCAGATCAAATCGGAGCGAATCACCGATTCGATGAAGCTCGCCAATGTACGCAAGGAGCTTGAGGCGCTGGAGGCGGTTTGCGCCGCTTCGGGCGGCCTCCCGGACAGGACAGCAACGGTCGTCGCGGAGCTGCGCTCCGTCAATGCAGAGTTGTGGGACATTGAAGACGACATCAGGGAATGTGAGCGTGCAAAGGACTTCGGCGAGCGTTTCGTCGCCTTGGCACGGAAAGTTTACCGTACAAACGATCGCCGCGCCGGGCTCAAGCGGATCATCAACGACATAATGGGATCGGAACTGATCGAGGAAAAATCCTACAAGGATTATGACTGAGGGCGATGTCGGCATGCCCGCAGGGCTCCCGGGCAACGCGCCAGCCGACCACGGCTGACAATGGCCCAAAGGTGTGGAAGGGCACACGCGATTTGCATTGCCCTGGCTGGTCAACGTGCATATACAGCATGACAGTTCGCACGCTCGTGCGGTGCTCATGCGGTGCCGGCGGGAGAAGCAGGGCGCCATCCTTTTTGATACAGCAGTCAGGGTTTGGATATGCACATTATTCATCGGCAGCGCTGCCGGGTGTGCGGAAATTCGGCGCTCGTCCCAGTAATCGATTTGGGTGAGCAGCATCTCCAGGGCTCGTTCATCAAACCCGGCTACACACCGCCACCGATGCGCAAGCTGCCCACCAAACTGGTGCGCTGTGATACGACGAAGGACGAACAGGCCTGCGGCTTGCTCCAACTCGCGCACACCTTCCCTCCGGAAATTCTCTACGCGAACTACTGGTACCGGTCGGGCACGAACGCCACGATGCGGAACCATCTCAAGGGGATTGTCGACGCCGCCATCACGGTTCTGGCTCGTGCCCCGCGGCGAGTGCTCGACATCGGCTGCAATGACGGAACGCTGCTGTCCAATTACGATGATGCGATCGAAAAGTTCGGCGTCGATCCGTCCGACATTGCTTCGGAAGTTCCGGCTCCGGTCACGGTGATTAACACTGTTTTTCCGTCGCCTGCTACGGTTTCAGCGTTCGAAGATGGAAAGTTTGACGTCATCACGTCAATTGCCATGTTTTACGACCTCGAGGATCCCGTGAGCTTCGCCCGCGAGATCAAACGGATACTCGTTAAGAACGGGGTCTGGATACTTGAAATGTCCTATCTCCCTCTAATGTTGAAGCAAAATTCTTATGACACCATATGCCACGAGCATCTCGAATATTACAGCCTTGCTACACTTGATTATATTTTTGCCAAGGCCGGTCTTCGCGTTTTCAAGGCAAGCCTGAACGATATCAACGGCGGCAGCATTCGCTGCTTTGTTACCCATGCGGATAATCGTTCGATGGACAGCGCGGAAGCCGCCCGCTTCCTGAATCTGCTCCGCATCAACGAGTTTGAACTCGAACTCGACGCCGACCGCCCATACTTGGCTTTTCAACAGCGCATCGAAGAACAGCGCCGAGAGCTCCAGGCCCTTCTCGATGGTGTTCGCATGCAGGGGAAACGAGTTCACGTCTACGGCGCGTCGACCAAAGGAAACGTCCTCCTCCAATGGTGTGGCATCGACAGCAGCACCGTCGAATGTGCGGCAGACCGTAACCCGGCCAAGGCCGGTGCTCGCACCCTCGGCACCAATATTCCTATTGTGGACGAAGCGACATCACGGGCCGGCCGCCCCGACTACTATCTCGTTCTTCCCTGGCACTTCAAAGCTGAGTTCTTGGATCGTGAACGAGCAACGATTGAATCTGGCACAAAGATGATTTTTCCTTTGCCGACGTTGTCAATCGTCGACGCGGACAATTTGGCGGAGGAGAGACATCGGGCCGAGGAGGACAGCAAAGCCCTTCTGGACGTGGTCGCCCCCCCGTACAAGGGCGCGCCGGTCGGAGTATCCGATTGACAAGTGCCATGGTCATAGGTGCCAACGGTCAGGACGGCAGCTTCCTTTGCGACCACCTCCTGGCCCGCGGCTACTATGTACTCGGCCTCGCTCGCCAGAAGACGGCGCGCCATGTGGCACCGCACCCACGCTTTGCCTATCAGAGCGTTGATCTGCGAAACGACGCAGAGCTCACAGAGGCGCTTCGGACGTTTCACCCCGACCTAGTGTTCCACGTCGCCGCCGTTCACGGCGCGGCCGGCATCCAGTACGAGCCGATTTGGCAAGACGCTCTCGCAGTCAACGTAGCCGCGGTGCATCGCGTATTGGAATACATGCGACTGGAGTGCCCCTCCACGTTCTTCGTCTATGCGAGTTCATCCAAGGTCTATGGAGATCCATTGCCGGCCCGGATTAACGCACGCACCGTGCCACGGCCCCACTGCCTCTACAGCATCACCAAGATTGCGGCCGGCAATCTGATCAGTCAGTACCGAGAGCGCCACGGCGTAAAAGCTTCCATATTGTACCTCTTCAATCACGAATCTGAGCGGCGCGGTCTGCAATTTTTCATTCCTAAGCTGGTTGTTGCGTTGGCAGCGGCTAAAGCCGATGCTAGTACGCGGATCTCCGTCCGCACCTTAGATTTTCACTGCGACTGGGGCTCTGCTTCGGAGTACATGGACATTGCCGTCGAGATCGCCGAGCAGCGTGCCGCGCGCGACTTCGTGATGGCCTCGGGCAAGACCTGGTTGGGGCGTGATCTTGCCAGGGACCTGTTTGCTGCGCACGGTCTCGACTACCGTCAGCACATCACCGAAGAGGCGCGATCGACAGATCTGCCTGCGCCCTTCCATGCCTCCACGGCAGACCTCCGCCGAACGATCGGGAGGAAGCCGAGCCGTAGCATCATGGAGGTATGTAACGAGATCCTGGCTGCTCTGCCGACCGCCGGACGACAAGTGAGGTCATCAGCCGGCGATTGATCGCTCTCAATGGTAATTGCTACGCCTCGGCGTTTCACAGAACCACGCGTACGTCTGCTCGACGCCGGATCGGAGATCAATGCGGGGCTGCCAGCCCATCTCGGTCAAACGACCGACATTGAGAAGTTTGCGAGGAGCCCCATCCGGTTTGCTCGTGTCAAACGCCAGTTGCCCCTCATATGCGACGACGCTGGCGATGATCTGCGCCAAGTCCATGATCGACAGGTCTTCGCCAGAGCCGATGTTGATCGCCATTTCGTCGGAGTAATGTCCCATCAGAAACACACAGGCGTCCGCCAAGTCGTCGACATGCAGGAATTCCCGCCGCGGACGCCCCGACCCCCACACCTCGACCGTGTTCGCGCCCGTGACCTTCGCCTCGTGGATCTTGCGGATCAGCGCCGGCACAACGTGGCTCGACGCGAGGTCGAAGTTGTCGTTGGGTCCGTAGAGATTGGTCGGCATGGCGGCGATGAAGTCGCAGCCGTATTGCTTGCGATAGGCTTGGCAGAGCTTCACGCCGGCGATCTTGGCGATGGCGTACCACTCGTTGGTCGGCTCGAGCGGACCGCCGAGCAGGGCCTCCTCGGGGATGGGCTGCGGCGCCAGCCGGGGGTAGATGCAGGAGGAGCCGAGGAACAGCAGCTTGGCGACCCCGGACCGCCACGCCGCGTTGATGACGTTGGTCTCGATCGCCAGATTGTCGTAGATGAACTCGGCCGGCCGGGTCGAATTGGCGAGAATGCCGCCGACCGTCGCCGCCGCCAGCACGACCACGTCCGGCCGCTCGGCCTCCATCCAGGATTCGACCGCATCCTGCCGACGCAGATCGACGCGATCCCGCCCGACCGTCAGGACCGTGCAATCCTCGCGTTCGAGCCGCCGGACGATGGCCGACCCCACCATGCCGCGATGCCCGGCAACCCAGACGCGGCGGCCCGCGAGGGAAAAAATGGGCTCATTCGGACGGAGCATGGCGACGCGCCTTGTCCTTCAGGTGGTGCAGGTCGCTGTCGACCATTTCGCGGACGAGGTCAGGGAAGGGCGTCCGGTGCCGCCAGCCCAGCTTCTCCTGCGCCTTCGTCGGGTCGCCGAGCAGCAGGTCGACCTCGGTCGGCCGGAAATAGCGCGGGTCGATCTCCACCAGCACCTCGCCGGTCCGGGCATCCACGCCACGCTCGTCGACGCCGCTCCCCTGCCATGCGATGGTGCGACCCACGCTGGCGAACGCCAGTTCGACGAACTCGCGCACCGAATGGGTTTCGCCCGTCGCCAGCACATAGTCGTCCGGTTGCGGCTGCTGAAGCATCAGCCACATGCCCTCGACGTAGTCACGGGCATGTCCCCAGTCGCGCTTGGCGTCGAGGTTGCCCAGGTGCAGCGTCCGCTGCATGCCCAGTTCGATCGAGGCGACGGCCCGGCTGATCTTGCGGGTGACGAACGTCTCGCCGCGGGTCGGCCCCTCGTGGTTGAACAGGATGCCGTTCGATGCGTGAAAGCCGTACGCTTCGCGGTAATTGACCGTGATCCAGTACGCGTAAAGCTTCGCCGCCGCATAGGGAGAACGCGGGTAGAACGGCGTCGTCTCCCGCTGCGGCACCTCCTGGACCTTGCCGTACAGTTCCGACGTCGACGCCTGATAGAAGCGGACCCGGTCGCGCATTTTGAGAATGCGGATCGCCTCCAGCAGCCGCAAGGTGCCGATGCCGTCGGCGTTCGCCGTGTATTCCGGCGTCTCGAAGCTGACCTGCACGTGACTCTGGGCGGCGAGGTTGTAGATCTCGGTCGGTTGCGCCTCTTCGACCACCCGCAGCAGGTTCGTCGCGTCGGTCAGATCGCCGTAGTGCAGGACGAGCCGCGGGTTCGGTTCATGCGGATCCTGGTAGAGATGATCGATCCGTTCCGTGTTGAACGAGGACGACCGGCGCTTGATGCCGTGCACCACGTACCCTTTGGCGAGCAGGAGCTCGGCCAGCCAGGCCCCGTCCTGACCGGTGATGCCGGTGATCAGCGCGACGTTCTTCGACATGGTGCGTTCAGTTCGAGTGGCCCGGTTGCCGGGGCACTAAGCCCATATCCTCCCGCTTGCGTCAAGGTCGCACGCCGCGCCAGAACGCCAGCAGTTCCGCCTCCTCGCGCTCCGGCGCGTAACGCGCCGCGGTGGCCCGCCCGGCGGCGACGCGGGGCGCCGCCGTGCCGTTCCGCACCGCCCCGAGGCAGGCGGCGAGTTGGCGCACGGCGCCGTCGCAGTCGTCGTCGCGCGCCCACCAGCCGTTGTCGCCGGTGGCGTACTCGCGCCCGCCGTCGCCGAGGAAGCCGGTCACCGCACAGCCCGACGCCATCGCCTCCAGCCCGGTCAGCCCCACCCCTTCCAGCCGGGCCAGGGACAGGAACACCGCGCTGCGCGCCATCGCCCGCGCCACCTCGGCCTCGCTGGCGTCGGCCAGCTCGACCCAGGGCATGCCGCGCAGGCCGGGGTGCTCGTGGATCAGGCGGTCGCGGATGTGGCGGTACTCGACGGGACGCTTGCGCGGCACCACCGCCACCTGGAACGCCTTCTCCTCGGCCGGGCGGTAGAGCGCCGGGTCGATGGCGAGGTGTACCGTGGCGACCGGCAGCCCGGGCAGACGGCGGCGCAGGAAGGCGGTGATGACGTCGCCGCTGGTGTAGGCCGCCTCGATGCCGAAGACGCGCACGTCGGCGGCTCCGGCGAGGCCGCCGGCGAGATAGAAATGGTTCTGGCAGAACATCACCTTGCGCGCCGGGCTGGCCGCCATCGTGCGGAAGCTGTGGCGGGCGTCCTCGGCCATCACCACCACGTCGCCGGCCGCGAAGGACAGCCCGGCGAAGGCGTGCACCGGCACGTCGGGAGCGGCGAACCAGGCCGGCCGCTCCGCCCGGGCGTGGACGACGACGGCGTCCAGCCCGTGCCGCCGCAGGATCGCCACGTGGCGGTAGGCGACCTTGATGCCGCCGGCGATGCGTCCCTGCTCGACGAAATAATGAATGCGTCCCATGCCGTGACCTTTTGGCGCCGCGGCGCGGCCGCGTCAACCCGCCGGCGCGCCGGCCGCGCGACTCCTGTTGACAGACTGGCACGCGTCTTGCCACACCGCGTGCTGGCTTCTTCCGCGCAGGACCCCGATGACCCCGCCTTCTCCGGCCGCCGCGCCCGCCCCCACCGAACCCGTCCCGGTCCCGGCCAGCGGCGCGGGCGAGACGCCGGAGGCCCTGTTCAGCCGCGCGGTGGCGCTGGCCCGTGCCCAGCGCGGCGCCGAGGCGATGGCGCTGATGGAGCGGGTCGCCGGCCTCATGCCGGCCGACCCGCGGCCGGCCTTCAGCCTGGCCCTGATGCTCCAGGGCGCTGGCAACGCGGTTGCGGCCGAGCGCTGGCTGCGCAGCGCCGTCAAGCGCGACCGCAACCACGCCACCGCCTGGTTCACGCTCGGTTGCCTGCTGGCGGGGCAGCGGCGCAACCGGCCGGCGGCGGTGTGCTTCCGCAACGTGCTGCGCCGCGTCCCCAACCACGCGGACTCCCACGCCAACCTCGGCACCGTGCTGCGCCGGCTGAAGCAGGACGAGGAGGCGCTCTACCACATCCATCGCGCGGTCGAGCTGAAGCCCGACGACGTCGGCCGGCGCTACCAGCTCGCCATCGCGCTGCACGCCGTGCACCGGCTCGACGAGGCCGCGGTGGAGTTCCTGAAGGTGCTGGACGCCCGCCCGGACGACCTCGACGCCCTCTACAACCTCGGCGTCACCCTGCCGCCGCTGCGCCGCGAACCCGAGGCCGCCGCCTGCTTCGAGCGCATCCTCGCACGCGATCCCCACAACGTCGGCGCCAACTACCAGCTCGGCCGGCTGGAGATCGCCCGCGGCCGTCACGCCGCCGCGATCGCCCGCCTGCGCCTCGCGCACGCCCTGGAGCCGGACCACGCGGAGGCGCTGCGCCACCTCGTGCGCGCCTCTCTGCTGCAGGGAGCGGCGGACGAGGAGGAACCGCTGCTGCGCCGTATCGCCGCCATCGATCCCGAGGACGGCGGCGCCCAGCGCCGCCTCGGCGAGCTGGCGCAGGCGGCCGGCCGCGACGCCGAGGCGCTGGACCGGTTCCTGGCCGCCCTCGAGGCGGACCCCGACCGCGAGGGCTCGCTGGCCGCCATCCGGCCGATCCTCGAGCGGCTGGGACGGGGCGACGAGTACGCGGCGATCGCGCTGGCCAAGCCCTCGCAGTACCGGCTCTGGCTGGACGAGCACCACGCGCTCGACGATGGCGACCGCCGCGCCATCGCCGCCCGCATCACGGCAATGGTGGAGCCGCCGCGCTTTTCGGTGATCATGCCGGTCTACGACCCGCCGGCCGAGTATCTCGACGCCGCCATCCGCTCGGTGCGCGCCCAGCTCTACCCGCACTGGGAACTGTGCATCGCCGACGACGCCTCGCCCGACCCGGCGATCCGGCCGCTGCTGGAGGCCCACGCCGCCGCGGACGGGCGCATCCGCCTGGTCTTCCGCACCGCCAACGGCCACATCTCGGCCGCCAGCAACAGCGCGCTCGAGCTCGCCACCGGCAGCCACGTCGCCTTCCTCGACCACGACGACCTGCTCGCCGAGGACGCCCTCCACCACATGGCCGAGGCGCTGGCCCGCCACCCCGACGCCGAGCTGATCTACAGCGACAACGACACGGTCGACGAGCACGGCATCCGCTTCCGCCCGCACTTCAAGGGCGGCTGGGATCCCGACCTGTTCTACGCCCAGAACTACGTCACCCACCTCAGCGTCTACCGGCTCGACCGGGTGCGCGCCCTCGGCGGCCTGCGGGAAGGATACGAGGGCAGCCAGGACTGGGACCTCACCTTGCGCGTGGTCGAGGCCGCACGGCCCGACCAGATCCATCACGTGCCCTTCCTGCTCTACCACTGGCGGGCCATCGCCGGCTCCACCGCCGCCGGGGCGGAGGCCAAGCCTTACTGCGTCGACGCCGCCGTGCGGGCGATGACCGACCATTTCGCGCGCACCGGGCAGGCGGTCTCGGCGGTGGTGCCGACCACCTGGGGCTACCGCGTCGTCCGTCCGCTCCCCGATCCGGCACCGCGGGTCAGTGTCATCGTGCCGACCCGCGACCGCATGGACTTCCTCGGCCCCTGCGTCGAGGGCGTGCTGGCCGGCACCGACTATCCCGACGTCGAGCTGATCGTCATCGACAACGGCAGCCGCGAGCCGGAGACGCTGGCCTACCTGGCGGCCCTGGAGCGCGACGGCCGGGCGCGGGTGCTGCGCGACGACGGTCCGTTCAACTACGCCGCCCTCAACAACGCCGCCGCCGCCATCGCCACCGGCGCTCTCCTGTGCTTCCTCAACAACGACACCGAGCCGGCCGGGCGCGGCTGGCTGGCCGAGATGGCGTCCCAGGCGGTGCGGCCGGAGGTGGGCGCGGTCGGCGCCAAGCTGCTCTACCGCGACCGCACGGTGCAGCACGTCGGCGTGCTGACCGGCATCTGGGGCATCGCCGCCCACCACAACGTCGGCCTGCCGCGGGAGCATCCCGGCTATTTCTGCCGCTCCCAGCTCATCCACACCGCCTCGGCGGTGACCGGGGCCTGCCTGGTGATGCGCAAGGCGGTGTTCGAGGAGGTCGGCGGCTTCGACGCCGAGAACTTCCACGTCAACTACAACGACGTCGACCTCTGCCTCAAGATCGGCGCCGCCGGCTATCGGGTCCTGGTGGATCCCCACGCCGAGCTGTTCCACTACGAGTCCGCCTCGCGCGGCATCTATCTGACCCCGGCCAAGAAGGCGCTGCTGCAGGAGGAGGGCGACCGGCTCCTGGCGAAATGGGGCGAGCGCCTCGCCGACGATCCCTGGTACAACCCCAACCAGTCGCTGCGCGTGCCCTACGCCCGCGACGAGGAACCTCGCATCGTCAGGCCCTGGGCCGGCGAGCGGAGCGTCGGGTGAGCGGCGGCCCGACCAGCGACTACTACGCACCGGGCAGCCTGAGCCTTGCCTTCTACGACCTGATGGCGGCGCTGGCCGCCCGCCACCTCGCGGCCGACGTCGATTTCTACGCGGCGCTCGCCGGTCCCCCGCCGGCCGCGGTGCTGGAGGTCGGCGCCGGCACCGGTCGCGTCGCCCGCGCCCTGGCGGAGCGGGGCTACGACGTCGTCGGACTCGACCGTTCGGCGGAGATGCTGGCCGTCGCACGCCGGACCGCGGCGACGGTGCCGGGGCCCGGCCAGGCCCGCTACCTGTGCGCCGACATGACGCGCTTCGCCCTGGACCGCCGTTTCGCGCTGGTGATCGCACCGTTCTACGCCTTCAGCCATCTCGACAGCGACGACCAGCGGCGGCTCGCCCTCGGCTGCATGCGCGACCATCTGACCGCGGACGGGCGCATCGTGCTCCACCTGGTGCGCGCCGAGGTGCTGGCCGCGGCGATCCCCGCCGATGCGCTGGACGGCCAGCGCACGACGGTGCGGCTCGACGGGCGGGCGCTGGAACTGCGCGTGCGCGTCGCCGAGCGACTCGTCGACCGGCGGCGGCAGGTCTGCGAGCAACGGATCGAGTATGTCCTGGTCGACGGCGCCGGAACGGAACGGCGGCGCAGCGTCGAGACCTTGCGCTACGGCTGGATGAGGTCCGACCAGCGCGACCGCCTGCTGGCCGCAACCGGCCTGCGCCTGCTCGAGCGGCGCAGCGCCTTCACCGGCGATCCCGGCGGCGAGGACATCCTGGTCCTGGGTGTCGGACGGAGTCCGTCGACCGAATGACGCCTGAAGCCTTCCCTCGCACGCCCCTCTCGACCACGGCCACCGCTTTGGTTGCCGGGTTTCACGGTCCCGGCGACGAGCCGCTCGTCCCGGAACCGTCGCCGCCGGCCGCGAGCGGACCGCCCTCCGTATCGAGGCCGTAGAGGATGCGGTGCCGCCGCGCCGCTTCGGCGATGCCGACCGTCGGCGGCACGCCGGCGGCGAGACGGTCCCACAGCCCCGGTTCGTCCAGCGCCCGCGCCATGACCGCCGCCAGATCCTGGGCCGAGCCCGGGGCGAAGTGCAGGCCGGCGGCGCCGTCCGCCACCCGTTCGGCCATGCCGCCGACGCCGGAGCAGAGGACCGGCCGCTTGTGGGCGAAGGCCTCCTCGATCACCAGCGGGGCGTTCTCCCACCAGACCGACGGCATCACCACCCAGTCCACCCGTCCCATCAGCGACGGCACGTCGACGGCGTCGTAGGGCCCGTACCAGGTGACGACGCCGCGCAGACGCTCGATGGACTCCCGGAAGGCGGCGGCGAACGCCTCGGTCTGGTAGAGCATGCCGCCGTGGACGTGCACCGCGAAATCGCCGCGCCCCGCGGCCATCAGCCGCTCCACCGCCGCCAGCAGGACGTTCACGCCCTTGAAGCGGTTGATGTGCCCGAAGAAGCCGAAGGCGTTGCGCCGCCCCCCCGGCGGCAGCCGACGGTGCGGCGCCGGGCCGACGGGCCGGCGTCCGTTCGGCACCACCGTGATGCGCTCGGCCTCCAGCCCCCACTCGACGTAGCGCTGCTTGAGGAACCGGCTGGGTGCCACGAAGCGGTCGACCAGCGACAGCATCGCCTTGATGTGGCGCTCGCGCAGGGAGAACTGCCAGGGATCGATCGCGGGAAAGCAGCCGTGGCAGGCGTCGGGCGAGGCGCCGCGGCACAGTGAATCGTCCGCCACCCGCACCATCTGCCCGTCGCGGTGGCAGATCGGGTAGTAGTCGTGCAGGGTGAAGACGATCCGCGCCTTTGGCAGCAGCCGGCGCACCAGGAACAGCGTCTCGACACCGATCATCAGCGCGTGGTGGAAGTGCACCACGTCGGGACGGAAGCCGGTCAGCAGCGACGTCAGGTCCGGCACCACGCCGCCGAGGTCGAGCTGCGACAGGAAGAAGCGGTCGACGTGGCCGGTCCACAGCAGCACCTCGTCGGCCGAGCGGCCGACGGTCTGGAACGAGGTGCCCGGCTTGCGCTCGCGGTGCAGGGCGTTGGTGCAGGCGAGATAGAGCGCCTCCACCGTGCCGGATGCCACCATCTCGCGGAACAGTTCGTGCGACGCGATCTCCGTGCCGCCGGGATTGAGGCGGGGATGGCTGTGGACGACGTAGAGGATACGCGGCTTGGCCATCACGGCCGGTCCGCCCGGCGAGCCGCGGCCACGGCGGGGCCGTCGAGCGGCGGCAGCGCCCGGCCCATGACCTCCTCCATCAGGCCGCTCCAGCGGCTGGCGTGGAGCCATTGGTTGTACAGGCCGGCCGCGGTCTTGGTGTAGCCTTCGTGGGTTTCGATGGAGCGGCGTTCGTAATGGAACAGCTCGGCCTCGGGCGCATAGGCGATCTCATGGCCGGCGGACCGCAGCTTCAGGCACAGGTCGGAATCCTCGAAGTCGCCGATCACGTAGTCCTCGCAGAAGCCGCCGACGTCCTCGAAGACGCCGCGCCGGATCATCAGCGTCGCGGCGGTGACGCCGGGCACCAGCCGGGCCCGGCAGGCCGGCGCGAAGTCGCGGGGCAGCCCCTTGAAGTAATGATGATTGTACCAGCGCCCCTGGTAGTCGCGATCGAAATAGAGGCCGGCGTGCTGCAGCGACTGGTCGTCGAACAGCAGCTTCGGCCCGACCGCGGCGACGTCGCGGCGGGCCTCCAGCACGGCGTGCAGGGGCGCCATCCAGCCGGGCGCCACCGGCAGCACGTCGGAATTGACGAACACCAGCGTCGCGCCGCGGGCGAGGGCGGCGCCGCTGTTGCACGCCGCGGCGAAGCCAGCGTTGTCGCCCATCACCGCCAACCGGCAGGGCAGGCCGTAGAGCCGCTCCAGGCAGCGCAGAAAGTGCTCGAGGTCGACCCGCTGTTCGGGCGAATCGAGCACGAAGATCAGCTCCGCCGCCGCCATCGCCGGATCCAGCGCGAACGCCGCATATTGGAAACGCAGATAGTCGAGGTTGCGGTACAGCGGGATCACCAGCGAGGCCGTCGGTGCGGCGGGCGGACAGCCGAAGGCGACCACCTCCGGCGGCCGGCGGGCCGCCCGCAGCGCGCGCTGCAGCGCCCGCACCGGCGTCGCCAGGAGATCGGCGATCACGGCGGGCGTCAGGCGCTCCGGCGGCACCGCCGCGAGGATCCGCTGGCGCGCCTGGCGGGGGGTCGTCGCGGCCAGGGGCGGCACCGCGGTCAGCACCCCGCCGGAACGCAAGGCCACCTCGAACGTGTGCTGGAAGGCGGGGAAGGCCGGGCCGCCGGACAGGAAGGCGGCGAAGCCGGACCCGCCGCCGTCCGCCGCATGCGGACCGCCGGCATAGGCCTGCTCGACGTCGGAACGGGGAAACCGGACGGCGAAACGGTCGACCGCGCGGCGCGATCCGTCGGCGGCCAGGGCGGTGACCCGCTCCACCGCTCCATAGGGATCGTGCAGCCAGCCCGCGACGAACAGCCCGCCGATGTCCCGGCCGACCGCCAGGTCGACACCCACACCCACCGGTTCCGTGGGCCTGCGCACCTCCACCGGGGCCGCCGGTGCATAGAGCTGGGCGTCGCGCAGAAGGCTCGCCGCGGCCAGACCGCCGGCGGCGGCCAGGGTGCGGTGGATGTACTGCCGCGTCGCCGGCGCCACCCCGCCGCCGCGCGCCGTCAGGGCGGCAAGGAGCCGCGCCGGCGTCGACGCCGGCACACGGCGGCAGCACACCCCGCCCGCGCCGAACAGCAGCAGGGCCTGCGGCGGACCGTCCGGCGCGCGCACCGGCACCATCAGGTCGAACGGCACCGTCGCGCCGCCGCCGCGCACCAGCGGGCCGAAGGGGCTGCGCCAGATCCGTCCCCGCCCCACCGCCACGACCGTTTCGATCGGCCCCAGGCCGGCCGGCACCAGCCCCTGGCACAGCGCGAAGCCGGCGCCGCCGGCGGTCATCGGCGCCCGCCCGCCCGGCGGCGGGAAGGTGCCGTCGAGGATGCCCGACAGCGCGGCGACGACCCCGGCGTCCCCCTGCACCCGGAACATCGCCGGGCCGGTGTCGAACAGGGCGCGCAACGCGCGCGCGCGGTCGCGCGGCTCGAGGGCGCGCAGAACGGCCAGCAGGCGCTCCGGATCGCCGGGCTCGGCGGGAAGCGCCGCTTCGCAGCGGCAGCGCCCCTCCGAATCGAGCAGCGCGACCGTCCCGCCGCCGTCCGTCCGGCCAGGCAACCGCAGGAGAACCAGGAGATCGGTCCGGCCGGCGGCGGCGAAACGCACCGTCAGCTGCGGCCTCGGCGCCGGTCGCCCGTCGACCAGCACCGAGACCGGCATCGCCGGAACCGTTGCCGTCAGGACCGCCAGGGCCGGCGACAACCGGCTGACCGTGGTCACGCGGAAGGCCGGCAGGGCGGTCGACGGCAGCTCAGCGTCATCGAACATCGGGCGAAGCACCGCCGGCGCAAACGGCGCGAGGCCGTCCCCGGGTCGCGGGAGCCGGCCCCGTCCGTCGTGGCAGTCCAGCCATCAGCCGATCTGGAAGTAGCTGTCCGGATTCCGGGTCAGGTCCTCGAAGGTCAGGCCGTTCAGGGTCAGGGTCACGGTGTCGCTGCCCAGGGTGATCACCACGTTGCCGCTGGCGTCGGTGGACAGGTGCGACACCACGTCGGACGCCTGGGTGATGGCCAGCCCGTTGATGTTCTGGGCGATCTGGATGCGGTCGCCGGTCGAGAAGTCGAGCACGAAGTCGTGGCCACCACTGGACGAGATCACGAAGGTGTCGTTGCCGAGGCCGCCGGCGAGATAGTCGTCACCGCGCTGGCCGTACAGCACGTCGTCGTCCTGCCCGCCGAAGAGGGTGTCGCTGCCCTGGCCGCCGAAGACGGTGTCGGCCCCCTGGTTGCCGTAGACGACATCGTCGCCGGCTTCGCCGTACAGGCCGTCGGTGCCGACCTGGCCGTAGAGCTGGTCGAACCCGCTGCCGCCGAACGCCCGGTCGCTGCCGCGGCCGCCGAACAGCACGTCATCGCCGCCCGGGCCATCGCCCTGGGCGCCCGCCAGGGCCGACGTCCGGTCGTCGCCGTACATGATGTCATCGCCGGTCTCGCCGTACACCTGATCGTTGCCGACTCCGCCGGCGACCTCGTCGCCGCCTTCGCCACCGTAGTTCAGGTCGTCGCCCTCGCCGCCGTCCACGACGTCGTTGCCGGCGCCGCCGAACTGGGAATCGTTGCCCGCCCCGCCGCCGATGATGTCGGTGCCCTGGCCGGCGACGACGATGTCGTCACCGAGAGACCCGGCCACCGTCACCGTGTCGTTTGCCGAGGAGTCGATGACGACCTTGTTGTTGGTGTCGGTCAAGGTCACCGTCTGGGTCGGCGTCGTGATCGACACCTTCTGGATCGACGTTTCCGAAAGGCTCTGCTGAGTCAGGATCGCCGAGATCACGTCCTTGGTGACCTGGGAGATGGACAGGGACGTGTCGATGATACCGCCGGGAACGGTGGCCATGGTCTATCTCCTACGCGCCGACATTTTCTTACGTGTGTATTCTATTTCGCGAAAGCGCGGAAGCGGTAAGCCCTACGGACAGGAACATTTCCCGGCGCCGGCCCCCCAGAGTGTGGCCGTCCTTCCACAATTCTGCGGCAAGTGGTGACGGGGGACGACGGGGACGCCGTCTTTCAGCGGTTGTTTACCAGTACCGGGTTAGGTCCGGGCGACGCGGCCGCCACCGGCGGGCAACGGGACGAACGGAATGCCGACGACGAGCGTAGCGAACATCGCCAGCGTGGCGACGGGGAACAACACGGACCCGCTGATCATCAACTCCGGAACGGTGGCGGCCACGACACTCGCCAACCTCACGCGCTATCCGGAGCTGCGGGTCGAGACCAACGCCGCGCACGCCATCACCCTGCCGGCCGGCATCACCACCGCCGGTTCCACGTTCGTCCTCAGCACGACCAGCACGATCGGCGTCACCATCACCGCCGCCGCCTTCGCCAGCACCAGCATCAAGCTGGCGGCCACCACGGCGCGGGGCGACGATTCGGTGCTCGGCGGGCCGGCCGACGACACCATCAGCGGCGACGCCGGACGCGACACGCTCGACGGCGGCGCCGGCGCCGGCGCCGACCTGATCGACGGCGGGGCCGACAACGACATCATCACGGGCGGCGTCGGCAACGACACGCTGATCGGCGGCAGCGGCGACGACCGGCTCGACGGCGGCCGCGGCACCGACCTGCTCTCCGGCGACGGCGACCGTGATACCCTGTTCGGCGGCCAGGGCGACGACACCCTGTGGGGCGGCGCCGGCAACGATCTCCTGTACGGGCTGGCCGACGGCGACGCGCTGTACGGCGACTCCGGCGCCGACACCCTGTGGGGCGGCCTCGGCGTCGACCGGCTCGACGGTGGCGACGACGCCGACGTGCTGATGGGCGAACAATCCTTCGACACGCTGTACGGCGGCAACGGCGACGACGTCCTCTACGGCAACCAGGCGAACGACCGGCTGTTCGGCGAGGCGGGCAGGGACATCCTGTTCGGCGGCCAGGACGACGATTCGCTGGACGGCGGCAGCGATGCCGACGTGCTGTACGGCAACCTCGGCGCCGATGCGCTGGAGGGCGGGGCGGGTGCCGACACGCTGTTCGGCGGCCAGGGCGACGACGCCCTCGCCGGGGGAGCGGAGGACGACTGGCTGCAGGGCGGCGTCGGCAACGACGGCCTCACCGGCGGCGACGGCGCCGACCGCTTCGTCATCGGCCGCGGCCAGGGCGACGACGTCGTCCACGACTTCGACGCCGCCGCGGGCGACCGTCTCGTCGCCATCCGGGAAGGCTACCAAGTCGACCCGGTGGGCGGAGCGGCGGTGCTGCGGTTCTCCAGCGGCGCCACCGTCACCCTGGAGGGGGTCGCCGCCAGCGACGTCAGCGACTCCTGGTTCAGCTGGCTGTGACGGGCTCCCCGCCGTCGCGCAGGGCCGCCGCCTCGTCGAGCAGGCGGCGGTAGGCGACCTGCGTCGCCAGATGGGGATCGTGGGAGGCGTGCATGCGTTCGCACACGGCGCGCGCCCCGGTCTCCCGGCCCAGAGCGACGAGCGCCCGCGCCAGAACCACCGCCGCCTCGACGTCGCCGGGATTGTGCCGCCACGCGGTGCGGGCGTGGACCTCGGCCTCGCCGGCTTGGCCGCAGGCGAGCAGCGCCTTGGCCATCGCCAGCCGGTGATAGCCGAGCGGCGCTCCGGCGAGGCCGTCGGTGGCGGCACCGCCGAGGAGGTCGAGCGCCTCCGCCGGCCCCGGGGCGATGCTGGCGCCGTACAGCGCCTCGATCAGCGCGGGATGGTCGATCAGGGTGCCGCTGAAGGCGGCGCCGACGCCGAAACGCCGGTCGGCGATGACGCTCTCCAGGAAGGGGCGCAACCCGAACCGGGCGTGGACGTAGGGCGCCATGGAATGGAAGGCGTTGCGCACCCCAACGAACACGGTGTGCGGGCGCCGCCGGACGGCGGCGCCGCACATCATGTCGGCCAGGAACTTCTCGCCCGCCCACAGCACCGTCGGCGTCGGCGCGTCGGCCAGCACCTCGACCAGCGCGGGTCCGTCGACGGGCCGGCTCTCGCGGGTGCGCATCAGCGCGCCGTCGGCGATGTTGAGCAGCGTCTCGGTCGCCAGCCCGACGTTGAGATCCGCTCCCATCAGGCAGCCGAAGAGGACGGCGGCGTAGGCGCCCATCGAGTTGCCGTAGGACACGACGCGGCCGCCACGCCGCCGGTGGCGGGCAGCCAGCTCGCGGAAGAAGGCGGCGCTCTCGCGCCACTCCCGGCCGACACCCGGCACCTCGGAAACGTAATAGCCGTTGTCCGGGCAGTTCACGAAGGCGACCGAGAAGGCGATGCCCTCCAGCGCCTGGAAGCCGTCGAAGCGGCCGGCCTCGGTGTTGGCCCCGCAGAAGAGCACGAGGAGATCGTCGCTATCCGGATTCTCGCGCAGGTGGAAGTAGGCGCCCTCACCGCTCATGGACGGCGACGCTCAGGCCGTCCTGACCGGGCGCAGCAGGACCTGGTGCTTGTTGGACGGCACCGCCGGCGCCGACGGCCGCAGCACCAGCCCCTTGGCGGTCGGCTCGACGTTGGCGTCGGGATAGACCGCCAGCACGTCCTTCAGCGCCTCCTTGAGACGGAAGGCGAGGACGCGGTGCTCGCTGACCGAGCCGAAATGCTGCGACAACGCGTGCCAGGGCACCACCGTCTGCTTGTCCAGGCGGTGCAGCCGGTGCACCAGCCAGACATAGGCGTCGAGCGCCAGGGCGGAGTTCTTGAGCTTGGCGATGGCGTGCTCGTCCAGGGGGACGGCGTGCTCCATCAGATGGTCGAAGAAGCTCTGGGTCAGGCGCACGTAGCGGGCCCACTCGCCGCCGGTGCGGAAGAGGTCGGGGGCGTCCTGGTCGTCGCGCCACAGCTTGATGCCGTCGATCAGACGCTGGTCGGAGATCTCGGCGGTCGAGCTTCCGGTGGTCGTGCGCAGGGTGAACTCGCAGCGCGCGATGCGCATGACCTGCTCGCGCACCGGCTTGTAGTTGCCGCGCTCGCCGCCGGTCGGCGACAGGCCGAGCCGGCGCAGCCAGGCGCTCATGCTGGGACCGAGGTCGATGGCCGGCTTGCGCGTCTTGCGCGCCTCGGTCTGCAGATAGATCATGATGAGGCGCGCCTTGGCGCCGTAGGGGACGCCGACCTCGACGACCGTGCCGTCGCGCAGCGGCAGGATGCCGGGCCGCACGACGAGCTGGTACTTGCCGTTGTTGCGCACCCAGGGAGCGGTCTCGTCCTTGGGTTTGCGGTGGGGCAGCGACGCCTGGCAGAAGCCGGCGTGCAGGTAGCCGATGGCGTCGACCTCGCTGCTCAGCGATTCGTGCGCCATGATCACGCGCCGCCGTTCCTTGGGATCGCTGGTGCGCGCCATCACCGCGTCCAGGCCCTCCAGGGTCAGCTGCTCGTGGATCTTGGCCATCGCCACCTCCGTCGCGGAACCGTCATCGTTCATGTCCCAGCTAGAACACAAAATGTGGGGCGATGGCTAGGCGGAACCACACCAGGATTCGCTGAAGTCGCAACGGCCGGGGCAGATTCCGTTGCAACTTCAGCGTCCATCCGCCGCCGTCCGGGGCGGGCGTTGCGACTTCAGCGTCGGCGCACCCCACGCCAGCCCTGGAAACGGCGGACCCGGCGTATCAAAATCAGCGACGGCGGGACGCGTATCCACAGGAACCTTCGATTGTCCACGCAGAGTCCGCAACGCGTCAGCATCGGGACTCGCCGATGTTGAAACACCGGCGACGCTGAATTGGAAACGCGGCAAGTTCATTTCACGCTGAAGTCGCAACCGGAACCCCGGTTATCCACGCTGAACTTGAATCCATTTCCTATATGAATCCCGATATCTCTTCCGAATAGATTCGGGCCGGGCGGCAGCGCGAGCCGGCGACCCCGGCAGAACTTCGACGCGGCGGGCCGGAGACTCGGGACGCCAGGGCCCCGCCAACCGGCACCGACGCTGAATTTGATACGGCAACCGGCGTCGGGTCCGGCCGACGGCCGCGTTCCGGCCGCCACGAAGGACGCTGAATTTGATACGTCAGGCGCCATCCGAACGACTCGCGCCCAACGCTGAATTTGTAACGCCGGACGGAACGGCCCAGGATCCGCGCGACTCCGTGCGTTTGTGCGACTCCGCCACGCTGAAGTCGCAACGCGGCCCGCTCCCGACCGCCCCGAGTCCCGCGCCACCGGCGGCGTTACCAATTCAGCGTGCCCGACTCGCCGCCGACCGTCACCGCCAGGTCGGCTCGGCGGGCACTTCCGGGCGGGCGAGCCAGTTGCCGAGATAGCGGTTGTTGCGATGGCGGATCTCCAGGAATCCGGCGGATTCGGCCGCCGGCTTGTAGACGCGGAAGGTCTTCAGCATGCCCAGCGTCGCCGCACTCTCCAGCGGCCCGGCAAAGGCGACGTCGCGGTCGAGAAACCAAGGGGAGGAGGCCCACCGGCGCATCTGCGCCGCGCTGAGAATGAAACAGCCGGCGTGCGGATTGTTGGGACGCTGGAGCACCACCCTGGCACCCATCACCGTTCCCGCGAGCCGCGGCTGCTCGTGCACGTTCTGCCAGCGCCCGGCGAAACCGGGATCGAGATGGCCGTCGATGTAGAGCTTTTCCGGCGAGTCGCGCAGCAGCTCGTAGCGGTTGGGCAGCAGCAGCGCCGACGGCCCGGCCAGCGACTGGAACCACGCCAGCTTCACCAGGAACAGCGGGTCCTGGACCAGCAGATCGTCCTCGAGATAGCCGTACCAGTCGTAGCCGTCGAGGTCGGCGGCCAGCGCCGCATGGCACTCGAAGCCGAGGAGCGTCGGTTCGGCGGCGGTGGGATGGTGGCGCCACGTCGCGGCGGGCAGGGCGAGCCCGTCCAGGGCATGGTGCGCGCCGGTGGTGCAGACGACCACATCCAGCACCGCCTCGGCCGCACCGTTCGCCCGTGCCCGCACGTTGTGGCGGCGGTTGAGCAGCAGCGACTGCTGCCCACCCAGCGTCCGGTGCAGGGCGAGAACGGTGTCGGCCAGCGCCGCCGCCCGCACGCTGCGGTCGGCGCCGGTCGACCCGTAGTAGCCGCTGCCGCCTTCGGCGTAATGGGGAATGGCGATCAGGATGCGCATGGGGCTCCTCAATCCAGACGGACCAGGCCGCGGCCTTCGGCCCGCTCGCGGTAGGCCGAGACCACCGAATCGTCGAAGCGCGGAGCCGGCTCCCAGTCGCCGTCGGTGTAGACGGGCCGGCCGAAGGGACGCAGGGTCGCCAGGAACTCGTCCCAGCTCTGGCCGCCACGGAACCGCACGCGGGGGTGCACGACGGCGACGTCGGGGCGCAGGTAGAAGACCTCCGGCCGGCCGAAACCGAAGACGTAGACGCTGCCGGGCGGCAGCGGAGCCAAGCGCTCGGCCAGGTCGCGGCGGATCTCGGGATAGGAGGCCCCGCCGCCGCGCACGAAGGCGAGCGCCGGACGGGCCACATTGTGCCCCCACGACAGCAGCCCCAGGCCGAGCGCCAGCCCCGTCAGCACCCGGGCGGCGCGGCCGCCACGGCGCAGCACCCGCCAGAACAGCCAGAGGGCCAGCGGCACCAGGCCGGTCGCCAGGAAGCGGAGGTCGAACGCCTCGAAGAACTGGCGCGCCCGCAAACCGTAGAGCGCGGCCAGGTAGACCAGCCCGGAGACCGCCGCCCAGGCGGCGAAGCGGTCGGCGAACGGATCGAGAATCGGCCAGGCGCGGCGGTCCCGCCGTCCCGTCAGGACCACCGCCAGCACCGGAGCGCCGACGAACAGCAGGGTCAGCAGAACCCCCCGCGGGCTTTCCGGGCCGGCGGTCTGCAGCACCGGGTTCGCCACCACCCAGACGCTGCGCGCCATGGCCAGCGCCAGATCGGCCAGGGGGACGGTGTTGGGCACGCGCAGGGTGCCGGTCCACAATCCCGTCTGCAGGTGGTTGTTCCACAGGTAGGCCAGCGCCAGCAGTCCGGCGGCGGCGAACCACAGGGCCAGCGGCACGGCGACGCGCCAGCGCCCCCACCAGGCGGCGCGCAGCACCGCCAGCCCGCCGACGACGAAGGCGTAGGCGCCGATGTAGCGCAGCAGGAACAGCGCCAGCGCGGTCGCCGCCGCCGCCGCCGCGAGGCGGCCCGGGCGGTGGCTGTCGTCGAGCGCCGCCAGCAGGGCGAAGAACAGGAACTGCACGGGCAGGAAGGGCGCCTCGGCGAGGCTCCAGGCGTGCATGCTCCACACCGTCGCGAACAGGTAGAGGGCGCCCGGGGCGATCGCCCGGCGGCCGAACACGCGGTGGAGGATCGCCAGGCCGGCGGCGATGGCGACGATGTTGACCAGCTTGGAGGCCCAGAACACGTCCAGCGGCGTCAGCAGCGACGCCGCGGCGATCAGCACGGGATAGCCGGCCGGCCACACCGCGAAGAAGGGAAACAGGGTGTCGCCGCGGTCGATGCCGCTCTTGAACACGCCGGCGGCGAAGCCCCGCCCCTCCTCCAGGAAGCGGGCGAGGCGCAGGTAGAGGGTGCCGTCGATGTTCAGCAGGCCGATCGGGCTGGTCCAGCTCGCCGTCACCACGCCGACGGCGGCGAGAACGAAGATCCCCGCCAGGACCAGGACCGGCAGGGACATCGGGCGCGGCGGCGCGGCGGAGTGGGGCATGCGGTCGGATCCGAGTCGGCGGGACATCCTTCATGCCCGAACCCTCGCTGAATTCGCAACACCCTCGGCCGGCCAAAGCCGTTGCCTCGCCCGCACCGGGTCTGGCATCAATACGCGCCTTGCGCCATCTCCTTCGACGACGGGACCCGAGAGCCGTGATCCGACCTTCCGCCCTGCTGCTGCCCACCGAGTTCGGGCAATCGATCGCCCGCAGCCTGGGACGCGGGGGGCTGTGCCGTCCCGTGGTCATCGGCGCCACCGGCGGCTCCGGCACGCGGGCCGTGCGGGCGGTCCTCGACCGGGCGGGCGTGTTCATGGGCGCCAACGTCAACAACGTCGGCGACGCCATGGACTACGAGCCGCTGCTGGACGAGCTGATCAACCGCATCCTCGAGGAGACCCACGCCACCGACTACGAGGTCGGCCGCCTGTCGCCGCGCCTGCGCGAGCCGGCGATCCATCGCCTGAGGACGCAGATCCGCGTCTATCTCCGGGACCGGCCGCGCGCCGCCGGGCGCTGGGGCTGGAAGAACCCGCGCTCCATGTACATCCTGCCGCTGATCCACGCCGTCTTCCCCGAGATGTGCTTCGTCCACGTCGTGCGCGACGGCCGCGACATGGCGGTGTCGACCAACCAGTGGCAGTTCAGGAAGCACCACGACGCCATGTTCGGCCGCGCCGCCGCCGAGGACGAGACGGCGGTGGCGTCGTGCGCCCTGTGGGGCCGTGCCAACCTGGGGGTCGCCGAGTGGGGCGAGCGGGTGATGGGCGGGCGCTACATCCGCATCCGGCTGGAGGATCTCTGCACCCGGCCGCTCGACACGGTGAGCGACCTGCTGCACCGGCTCGACCTCGACCCCGCGGCGGCGGCTCCCGCGGCCGCGCTGGTGGAGACGCCCCCCTCGCTGTACCGCTGGCAGCGCCTTCTCGACGAGGCGACGGTGCGAACGCTGGAGGAGGTGAGCGGCGACGCCCTGCGCCGCTTCGGCTATCTCGGCGCGGCGACGCCGGCCGCCGCGGCCTGAGCCGTCGCGGACGCCGGCCCATGCCCACCGCCAACCGGGCGCTCGTCGTGCTGGGGATGCACCGCAGCGGCACGTCGGCGCTGGCCGGGACCTTCCACAAGCTGGGCCTCGACTTCGGCAGCAACCTGATGCCGCCGGAGGAAGGCTCCAACGAGATGGGGTTCTGGGAGCACAACTCCATCGTGCCGATCCACGAGCGTCTCCTGCGGGCGCTCGGCTCCCATTGGAGCGACCCGGCGCCGCTGCCCGGGGGCTGGACCACCCGCACGGAGGTGCGGGCCCTGGCGCGCGAGATCGTCGACGTGCTGCGCCACGACTTCGACCGCCCCGGCGACTGGGGCATGAAGGACCCGCGGATGTGCCGGCTGCTGCCGCTGTGGCTGCCGCTGTTCGCCGAGGTCGGCGCCCGCCCGGTCTTCGTCCTGATCGGGCGCCACCCCTACGAGGTGGCGCAGTCGCTGCACAAGCGCGACGGCTTGCCGCTGGACCGCTCCTACGAGCTGTGGTACCGCCACATGGCCGAGGCGGAGGAGGCGACCCGGGATTTCCCGCGGGTCTTCCTGCGCTATCAGGCGCTTCTCGAGGATTGGCGCGCCTGCGTCGGCGGAGCGCTGGAATCGCTGGACGTCGCCGCCCTGCGGGCCGCCGTGGACGGACCGGCGGCGGCGGAGGTCGACGCCTTCCTCACCCCGGCGATGCGCCACAACGCCGCCGACGAGGCGCGCTTCCGGGCCGAGGCGCCGTCCCACGTCCAGGCGCTGCACGCCCGTCTGGGCGGCGCGGCGCGGCGACGGCGGCTTGGCGGCTGGGCCGCCCGCCTGTTGCAAGTTCTGCGTGGGCGGTGACCGGCGGAACGGTCGCCGTGTTCGCAATTCAGCGTGGAGTCCCGATGGAACCGGCCCGCACCCTGCTCGTCCTCACCCCTTCCGCCGACGCCGCGGCCGGCATCGGGGCGCTCGCCGCCGAGGCACGCCCGGCGATCCCCTGGAACACGCTGCACGTCCCGGCGATCGGCGACGGCCTGGCCGCGGCGGCGGCCCGCGCCGACCTCGTCGTCGCCCTCGACGGCTTCGCTGAAGACGCAACGCCGGTGCCCCCGGCCAAGCTGCTGCGCCCGGCCGCCGCCTTGCCGCCGCCGGCGCTCTACCGGCCGCTGCCCGAGGCGCCGAGCCGGCGGCTGGAACGCATCCTGGTGGTCGCCGACGAGCGGCTGGCCGAGCGCGGCGTGGCCCTGGCGCGGACGCTGGCGCACGGCGCCGCGACGACGCTGGGCGCGCCCACGGCCGCCCTGTTCCTGGCCCTGCCGGATCTCGACGGTGTCGCCGTCCGGGCCGTCGCCGGCGAGGCGGCCTGGCTCGACCTGCTGGCCCAGCACGATCTGGTGGTGACGGCCGACGCTGAAGTCGCAACGCTGGCCAACGCGCTGCTGAAGCCGGCCGTCCTCGTCGGCGGCCCGTCGACGGCGCCGTTCGTCTTCGCCGCGGCGGCCGACGGCGTGGCGGACGTGGTGGCGCGCTGGCGCCCGGCCGACTCGATGCCGGACCTGGTCAACTGGAAACGCGCCGGCCAGGCCGACTGGGTGGCGGCCCTCGACCGCGCCCTCGCGGCGCTGGGGCTGTAGGCCGATGCTGACCCTCATCGCCCGCCACGGCGACGCTCCCGACGGCGCGCGCAGCGCCGTGCACAGCGGCAACATGGGCGACGTGGTCTACGCGCTGCCGGCGCTGGCGGCGGCTGGCGTGGAGCGGCTGGTGCTGAACGTCTGCCGCGACCCCGGCGTCGGCGGCCGGGTGATGAGCGCCGCCATGGCCGAGTTCCTGGCGCCCCTGCTGCTGGCCCAGCCCGGCATCCGCCGGGTCGACGTGGCCGAGGTGCCGGTGCGCCTCGCCCCCGGCTTCGGCGCCCGGGCCCGCGGCGAGGTGCTGAGCCAGGGCCTGCCGCTGGAGCACGTGCCGGCGGCGGCGCTGGGCGTCGACCTGGTGCTCGACCGCTTCCGCCTGGAGCCGCTGGACCGCCTGCACCTGGTGGAGGCGCACGCCCGTGCCGCCGGGGTGCGCGTGTCCGGGGTCGGCCGCTTCCTGCACCTTCCCGAGGGGGAGGAGCCGGTGCGCCGCGACGGGCCGATCGTGCTGTCGTTGACCCCGCGCTACCGGCACCAGCCGGCCGAGTTCTTCGCCGCGCTGTTGAAGGGGCTGGGTCCGGTCGTCATGGTCGGCCTGCCGGAGGACGCGCCGGTGTACGCCGGGATCGCCGGGGAGCTCGTGACCGCCCGCGACGGCCTGGAGCTGGCGCGGCTGATCGCCGCGGCCCGCGCCTTCGTCGGCGCGCCGTCGATGCCTTACGCGCTGGCCGAAGGGCTGAAGGTGCCGCGGCTGGTGGACGTGCCGGCCTTTCCCGCCAACGCCTTTCCGCTGGGTGCCCGCGGCTGGGTGCTGCCGGCGCGGCCGCGGGCGGCGCGCCGCCTGCTGGAGGCGGCGTTGGCCGGCGACGCCGCGGCCGTCGCCGCGGCCCGCGGCGTGGGCGCGGACGTGCAGCTGGCGCCCGCCGCCGTGCCGCGCAGCCGCGTCAAGGCGTACGTGCGTCTGGGCGATGCGTACACCGAGCCGCCGACGGCGGTGACCGCGCTCGATCTCGTGCCGGTTCCCCAACGCCTCGAGCTCGTGCTGCCGCCCGTCGCCCACGCCCCGCGCGGCGTGCGTTTCGACTTCGGCGAACGGTCCGGCGTGTTCGACGTGGTGTCGCTGCGCGTCATCGACGCCGGCGGCGGGGAGCTCTGGCGGCTGGAGCCCGACCGCGGGGTCCTGGAGGCGCAGCCGCGCGGTGCCCTCGTCCTGTGGCCCGGCGGCCCGGACGGCCGGCTCGTCTGGGTCGGCCTCGAGGGGCAGGGCTGGATCGAGCTGCCGCTGCCGTCCGGCGTCCTGGGGCGGCTGCGCGGCGGCGGGCGCATCGTCGCCGACCTGCGGGTATGCGGTGCCGACGAGGCGGTCCGCCTGTGCGCCCGCGCCGCCGGCGAGGCGGCTCTGGCGGCGGAACGCGCCGGCCACGCCCGCGCCGCCGCGGAAGAGGTGCGCGACCATGCGCTGACGGAGGCGGAGACGGCGCGCGCGGCCTACGCCGCGACGCTGGCGGAACGCGACGCCGCGCTGTCGGAGATGCACCATCGCACCGGCGAGCGCGACGCGCTGCGCGCCGCCCTGGACGGGATCTACGCCTCCACCTCGTGGCGGGTGTCGGCACCGCTGCGCGTCGCCAGCCGCCTGCTGCGCCGCCGCTGACCGGCCGGCTCCCCACCGAATCTCTTTTCCTGCCGGCCCGTTCGCGCTAAATCAAAGGCGCCGAACCTTTTCGAGGACGAGAATCATGGCTGAAGGCACCGTGGACTACTACGCGATGGTCGAAGAGGCGTGGCAGCTCAGCGACACCGCCCGGGATTACGTGAAGAACGCCGGACGGGAGGTCGACAACACCGAGCTCTGGGAGAAGATCTTCGCCCCCTCGCCGCTGGTGGATCACGAGCGCACCCAGCGTGAGGGGGGCCAGCCCATGCAGAAGATCTTCTTCAAGAACCCGTACGGCCTCTACTACCGGCCGGACCATAAGGACTGGATCCCCTTCCGTCACGGGCAGCTCGATCCGGCCTATCTCCAGGCCGTGTGATCCCGTCCGCCGTCCCTCGCCCGCCGGCGAGGGACGGAGCGGGACGGCCGGTCAGCCGGCGAGGATCCAGCCGGCCTGCACGGCGGACGGGGCGATCCCCTGCAGCGTCACCGAATGGCCGTCGGCCAGGGCCAGCACGGCGTTGCCGCCGGCGTCCTGGCCGAGGCTCCAGGCCGCGCCCGGAGCGATCACCACCCGGTCGCCGGCCCAGGGCGCGAAGTCGGCGACGAGATCCGCCCCGGCACCGCCGCCGATCTCGAAACGGTCGGCCCCTTCGCCGCCCCACAGGGTGTCGTTGCCGCGGTTGCCGTACAGCCGGTCGTCGCCGGCCCCGCCGTAGAGGACGTCGGCGTTCAGGCCGCCGAACAGGGTGTCGGCGTCGGTCCCGCCGAACAACGTGTCGGATCCGCGGTTGCCGTAGAGGATATCGGCGTCGAGGTTGCCGTAGACCAGATCGTCGCCCGACCCGCCGAACAGCACGTCGTTGCCGCGGTTGCCGCACAGCCGGTCGGTGGCGGCGTTGCCGTAGATCTCGTCGTCGCCGGCGCCGCCCGACAGCTGGTCCAGCCCGTAACCGCCATGCATGGTGTCGGCGCCGGTGGCGCCGATCATCGTGTCGTTGCCGTCCTCGCCCCATAGGGTGTTGGCCGCGTCGTCGCCGACGACCCTGTCGCCGTGGTAGGTGCCCATGGCGTTGCGGGCATAGGGGACAGACTGCACGGCACCGTGCCCGTCGGCCACCGTCCGGGCGGCGAGGTCGAGGATGATCCCCTCGGGGGCGGCCGCGCCGCCGGCCGTCCAGGGCTGGTCGACGTCGCCCAGCAGGAAGGCGGCGGAGTCGTCGCTGCCGAGGTTGAAGTCCAGCGCCGTCAGCTGGTAGGAGCCGCCGATCCCGGTCAGCTCGATGGAGAACTCGGCGGCGAGGTCGTCGTCGGTGTTGCCCTCGACCACGACGTTGTTGCCTTCCACCGCCCAGCGCACCTGGCCGGCGGCGGAGAAGCCGGCCTCGCCGATGAAGGTGAAGCCCTGCTTGCCCGGCTCGGCGAACCGGGCGTCGATCTCCGAGAGATCGATGACGTCGCGTTGGGTGTGGGCGCCGGCCCCGCGGAAATCGACGATCTCCTGCCCGGGAACGAGCTGCGCGGTGGCGCCGCCGACCGAGGAGAAGGTGACGGTGTGCCCGCCCTCGAAGGATTCCGTCAGGCGGCCGCGGAAATCGGCGATGCGGTCGCGCGATCCCGGCGCCGATTCCGAGGGGTCGGCGATGGAGAAGGTGTCGGCGCCGGTGCCGCCGGTCAGCACGTCGGGACCGGCCCCGCCGGCGATCCAGTCGTTGCCGCCGCCGCCGTCGATCACGTCGGCGTTGGTGGCGTCCTGGGCGAGGCCGGCGTTGGTGCCGGCGCGGTAGCGGTCGGTGTAGTAGTCGCCGAACAGGCTGTCGTCGCCTTCCCCGCCCGACACCACGTCGGCGCCGGCGAGCCCCAGCATCGTGTCGCGTCCGGCACCGCCGTCGAGATGGTCGTCGCCGCCGCCGCCGTCGACGTAGTCGTTGCCGGCGCCGCCCAGCAGGATGTCGGCGTTGGCGGCGCCGACGGGGTCGCCGGAGAGGACGTCGTTGCCGGCGCCGCCGGCCAGCACGTCCGCGTCGTCGCCGCCCAGCAGCGTGTCGTCGCCGGCGCCGCCGGCGATGTTGTCCTTGAGCGGCGTGCCGGCGAGGCTGTCGTTGCCCGCGGTCCCGGTGCTGTCGTTGGCCAGGTTGTTGAGGCCGAGGTCGCGCAGGATGGCGATGTCGAGGGCGGTGAGGTCGAGGCGCGTTCCCGGGTGCGTCGCCGGTTCGAACAGCCCGCCCATGTCGCCGACGGCGGTGCTGTAGTGGAAGAGGTTGCCGTCCACCAGCGGCACCGGCTGGCCGTACACCATGGTGGCGCTCGGCCCGGCGAAGAAGGGCGCGGGGTTCGGCTGTGCGCCCTGGTAGATGGTCCAGCGGTCGAACACCGTCATGGTGGAGCCGATGGCGCCGGTGTCGTCGTCGCGCAGCCCCGACAGGCCGAGGCCGTGCGCCAGCTCGTGGCGCATCACGTCGTAGAAGTCGTACTGATCGTCGGGGACCAGGGGCTCGTCGATCGGCGTGCGGTCACGGGGGTTGGGATCGAAGTAGAACCAGCCTTCCGTCACCGCCTGGGTGTTCACGGTGATGATGATGTCGGGCGCCGCGCCGTTGGCGTCGATCCCGGTGGTGATCTCGTAGGCGGCGGTCGCCTGGCGGACGTCGTAGACCGTGCCGGCGGCCTGCTTGTGCCAGGCGGCGGGATCGGCGGGCAGGGCCGGCAGGTTCTTCAGCAGCATGTCCGAGGGCTGCGTGTACTGGCGCACCGGCACCAGGCCGCCGGGTCCCCCGGTGGCGAGGATGGTGGTGCCGAGATCGTCGGCCTTGACCAGGATGTCGAGGGTGGCGTCGGTCACATAGGGACGGCCGAGGCTGGCGACCGCCGCGGTCAGGATCGCCTCGACCGACGGTTGCACCGCGGCGATGGCGGCGGCGGTCTCGTCGAAGGTGATGGTGCTCTGCAACGCCATGGATCGGCCCCCGCGCTTCCGGCCGGCCGCCGGCCGGAAGGCGTCGTGTTCGGGTGGGAGATCCGCAACCCATACGGTGGGAAGGTTGACGTTCGCCTAACGCGGGGGCCGGCCTACGCGGCCGCCGGCTCGCTCGGCGCCGGCGCGGGCTGGTCGAGGAACTGGCGGTTGTTGCGCCGGACGGCCGCCTGCCGGTCGTCGTAGAGGAAGGTCAGGAACACCATCCGCCGGCCGGCGGTCACCGGCCGGACCTCGTGCAGCAGCGAGCACGAGAAGACCAGCGCGCCGCCGACCGGGGGACGGTACAGGGCGGGGCCGTATTCCGGGAACCACATCTCGCCACCTGCGTAGCGGTCGTCGAGCCCGATCGACACGGCGAACTGGCGGTGCGCGGTTCCCTTGGTGGTGTTGTCCCGGTGGGCCCGGAAATGGCCGCGGCTCTCGGCGTCGTAGCTGGCGACGATGTAGCGCTCGATGCGCGACATGCGGGCCTGGTAGCCGTGCTCGAGGGCGGGGAGGAGACGGCGGCGGATCTGGTCGACGACCGTCGTGCGCAGGGCCGGATCGTCGACCGACGCGTCGCGCCGCCGCTTCATGGCGGGATTGAGCATCGGCATCGTCCGGCCGTCGCGCTCCACCATGTAGCCGGACTCGCCGCCGCCGTCCGTCTCGTAGGCGGCGACCAGCCGGTCGCACAGGACGGGATCGAAGATCCGCGGCACGATCATCACCGGGGCGTGGCACGGCGCCGCGAACGGCTCCGGCACGGCGGGCAGGGATGCCAGGACGCCGGCGAGCCAGTCGGCGTGGCCGTCGGCGTCCCGGAAGCGCTCCACCGCGACGACGCGCAGCGCCGGGTCGAGCACGTAGGTGGCGGGCTCGTAGGTCGGCGGAGCGCCGCCGTCAGCGGCGGGCGCCGCCACCGCGCCGCCGAGCCGGCTGATGCGCATGTCGCTGTCGAAGAAGAAGCGCTGGCCCGGCGTGCGGTTGCGCAGCCGCCCCGTGCTCTCGTCCGTCGGATCGATGCTGACGCCGAAGAACGAGCAGTGGCGGTCGTCGAAGCGCTCGCCCATCGCGGCGACGCGCTGCAGGAAGCGCTCGCCGAATCCCAGCCCTGCCGAAACGAAGAAGCTCAGCACCAGGTAGCGCCCGGCCATGGAGTCGAAGTGGAAGTCCGGCCGGTTGGGCGTGCGCCCGCTGAAGTGTGGGAACGGGTCTCCGGGGGTGAGCAGCGGCATCGGCGTCGGCCCGATCTTGTGGGTATGTCGCGGCATATTCGCCGCCACCCGCCCCCGCAATCCCGGCTTGCCGGCGATCTTTTCCAGCTACCCCGTCGGGGTTCCGCCGCGGCGTCCGGGGTGGGGCGGCAACGCCGGCGCGCGTTCCCGGTCCGTGGTCAGCAGCCACACCAGGGCGAACAGCACCGACGCCGGCGCCACCGTCAGCAGCCGGCCCATGGCGCGCGGAAGCTCGCCGGTCAACCCGTGGTCTCTGCCATCTGGTTGGCGACACGCAGCAGATCCTCGTCCGTGTCGTCCCCGCCGAGCGTGTAGGCGACGCGGCCGGACTGCCAATAGACCAGGCGCAGCCCGTCGCGTTCGATCGCCTTCGGCGTGGTGCTCACCTCGTCCTCCTCGGTGACGACGAACAGGGTGATCAACTCGCCGTCGTTCTCGCGGTAGGCGATCTGCAGGGCGGTGCCCTCGTCCCAGGGCACCAGATCGGAGCCGAGATACTGCAGGCCGGCGGCGGCGCGGGGCAGCGTCACCAAGCGCCCGGCGGTCGCCGCCAGCGCCGCCGCCTGACGCGCCTGCAGGGCCGGGTCGGGCGCGACGACGGGCTGGACGGGGCCGGCCATGCGCGAGCGCACCGCCAGCGTGTGGTGGGCCTCGGCCGCCTCGTCGGCGAACAGGGGGACGCCGTCGCTCGCGAGATCCGCGGCGCGGGGCTCCGCCCAGTCCCGCAGGCCCCAGCCGCCGGCCAGCATCAGCGAGGCGGCGATGGCGGTTCCCACCCGGCGCAGCGCCGCCCGCCACAGCAGGCGCCGATAGAGGCGCTGCTCCAGGGCGGCGCCGGCGGGCGGCGTGGCGGCGGTGAGCCGGTCCAGCCCGGCGCGGATCTCGCGGTTGAGCCGGTGGTACTGGCGCAGCCGCGCCGCCTCGGCCGGATTGGCCTCGAGCCAGGCCTCGACGTCGGGCAGGCGGGCGGGATCGATCAGGCCGTCGACGTAGGCGTGCAGATCGTCTTCGGTGGGAATTCGGTCGTTCGTCCGGGACATCGATTCACCTCACCACGCGCAGCTTCGCCGGTCCGGAGTCCCGGTCGGTGGCCTTGCGCAACGCTTCGCGGCCGCGCGCCAGGCGGGACATCAGCGTACCGATGGGAATGTTCAGCATGGCCGCAGCCTCCTGGTAGGTCTGTCCTTCCAGGGCGACCAGCACAAGGGCCTGGCGCTGTTCGACGGGCAGGTCGAAGAGCGCGTCCATGGTCCGCTGCAGCTCCACCTGTTCGGGCTGCGCCGCCGGCACGGTGTCGTCGGCGTAGTCCTCCAGCATCGACGCGGCGCGGGCACGCACCTGGTAGCGGCGGGCGCTGGAGGCGTGGACGTGGTGCAGGATGCCGAACAGCCAGCGCCGCAGGTCGGCCTCCTGGCGGAAGCCGCCGGCGCCGGCGATGGCGCGCACCAGAGTCTCCTGGACGAGGTCTTCGGCGTCGTCGCGGTTGCGGACCAGCGCCAGCGCGTATCTCCGCAGGTTCCGCAGGTGCTCCGACAGGTCGTTTTTCAGGTTGAACATCGCGCCAGGCGGTACAGGGGATGCGGGTCCGGCCGGCGGAACCCGTTCCCGCCACCGCCCGTCCCATCTTGGTGCGACGCCCGGCGCCTAATCCCGGCGCCCGAAAATAGTTTCAGGGCGGGGCGGGCCGCCACGGCGGCCGTGCCGCCCGTCTGCCGGCGGTCAGATGGACAGGCGCTTGAACAGCGGCTCGGGGATGCTGCGGATGACGGTCATGATTCCATACCAGAACCATGGGAAGTACACCACCTCCCGGCCGCGCTTGGCGGCCGCCCAGCAGGCGGCGGCGCAGGACTCGGGCGAGGCGGCGAGGGGCACCTTCAGGCCCCAGGTCATCGCCGTGTCGAGGAATCCCGGCTTGACCGTCGTCACCGTCACGCCCTTGCGGAACAGGCGTGCCCGCAGGCCCTGGGCATAGGCGTGGAGGCCGGCCTTGGCGGAGCCGTAGATGTGGTTGGGCAGGCGCCCGCGGTCGCCGGCGACGGAGCCGAGGACCACCACCCGGCCGCACCCCTGCGCTTCCAGCAGCGGCGCCAGATGGCCGAGCACCGAGACGGCGCCGACGTAGGTGGCCTGGACGCAGGACAGCGCCAGGGCGACGTCGCGCTCCATCGCCGCCTGCTCCGGCATCAGGCCGAAGGCGAGGAACACGTTGAGGGTGCCGGGCGCCGCGGCGCGGGCCCGCGCCGCGAAGGCGGCGTGGGAGGCGGTGTCGGCGGCGTCGAACGGCAGGGCCTCGGCCGGCACGCCGCAGCGGGTGGCGAGGTCGGCGGCGGTGCGTTCCAGGTCGTCGCGGTCGCGGCCGGCCAGCAGGACCGCACAGCCCTGGCGGGCGGCGACCCGCGCGAAGGCGCGGGCGACGGCCGACGAGGCGCCGAGGATCAGCCAGGTTTCCGCGGTCATGCCCGGTCCCCGCCGTGGATGCGCAGGCGCCGCGCCATGTCGGACGACAGCCGGCGGTCGGGATCGACGGTCGCGAGCACGGCGCGGAACTCCTCCAGGCGCGGGTACATGGCGGCCAGCCCCTCGGCCGACAGCGCGCTGTCCTTGGCGAGGTAGATCCGTCCGCCATGGTCGCGCGTCAGCCGCTCCAGGGTCGTCAGCAGGTCCGCCACGCCGGCGCGGTGCGGCAGGTCGAGGGCCAGCGTGACGCCGCGCATGGGGAAGGAGAGCATGCCGCGCCCCGTCCCGCCGAGCGTCTTCAGCACCGCCAGGAAGGAGGCGGCGCGCGCCCCGGCGATCGCCTCCAGGAGGCGGCGGATGCCGGTCGGCGCCTCGGCGTCGGGCAGCACGCACTGGAACTGGTGGAAGCCGCGCCGGCCGTAGATGCGGTTCCATTCGTGGATGGCGTCGAGCGGGTAGAAGAACGTCTCCATCGGCACCGTCCGCTCACGCCCGGCGGCCGGCACGCGGCGCCGGTAGACGGCGTTGAAGGCGGCCACCGACAGCGGGTTCAGGGCCAGCGAGGGGAAGTCGACGGGCACCCGCCGGGCGGTCCGCGGCGCCAGTTCGGCGGCGACGCCGTCCGCCACCTCGCCGGTCTCGAGGATGCCGCGTCCCAGCGCGCCGCCGCGGGCCAGGGCGTCGATCCAGCCGACCGAATAGGTGGCGGTCTCCCGCGCCTCGGCGAAGGCGGCGAGGAAGGCATCGAGATCGGCGATGCGCCGCTCGCGCATGCGGATCCAGCGCGACGCCGCCGGCACCAGCCGCACACCGGCTTCCAGCACCAGCCCGGTCAGACCGCAGCCGCCGACGGTGGCGGCGAACAGGGCGGGATCGCCGTCCGGCGTCACCCGGCGCACCTCGCCCGAGGGCAGCAGCAGCGCCAGCCAGGCGAGATGGTCGCCGAAGCTGCCGATCCGGTCGTGGTTCTTGCCGTGCACGTCGTTGGCGATGGCGCCGCCGACCGTGGCGAAGGCGGTGCCCGGGGTGACCGGCACCATCCAGCCCCGCGGCAGGAACGTCGCCATCAGGTCGGCGAAGGTGACGCCGGCCTCGCAGGTGGCGACGCCGCTGGCCGGGTCGAAGGCGGTGATGCGGTCGAGGCGCTCCATCAGCACGACGCGGCCGGCCCCGTTCACCGCCTGGTCGCCGTAGCTGCGCCCGCGGCCGCGGGCCAGGACCGTGGCACCGGCCGCGCGGGCGTCGGCGACCGACGACGCCACCTCGGCCAGCCGCTCGGGCCGGGCGGCGGGGGCGGTGGCCGGCGCGGTGCGGCCCCAGCCGGCCAGGGTCAGGGTGTGCCAGCGGCTCATGCCGGGACGCTCCGTCGGGCGGTGCCGCGCAGGGCGAAGGGCAGCGCGGCGAAGCCGACCACCACGGCGAACCACAGGGTGGTGAGGCGGATCACCGCGGTGGCCGCCAGCGCCGTCGCCGGGTCGGTCCCGGTGGCAACCAGCAGGGCGACCATCGTCGCCTCGGTGCCGCCGAGCCCTCCCGGCAGCATGGAGACGGCGCCGACCAGCATGGAGAAGGCGAAGATGAAGACGCTCTCGGCCAGGGTGGTGCCGGTGCCGAAGGCGGTCAGCAGCCAGTGGAAGGCCAGGCTCTCCGCCAGCCAGCCGAGGCAGCCGAGGACCAGGGTGGTCAGGAACAGGCGCGGCGCGAAGAGGCGGACGTTGCGCCGCAGCGCCGTCCGCGCCCCGGCGAACAGCCGGGCGCCGCGCCGGCCGAGCAGGCGGAAGGCGACGCCGACCAGCGCCTCCAGCGCCGCCGGCCGCATCAGCGCGGCGTTGCCGGCCACCAGGCCGGCGAGCAGGACGGCGCCGATCCAGGCCTGGTCGGCGAACACGGCGAAGCCGACCAGGCAGAGGGCGGCCACCGAGTTGGCGTCGGCGACGCGGTCGCCGATCAGCAGCGGCGCCGAGCGGGTGTAGGGCACGCCGTGGCGCTTCTCCAGCAGCCACAGGCGCAACGCCTCGCCGATCTTGCCGGGGGTGGCGGTGAGGGCGAAGCCGGCGGCGAAGTAGAGCGCGGTGCGGACCGGCGGGACATGGATGCCGAGCCGCTCCTCGAAGAGGCGCCAGCGCAGGGTCCGCAGGGCGTAGTTGACCAGCGACAGGCCGAGCATGCCGCCGACCACCGCCGGGTCGAGCCGCGACACCGGGCCCACCACCTCGTCCCAGCCGGCCAGCACTCCGGCCAGGGCGAAGGCGGCGACCGACACGGCCACCGTCGCCACCGTCAGGTGCTCGGCGCGCGTCAGGGCGGCGCGGGAAAAGGCCGGCAAGGCGGGAATCCTTCTCAGAGATAGATCAGGGCGGCGAAGGTGGCGATCCAGCCGAGGATGGTCGCCACCATGAAGGGATCGCTGACGGCGATGCGCGTCGGCGAGCCCGACCGCTCCTCGACCAGCGTCAGTTGCAGATAGCGGAACACCCCGGCGACGACGAACGGGATGGTCAGGTACAGCCGGCTCGTCTCCATGCGCAGCACGACGTCGTCGTCGGTCGTGTAGATGATGTAGGAGACGACGAGGGCGGCCACGACCACCGTGAAGGCGGTGTCGAGGAACGGCTTGTTGTAGCCGTCGAGCGCCTTGCGGTGGCTGGCGCCGAGGTCGCGGACGAGGTCGTCGCGCCGCTTGGCCAGCGCCAGGAACAGGGCCAGCAGGAAGGTGCAGACGAGGATCCAGACGCTGGGCGTGATCGCCACCACCACCGCCCCGGCCTCGACCCGCATGACGAAGCCGACGGCGATGATCAGCACGTCGAGGATGGCGACGTGCTTCAGGCGCAGCGAATAGCCCAGGTTGAGCATGAGATAGGCGGCGGCGAAGGCCATGAACGCCGGCGCCAGCAGGAACGCGCCGCCGAGCCCGGCCGCCAGCAGCGCCGCCATGGCGGCGAAGGCGAGCGCCGGCGACACCAGCCCGGCGGCGATCGGCCGCAGGCGCTTGGTGGGGTGGCTGCGGTCGGCCTCGCGGTCGACGTAGTCGTTGACGATGTAGACCGCGCTCGCCACCAGGCAGAAGCACAGCGCCGCCAGCACCGCCCGCACCACCGACCCGGTCGACACCGCCGACGGGGTGAAGAACAGCGGAGCGAGGACGAAGCCGTTCTTGATCCACTGGTGCGGCCGCATCAGGCGCGCCAGGGCGAGCACGCGCCGGCCCGCGGACACGGGATGCCGTTCCGTGAGACCGACCGGCTCGGCGTCGGGCCGATGGGCCTCTGCGGTTTGATCGACCATGACGGGGCAACGCGGTGATGGGCACAGTCGCGTGTCGACCTACAGCATATCGCCCGGGCGGTAAAGGGGATACGTACGCCCCGGCCGGGCGGCCGGGGCGGCGAGGTCAGGGGGGCCCGCCGGGGGTGTGGTCGGTCGACCGGGTCACCGTCTCCCAGGCGGCGATCTCGGCGCCGAGGGCGTCGAGCTTCCGCCGGACCAGGGTCAGGGCGTCGGTGCCGAGCAGCAGGTGCATCGGCGGGGCGTCGGCCTCGACGATCCGGAGCAGGGCTTGCGCCGCCTTGGCGGGATCGCCGGCCTGGCGGCCGCTCTTTTCCTCCCGCGCCTTGCGGATGGGATCGAACAGCGCATCGTAGTCGGCGATGCTGCGGGCGGTCCGGATCATCGACCGCCCCGCCCAGTCGGTGCGGAACGAGCCGGGCGCGACGGCGGTGACCTTGATGCCGAAGCCGGCCACCTCCTGCGCCAGGGCCTCGGAGATCCCTTCCAGCGCGAACTTGCTGCCGCAGTAGTAGGCGATGCCCGGCATGGTGATGAAGCCGCCCATCGAGGTGATGTTGACGATGTGGCCGCGGCGTCGTGCGCGCATGCCGGGAAGCACCGCCTTGATCATCGCGACGGCGCCGAACACGTTGACCTCGAACTGGCGGCGCAGCTCCTCGATCGGCGATTCCTCCAGCGTCCCTTCGTGGCCGTAGCCGGCGTTGTTGACCAGCACGTCGATGGGGCCGAGATCCCGTTCCACGCCGGCCACCGCCGGCCCGATCGCCGCGGCGTCGGTGACGTCGAGGAGAACGGCGCCGGCGCGGCTCGGGTCGAGGGCGGCGAAGGCGTCGCGGTCGGTCCCGTTGCGCACCGTGCCGGCGACTCGGTGGCCGGCGGCCAGGGCCGCTTCCGCGAAGGCCCGGCCGAAGCCCGAACTGGCGCCGGTGATCAGGAAAGTCCGGCTCGTGGATTCGTTCATGCCGATGATCCCGTCAATGTCGATGATGGCGCGACGCCGCTCCTCCTGCGGTCCGGCGTCGGCCGGCTCGGACTCTAGCGGGACCCAATTCATTGGACTATCGTCCAGATACCGAACGCGTTCATTGGGTTTGGAGGCATAATGCGAGGGCACGAGTTCGCGGACCTCCGCGCCTTTGCGGTGATCGCCGAGCAGGGCAGCTTCGCCCGTGCGGCCGCCCAGCTCAGAATTTCGCCGTCCACGCTCAGCCAGACCATCCGCGAACTCGAAGCGCGGCTGGGCGTACGGCTGCTCAACCGCACCACCCGGAGCCTCTCGCTGACCGAGGCCGGCACCCGCCTGCTGGCGCGCTTCAGGCCGGCCATGGAGGAGATGGAAGCGGCGGTGGAGGACATCGCCAGCCTCCGCGGCACGCCGGCGGGCACGGTCCGGCTGCATCTGCCGCGTCCGGCGTGCGCGTTCCTGGTGGAACCGCTGCTCGGGCGCTTTCGCGAGCGCTATCCCGACGTCGTCCTGGAACTGGCGATCGACGATGCGGTGACCGACATCGTGAAGGCGGGCTTCGACGCCGGCATCACCCTCGGGGAACTCCTAGACAAGGATATGATCGCCGTTCCGCTGGGCGGCGACCTCCGCCAGCTGGCCGTGGCATCGCCGGACTATCTGGCCCGCCATGGCCGGCCGGCGACCCCGGCCGATCTCCACGGCCACCGCTGCATCAACTGGCGCAAGCCGGGCAGCGGCAAGCTGTACAACTGGGAATTCCAGCAGGACGGCCGCTGGATCGCCGTCGCCGTGGACGGTCCGCTGATCGTGTCCCACCGCGACGTCGCCCTGGAGGCCGCGGCGCAGGGTGTCGGCATCGCCTTCGCCTACTGGTCCGACCGATGGCTGCGCCCGCTCATCGAGGCGGGTCGGCTGGTCCCGGTCCTGGAGGAATTCTCGCCGGTCTTTCCGGGCTGGCACCTCTACTATCCGAAACTTCGCCACACCCCGGCGGCCGTCCATGCGCTGATCGACTTCCTGCGCCGGACCGTCGGCCCGTCCGCCGCGTGACGCGGGCGCGCCCCGGCTGGCGGAACGGTCACGCGCTGGGTATGGTCGCGCCGATGCGACCACCACGTCCGGGCGTCTCCGCCATGTCCGCCAGTTCCGCGACCGCCACCGCCGGCACCGTCCCCCTCGCGAGCCCGTCCGCCGTACCGCGCTGGAGCGGTTGGGCGATACTCGCCGCCGCCCTTGCCCTGTCCTACGCCCGGGCGCCCTGGCTCTTCGCCCATCCCCGGCTGGTGGCCGAGGACGGCTGGTTCCTGTCGCGGGCGGCGGAGATCGACGGGCTCGGCACGCTGCTCATGCTGCACTACCGCGGCTACTTCCAGCTCTTCAACAACCTGGTCGCCTTCCTCTCCTTCGAACTGGCGCAGGCGGACCTGCCGGAGGCGGTGCCCTACCTGATGGAGGGGGCGGCCCTGCTCGTCCATCTCCTGCCGGTGGCCATCATCGCCTTCGCCGGTGCCAGCTACGCCCGGCCGCCGGCGGTGCGCGCGGCGATGGCGCTGGGCGTCCTGGTGGTCCTGCCGCAGAACGAGGTGTGGCTGACGCCGATGATGTCCCATTTCCCGCTGGGGCTCGCGGCCTTCCTGGTCCTCCTCGACCGCGACCGGCCGGGCCGCGGCAAGGCGCTGGCCTACAACGGCGTGCTCGCCTTCGCGGTGCTGACCGGGCCGCCGGCCGCCCTGCTGGCGCCCGCCTTCGTCGTCAAGGCGCTGCTCGACCGGCGGCGGGACGTCATCGTCAACGCCGCGGTCGTCGTCGCCGGGCTGGCGGCGCAGATGCTCGCCATGAAGCTGTCGGGCAGCGCGGTGGTGCAGCCGGCCGCCGTGCCGCTGGCCGACAAGCTGCTGCTGGTGCCGGCGGCGCTGTTCTTCAAGTCGGTGCTCACGCCGACCCTCGGCTACGCCATGGCGAACGACGTGCTGTCCGCCCTGACCGGCGCACTCGGTCCGCGGGGCGCGGCGGCGGTCGCGGCGGCGGCGATGGCCGCCCTCGTCCTCGCCCTCGGCCGGCTGTTCGGCTGGCGCGCCCACGGCACCACCATCCTGCTGACCGGGCTGGCGGCCGGCGTCGTCGCCGCCGCCGCCATCGTGTCGGCGCCGGTGGACCCGACCGTCTACCTGCCGTCCTTCAACGCCTCGCGCTATTTCTACCAGACCAGCGCCATGCTGCTGTGCGCGCTCACCGCCATGGCGGCACCCCGGCTCCGCGACGCTCTCCCGGCGGGCCGGCGGGCGGTCGCCGCGGCGTGCGCCGTCGCCGTCGGGCTGCCGCTGCTGACCGGCCTATGGCATCTCGGGACCGGCATCGCCCGCAGCGGCCCGGACTGGGCCGCCCAGGTCGCCGCCTGGCGGGCCGGCACCGGCACCTGCTGCGTGTCGGTGTGGCCGGGGGCGGAATGGTACGCCATCTTCCTGCCGGACTACCGGAGCTGCGTCGAGGGCCGCCTCGACCTCCACGGCCTGGGGGCCGGCGACGGCGGCACCATGGCGGAGCGACTCGCCCGGCTGCGCGCCCGCTACGGCATCCAGTCGTGGGACCGGGTCCAGCTGCACAACCACCTGTGCCTGACGCCGCAGCCGAAATAGAGCAAGATCGCTTTTGGTCGATCCGGCCAAAAGCGATCCCGCTCGGGCGCCGCCGCCCGGGTGGGTGCGGCGAGTCGCCCGGGGGGAGGTCCGCCATCCGGCCGGACCGGGCGGGGTACACCGCCTCCGCCGCCGCCGCCGCGCAGGGGCGGCTTGGCAGTGGGCCGGCCGACCGGCATAACGGGGCGCAGCACTTCCCATCCTCGACGGACGCGGGACGCGACATGACTCAGGACATCGTTCTGGTGACGGGCGGGGCCGGCTACATCGGCAGCCACGCCGTCCTGGCGTTGCGGGCCGCCGGCGTCGGCGCGGTCGTGCTGGACGACCTGTCGGCCGGGCGGCGCGGTGCCGTTCCGGACGACGTGCCGTTCGTCCGGGGCGATGCCGGCGACGGCGAGCTGGTGGCCTCGGTGATCGCGCGCCACGGCGTCGGCGCGGTCATGCACTTCGCCGGCTCCATCATCGTGCCGGAGTCGGTGGAGAAGCCGCTCGCCTACTACCGCAACAACACCGTCAACAGCCACGCCCTGATCGAGACGGCGGTGCGGTGCGGCGTCGACCGGTTCGTCTTCTCCTCGACGGCGGCCGTGTACGGCATGCCCGAGACGCTGCCGGTGACCGAGGAGGCGCCGACCCGGCCGATCAACCCGTACGGCGCCTCCAAGCTGATGACCGAGACGATGCTGCGGGACGCCGCGGCGGCGTACGGGCTGCGCTACGGCATCCTGCGCTACTTCAACGTCGCCGGGGCGGATCCGCAGGGGCGGTCGGGGCAGTCCGGCACGGTGGCGACCCACCTCATCAAGATCGCCGCGCAGGTGGCGACGGGGCAGCGGGCCGGCATGACGGTGTTCGGCGACGACTACGACACGCCGGACGGCACCTGCGTGCGCGACTACATCCACGTGAGCGACCTCGCCGAGGCCCACGTCCTGCTGATCCGCCATCTCGCCGCCGGCGCCGCCGGGGTCACCCTGAACTGCGGCTACGGCCGCGGCTATTCCGTGCGCGAGGTGCTGGCCGCCGTCGAGCGCGCCGCCGGACGGCCGCTGCCGGTGCGGATCGGTCCGCGCCGTCCCGGCGACCCGCCGGCGCTGGTGGCGGGGGCGGACCGCATCCGCGAGGTGCTGGGCTGGCGGCCGCGCCACGCCGACCTCGACGGGATCGTCCGCAGCGCCCTGGAGTGGGAGCGGCGGACATCCGCGGCTGGCGGGTGACGCGTGTCGGGCCGGGGGCGGCCGTCAGCCCTGTGCTGAACCCGACCGGATCGCCGGCGGAGCCGCTGCCGGGACGGCCTCACCGTGCCGCCATGGCGCGGCGCCAGCCCTCCTCGTACTGGCCGGCGATGGTGGCGGTGGCGAAGCGGGCGCGCACCTCGGGAGCGGCGTCCCGCGCCTTGGCGGCGAACTCCGGCAGGGCCGCCTGCCAGCGGGCGAAGCCCTGGGCCAGGGCCTCGGCGTCGTCGGGCGGCACGGTGAAGCCGCTGCCGTAGTCCTCCAGCACCGCGCGGATGTCGCCGACGTCGGTGGCGAACACCGGCACGCCCATGGCCATCGCCTCCAGCATGGCGATGGGCAGCCCCTCGTAGCGCGACGAGACGACCAGCCCGGCCAGCAGCGGATAGACCTGGGTCAGGTCGTTGCAGAAGGGGATGCGCTGCACGTTGGCGAGGCCGTGCCCGGCGACGAACGCCTCGCACGCGCCGGCCAGCTCGCCGTCGCCGATCAGCACGAAACGGTCGTCGGAGCCGGCGGCGGCGGCGCGGCGGGCCAGCTCCAGAAAGTTGAGCGGCGCCTTCTGGTCGGTCAGGCGGCCGATGAAGGCGAAGCAGCGACGGTCGGCGGGGATGCCGGTCAGGGCGGAGAGCCGCGCCTTCTCCGCCGCGTCGGCCGGCGGCCGGTCGAAGCGCGGGGCGTCGATGGCGGAGTAGATCAGGTCGATGCGCGCCGGGTCCATGCCCAGGCGCTCGACGAACACGGTGCGGATGCGCCGGGTGATGGCGATGAAGCGGTCGAAGGATTGGATGCCGGGGTCGGGATAGTGGGCGATCCAGCCGACGTCGGTGTCGTAGACCTGCTGGTCGACGATGCCGGCGTCGCGGAACAGCTCGCGCAACGCCGCCGCGTGGTGGACCAGCCAGGGGGAGCCGTTGCAGATCCACACCACGTCCGGCCGGTGGGTGCGCGCCACCGCCGCCATCAGGGCGAGGTGGTCGGCGTTCTCCGCCACCTCGGCGAGGTCGTAGACGGGGGCCAGCGGCACCGCCTGGTGGTGCAGGCTGCCCTGGCGCGTCGCCAGCCGTTCGCTGGTCGCCATCACGAAGTCCCAGCGGCCGCGCAGGCTGCGCACGATCTCCACGGTGTTGCGCTCGACGCCGCCGACCGCCAGGAAGATCGGCAGCACCAGCACGGTCCGCCCGTTCGCCGCGGCGGCCAGCGGCAGGGCTCCTCCCGCCGTGGCGCGCGGCGCCGGCACCGCGGGGGCGCCGCCCAGGCCGATCCAGGCGCCGTCCCACTGCGGCGCGGCATGGCCCAGCGCCGCGCCCAGGCTCGTCGCCGTCGTCCCGGCCGGGGCCGGCAGCAGGCGCATCAGGCGGCCGGTGAGCGGCCGTGCCGGCGCGCGCCCCTCCAGGAACACCGGGGCGGCGTCCGCCGCGACCACCGCCTGGTCGGCCAGTGCCCCGGCGAGCGCCAGCGCCGGTGCCTCGTCGAGGGTGCGGCTGATCAGCAGGAAGTCGAGATCGCGGTGCAGCACCGCCAGGACGACGTTGCGCAGCTCGCGCTCGCCCAGCGCCGTGGCGCCCGAGCGCGGGGCGTAGACGTAGCGGCAGCCCCGGGCGGCGGCCTCGCCGGCGTGGGCCAGCGGCACCAGCATGGCGGGGGCGAGCGCCGCCAGCCGTTCGGCGAGGCCGGGCGCGTCGGCCGGCGCGACGATGCCGATGGCGGGCAGGGCGGCGGTGGCCGCAGTGGCGGAGGGCACCGCCGGCAGGGGTGCCGGGCCGGCGAGACGGCGGTACAGGCGGCGCAGGACGCGCTCGGCCGACGCGCCGCCGGGCGCCCGCGCCAGGACGCGGCGGACGAGCGGCTTCAGGGACTCCAGCATGCGGGCAAGGGCGGCGGTTGTCGGGGACGGGCGGGACGAGGCAAACTTAATAGACCGCCGGGCGGCCGACTGGTAGAGGAGATTGCCCCTGCGGCAGCGGGCGCCGCATCAGCGGAGGGAACAGCATGCGGACCATGAAGTGCGTCGTCCTCGGCGGCGGCGGGTTCATCGGCACCAACCTGTGCCGGCACCTGCGCGACCGCGTGGGCGAACTGCGCGCCTTCGGCCGCCGCCGCTCCTTTCCCGACGCGCTGAAGGGGGTGGCCTGGTACGAGGGCGGCTTCTCCGACACGGCGGCGCTGGCCACCGCGCTGGAGGGCTGCGACACCGTCTTCCATCTCATCAGCGCCTCGACCCCGGCCTCGGCCAACCTCGACCCGGCCCAGGACCTCCAGGCCAACGTGGCGGCGACCCTGCACCTCCTGGAGATGTGCCGCACCGGCACGGTCGGCCGCGTCGTCTTCGTCTCCTCCGGCGGCACCGTCTACGGCGTGCCGCGCACCGTGCCGACGCCGGAGACCGCCGCCACCGACCCGATCGCCGCCTACGGCATCGGCAAGCTGGCGGTGGAGAAGTACCTGGAGCTCTACCGGCACCTGCACCGGCTCGACCACCGCATCCTGCGCGTCGCCAACCCCTTCGGTCCCTACCAGACGGCGCACAAGCACCAGGGCGTGGTCGCCGCCTTCCTGCGCCGCGCCCTGGCCGGCCAGCCCGTGGAGATCTGGGGGACCGGCGACGTGGTGCGCGACTACGTCTACGTCGACGACGTGGTGGAGGCCCTGGCCCTCGCCGCCGTCCACGACGGCGGCGAGCGGCTGTTCAACATCGGCTCCGGCGAGGGCCGCAGCCTGGCGCAGATCGTCGCCGACCTCGGCACGGTGATCGGCCGGCCGCTGGAGGCGGTGCACCATCCCGCCCGCCCGGTCGACGTGCCGGTCAGCGTCCTCGACATCGCCCGCGCCCGCTCCGGCCTCGGCTGGACGCCGCGCACCGACTGGCACGACGGCCTGCGCCGCACCTGGGACTGGCTGCGCGCCGTCGCGCTGGAGTGATGCCGGAAAGCGAAGGAAGGGCGACGCGCGCCGTCAGGTGACGAAGCGCTGCCGGAAATAGGCGATGGTGCGCGCCAGCCCCTCGTCCAGGGGCACCTGCGGCTCCCAGTCCAGCAGCGCCTTGGCCCGCGCGATGTCCGGGCGGCGCTGCTTCGGGTCGTCCTGGGGCAGCTCCTTGTGGACGATGGGCGAGGACGACCCGGTCAGCCGCAGCACCTTCTCGGCCAGTTCCAGCATGGTGAACTCGCCGGGGTTGCCGATGTTGAGGGGGCCGGTGTGCTCGGCGCCCGTGTCCATGAAGCGCAGCATGCCCTCGACCAGGTCGTCGACGTAGCAGAAGGAGCGGGTCTGCGAGCCGTCGCCGTAGATGGTGATGGGCTCGCCGCGCAGCGCCTGCATGATGAAGTTGGACACCACGCGGCCGTCGTTGGGGTGCATGCGCGGGCCGTAGGTGTTGAAGATCCGCACCACCTTGATGGGCAGGCCGTGCTGGCGGTGGTAGTCGAAGAACAGCGTCTCGGCGCAGCGCTTGCCCTCGTCGTAGCAGGCGCGCGGGCCGATCGCGTTGACGTGCCCCCAGTAGTCCTCCGGCTGCGGGTGCACCGACGGGTCGCCGTAGACCTCGCTGGTGGAGGCCTGGAGGATCTTCGCGTTCAGGCGCTTGGCGAGACCCAGCATGTTGATGGCGCCGTGGACCGAGGTCTTGGTGGTCTGCACCGGGTCGTGCTGGTAGTGCACCGGCGAGGCCGGGCAGGCGAGGTTGTAGATCTCGTCCACCTCGACGTAGAGCGGGAACGTCACGTCGTGGCGCATCGTCTCGAACAGCCGGTTGTCGAGGAGATGGGCGACGTTCTGCCGCGACCCCGTGAAGTAGTTGTCGACGCACAGCACCTCGCAGCCGCGGGCGAGCAGGCGCTCGCAGAGGTGCGAGCCGAGGAAGCCGGCGCCGCCGGTCACCATGACCCGCTTGCCGTAGCCGCGCAGGGCGGTCATGCCGTCACCGTAGGGCATCGCCGGCGGCGCTCAGGCCGCCGCCCCGCCGGCCGCCCCCGGGGGGCGGCCGATCGAGGTGTAGCGGAAGCCGGCCGCCGCCATCTCGCCCGGGTTGTAGATGTTGCGCAGGTCGACCATCACCGGCGCCTTGAGCAGCCTCTTCACCCGCTTGAGGTCGAGCGCCCGGAACTCGTTCCATTCGGTGATGATGGCGACGCAGTCGGCCCCTTCCAGGGCGGCGTAGGCGTCGTCGCACCAGACGACGCCGTCCATCAGCCTCTTCGCCTCGTGCATGCCGGCAGGGTCGAAGGCGCGCACCGTCGCCCCCGCCTTCTGCAGCGCCGGCACGATGTCGAGCGCCGGGGCGTCGCGCATGTCGTCGGTGTTCGGCTTGAAGGTCACGCCCAGCACCGCCACCGTCTTGCCCGCCACCGAGCCGCCGCAGGCGGCGACGACGCGCTCGGCCATCTGGCGCTTGCGCTTGTCGTTGATGTCGACCACCGTCTCGACGATGCGCACCGGGCTCTCGTGCTGCTGGGCGGTGCGCACCAGGGCCAGCGTGTCCTTGGGGAAGCAGGAGCCGCCGTAGCCCGGGCCGGCGTGCAGGAACTTGCGGCCGATGCGGCCGTCGAGGCCCATGCCGCGGGCGACGTCGTGGACGTTGGCGCCCACCTTCTCGCAGAGGTCGGCGATCTCGTTGATGAAGGTGATCTTCACCGCCAGGAAGGCGTTGGCGGCGTACTTGATGAGCTCGGCCGTCTCCAGCTCCGTCATGACGATCGGCGTCTCGATCAGGTAGAGCGGCCGGTAGAGGCCGCGCATCACCTCCTGGGCGCGCGGCGAGGTGGTGCCGATGACCACGCGGTCGGGCCGCATGAAGTCGCCGATGGCCGAGCCCTCGCGCAGGAACTCCGGGTTGGAGGCGACGTCGAACTCGGCGTCGGGACGGTTCTCGCGGATGATGCGGGCCACCTCCCGGCCGGTGCCGACCGGCACCGTCGACTTGGTGACGATCACCGTGTAGTGGTCGAGGTGGCGGGCGATCTCCGCCGCCGCACCGTAGACATAGGACAGGTCGGCGTGGCCGTCGCCGCGGCGCGACGGGGTGCCGACGGCGATGAACACGGCGTCGACCCCCGCCATCGCCTCGCCCAGATCGGTGGTGAAGGACAGGCGTCCGGCCGCCACGTTGCGCGCCACCAGGTCGTCCAGCCCGGGCTCGTAGATCGGGATCTCGCCGCGCTGCAGCCGCTCGATCTTGCCGGCATCCTTGTCGACGCAGCAGACGTGGACGCCGAACTCGGAGAAGCAGGCGCCGGACACCAGTCCCACGTAGCCCGTGCCGATCATCGCAATGCGCATGCTAACGTCTCCGCGCCTCTGTCATGGGGGGTTGCAGGAGCGATCTCAGACGGCCCGCTGGGCCGCCCAGGGCAGCGCGCGGGCCAGGGGAAAGGCGTCGCCGAGGATCTCGTTGCGGGCGGCCCGGTGCAGGTGCCGGGTGGCGCGCTCGAGGATGTGGCGGTAGGCGTCGGTCAGGTTGGCGTCCGGCCGGCCCCAGGCCTGCACGAAGCCTTCGAGATAGGCGAGCTCGAACACGCCGCGCAGCAGGTCGTCGTGCCAGTGCTGGGAGCCGATGCGGTGCTCGACCTCCAAGAGGCGGGCCCAGGCCTTCAGCCCGTCGGCCACCGCCATCAGGTCGGCGAGGTCGCGGTCGTCGCCGGCGCCGGCACTGTCCAGCACCCGCACGAGCGAGGCGATGCCCAGCAGCTCGCCGACTTCCCCGTGCTGGTCCAGGAACACCTTGGCCATGCGCCCGCAATTGGCCTGGCGGCCGATGAAGCCGGCCACGGTGTAGGCGTGGTGGTGGGTGCCGACGGAGGCCGGGGTGTAGAAGAGCTGCAGCCCGCCCGGTCCCTTGGCGAGGCGGTAGGCGAACTCGATGTCCTCGAAGCCGTAGAGGGTGTAGCCGTGGCTGAAGCCGTCCCGCTCCCAGTCGGCGACGACCGCCCGCTTGACCGAGACGTTGGCGGTGTAGAAGAAGCGGAAGTCCAGGAAGCTGTAGGGCGTGAAGTCGGCGTAGCCGAACTGCTCGCCGCCCTTGCCCTGGATGTGCGCCATGACGAAGTTGACGTCGGCCTGCGGCCGGTCGGGCCACACCACCTTGCCGAGGACGCCGAAGCCGGGGTCCGGGTTGGCGGCGTGCAGTTCGGCGTGGACGCGCAGGAAATCGGCGTTGAGCGGCTGGATGTCGTCGCCCAGGAACAGCAGCACCGGGTGGCGCGCCAGACCGGCGCCGACGTTGCGGGCCTGGCCGGGGCCGCCGTTGGGGATGCTCTTCCAGGTCAGGTTCGGCAGGCGCCGCGCCAGCTCGGCCAGGCGCGCCGGGGTGTCGTCGGTCGAGCCGTCGTCGATGACGACGAACTCGTGCTCCAGGCCGGCGCCGGTGCGCGCCACCGCCTCCACGGTCTCCGCGAGCAGCGCGCCCCGGTTGTAGGTCGGGATGACGATCGACAGCGGCGCCAGCCGGCCGGCGCGGACGGTGCCGCTCTGCGGGGCGGGGGCGGGTGGGGCGGCCGGTCGGGCGTCGAGTGGCATCGCGAACGGTGAAGCTGCGGGTCGGAAGCGCGCGGATGCTATCGCCCGCCCCTGGTCAAGGCAAGCGGCCATTCGGCGAGCGCCGGCCGGGGGTGGTGCGCCTCAGAACACCTGCGGTACCCAGTTCTGCTTCGACTTCCGGGGGCGCTGGTAGCCGTCGTCGCTCTGGCGCGGCGGCAGCTCCATCTGCGTCGGCGCCAGATCCTTGTAGGGGATCTGGTGCAGCAGGTGCCAGATGCAGTTGAGCCGGGCGCGCTTCTTGTTGTCGGCGTCGACGATGTACCAGGGGGTCAGCGGCCGGTCGGTGTGCTCCAGCATGACGTCCTTGGCCTTCGAATACTCCACCCAGTGCTTGCGGGATTCCAGGTCCATCGGGCTGAGCTTCCAGCGTTTGATGGGGTTCTGCATGCGTTCGGCGAAGCGCTTCTCCTGCACCTCGTCGCTCACCGAGAACCAGTACTTCACCAGGACGATGCCGGAGCGCACCAGCATCTCCTCGAACAGGGGGCAGGCGCGCAGGAATTCCTGGTACTCGTCCTCGGTGCAGAAGCCCATCACCCGCTCGACGCCGGCCCGGTTGTACCAGGACCGGTCGAACAGCACGATCTCGCCGGGGGCGGGGAGCTGGGCGACGTAGCGCTGGAAATACCACTGGCCACGCTCCCGCTCGGTCGGCGTGCCGAGCGCGACGACGCGGCAGACCCGCGGGTTCAGGCTTTCGGTGATGCGCTTGATGACGCCGCCCTTGCCGGCGGCGTCGCGCCCCTCGAAGATCACCACCACCTTCAGGCCCTGGATGCGCACCCATTCCTGCAGCTTGATGAGCTCGAACTGCAGGCGTGCCAGCTCGTCGACGTACTTGTAGGACTTGCCCGGCTCCGCCAGCGGCTTGGCGTCGCCCAGAACGTGCCAGTGCGATTCGATCCTGGTCACCTCGCGGGCGTCCCGCAGCAGCTCGCCGCCCGGGGCGGGCGCGGCCCCGGCGGTCTTCTTCCCGGCCTTTCCCGTGTCCTTGGTCTTGGCGGGCCGCGGGGGGGTGTCGTCCATGGTGCGCTCTCCGGTGCGTGGCGTTGGCGGACTCCGGACGCTAAGCGGCGGCGTCACGGACATGCAACCGCCGTGTGCCGGGGGTGACGATTTCGCGCACGCACCATCCGACGTCCAACGATTGTCCCAGCCGCCGCCGGCGTCCGTCAACGCCCGATTAACCCGCGGGGGCGTAGCGTTGGCGTCCTTTGTCGCGTTTCGGGACGGTCGGGCGGTGGCGCGGGTCGAGAAGAGATCGGGATGGCTGGGCCTGCGGAACCGGCTGCTGCTGCTCGTCCTGGCGGTGCTCATGCCGGTCGCCGCGCTGGTCGTGCTCGAGACGCAGCAGCAGCGCCGCACGACGATCGCCGCCGCCCAGCAGGAGAGCCTGGAACTGGCCCGCATCGCCGCCCTGCAGCAGCGGGAGAAGACGGAGCAGATGCTGGCGATGATGCGCGCCGTGGGCGAGCGCATCGCCGGCCTGCCGCCGGAGACCTGTGCCGAGCGGCTGCGCGACGTCACGGCGACGCAGGCGTGGGTCGTCAGCGTCGTCGTGGCGCGCCCGGACGGCGTCGTCCTCTGCTCGTCGCGGACGGGCACCGCCCCGCTGTCCATCGCCGACCGGGCCCATTTCCAGGCGGCGCTGGACCGCAAGGCGCTGGCGTTCAGCGGCTACATCGTCGGACGGATAGCGGCCAAGCCGTTGCTGGCGATGGCCGAACCGGTGCTGGACGCCGACGGGAAGGTGGTGGCGGTGGTCGCCGCCGGGCTCGACCTCGGCTGGCTCGGCCGGCTCGCCCGGCAGGTGACGGAGGGCACCAAGGATTTCGCGCTGGTGGTCGACGGCGACGGCACCGTGCTGGCCCGCTATCCCGACGCCGACGACGGGATGGTCGGCCGGCCGGTGGCCAGCCATCCCTTCGTCGCCGCCATGCTGGCGGCCGACGAGGGGCGGATCGACGGCGCCGATCCCGACGGCACCGAACGGCTGGCCGGCTTCGCGACGCTGGGGCCCAGCGGCGCCAGGATCGCCGTCGGCGTCGCCAAGGACGCGCTGCTCACCGCCGTCGACGCCCAGTTCCGCCGCAACGTCGGCCTGCTGGCCGCCCTGACGGTCCTCGCCTTCGCCATCGGCTGGGTCGGCGTCGAGCTGTCGGTGATCCGCTGGGTGGCCGGGCTGCGCGGCACCGTCGACCGGCTGGCCGCCGGCGACCGCGCGGCGCGGGCGGCGGGGCCGCGGGGAAACAACGAGTTCGCGGTCCTCGCCGGTGCCTTCAACGCCATGGCCGATCGCCTCGACGCCGCCTACGCCGACCTGGCCGGCCGCGAGTCGCGCTTCCGCGACCTCACCGAGGTGTCGACCGACTGGTACTGGGAGACCGGACCGGACCATCGCGTCACCGCCGTCTCGACCGGGCTGCGGGCGCTCGGCGTGGAGCCGCAGGCCCTGATCGGGCGGCGCTGGGAGGAGATCACCGGCGACGCCGACCCGACCGGCTCCTGGACGGCCTTCCGGGACGGCGCCGGCGTGCGCCAGCCGTTCCGCGACGTGGTGACGCGGCTGTTCGACGCCGGCGGGCGGGTGCGCCACATCGCCCTGTCGGGCCGGCCGGTCGCCGGGCCGGACGGCGCCTTCGCCGGATACCGCGGCGTCGGCCGCGACATCACCGCCATGGTCGCCGCCGAAACCGCGCTCAAGGAGAGCGAGGCGCGCTTCCGCGTGCTGGCCGACAACGCCTCCGACGTGATCGCCCTGCACGCCGCCGACGGCGCGTTCCTCTACGTCTCGCCGTCGAGCCACGCCGTGCTCGGCTGCGCTCCGGACACCCTGGTGGGCCGCTCGCCGCTCGACCTGGTCCTCGCCGAGGACCGTCCCCTGCTGCGCGCCATGCACCGGCAGCTGATCGCGTTCGGCAGCTGCGAGCCGGCGACCTACCGCATCCAGCGGGCGGACGGCGGCTGGATCTGGGTGCAGACCGCGTGCACGCTGGTGGGCGGTCCCGACGCGTGGCCGCGCATCGTCACCAGCTCGCGCGACCTGACCGAGCGGGTGCGCCACGAATGCGAGCTGCGGGCCGCCCACGACAGCCTCGAGGAGCAGGCCGCACGGATGGCGGCCCTGGCGGAAGACGTCGACCACGCCCGCGAGATGGCCGAAACCGCCAGCACCGCCAAGTCCGAGTTCCTCGCCAACGTCAGCCACGAGATCCGCACGCCGATGAACGGCGTCATCGGCATGACGGCGCTGCTCCTCGACACGCCGCTCGACGCGGAGCAGCGCGCGTGCGCCGAGTCGATCCGCGACAGCGCCGAATCGCTGCTCGGCATCATCAACGACATCCTCGACGTCTCCAAGCTGGAGTCCGGCCGCGTCGACCTGGAGGAGATCGACTTCGCCCTCGACGAGATGGTGGACGCCGTCGTCGCCCTCCTGGCGCCGAAGGCGCACGAGAAGGGGCTGGAGATCGGCGCCCTGGTGGCGCCCGAGGCGCAGGGGGCCTACCGCGGCGACCCGACCCGGCTGCGCCAGGTGCTCCTCAACCTGGCGGGCAACGCGGTGAAGTTCACCGCCCACGGCACGGTCGCCATCGAGGCCGGCATCGACGGCGAGGACGCCGACGGCGGGGTGCGGCTGCGCATCGCCGTGAACGACACCGGGATCGGCATGGACGCCGCCCAGACGGCCCGCCTCTTCACCAAGTTCACCCAGGCCGACAGCTCGATCACCCGCCGCTTCGGCGGCACCGGCCTGGGCCTCGCCATCTGCCGCGAGCTGGTCACCCTGATGGGCGGCGACATCGCCGTCGTCAGCGAGCCGGGGCGGGGCAGCAGCTTCGTCTTCCGGGTGCGCCTGCGCCGCGCCGCCGACCCGCTGATCGGCCGCACCGCCCTGCCGGACCAGCTGCGCGGGCTGCGGGCCCTGGTCGTCGACGATGGCGAGCTGAACCGCCGCATCCTGCAACGCCATCTCGGCGCCTTCGGCATGACGGTCACGCTGGCCGCCGGCGCCGGCGAGGCCCTGGCGGAGCTCGACCGCGCCTGGCGGTCCGCGGCGCCGCCCGACCTGGTCCTCATCGACCATCGCATGCCGGGCATGGACGGGGTGACCCTGGCGTCGTGGATCCGCCACCACGTCCAGTTCGCCGAGACCAAGCTGATGCTGGCCAGTTCGGCGGGCGGCCCGGACGCGGCGCAGTCCGTCCTGTTCGACGGCGTCGTCGCCAAGCCGCTGCGCCAGCCGGTGCTGCTGGAGGCGCTGACGCACGTCTTCGGCGGCCAGGTCGCCCCCGGCGCCCCGGCCCGGGTCGCCGCCGTCCCGGCGGTCCCGGCGGCGGGCGGGCGCCGCGTGCTGGTGGTCGAGGACAACCAGATCAACCAGCGCATCGCCGTGGTGATGCTGGAACGGGCCGGCTACCGCGTCGCCGTGGTCGAGGACGGGGCGCGGGCGGTCGAGCAGGTGCTCGCCCATCCCTTCGACCCCGGGCCCTTCGACCTCGTGCTCATGGACGTGCACATGCCGGTGATGGACGGGCTCGAGGCGACCCGGCGCATCCGCGCCGCTGAAACCGGGCGCCGCACGCCGATCGTCGCCATGACCGCCAACGCCATGCAGGGCATGCGCGAGGAGTACCTGGAGATCGGCATGGACGACTACGTCGCCAAGCCCTTCGCCCGCGACGCCTTCCTCGCCACGGTGGCACGCTGGACGGAGGCGGCCGGCGAGCCGCCGCTGCTCGACGAATCGGTGCTCGCCGCCCTGGACGCGCTGGGCGCGGGCGACGAGATGACGCTCGTGATCGGGGGCTTCCTCAAGCAGGGCCGGGACTGCCTGCGGCGGATCGACGAGCTGGCGGCGGCCGGCGCGCACGCCGAGCTCGCGGAGCAGGCGCACCAGCTGGTGTCCGCCGCCGGCAATCTCGGCCTGCGCCGGATGCAGGCGCTGGCGGAGTCGCTGGAGCGGGCGTGCCGCAGCGGCGACGGCCGGACGGCCGGTGCGCTGGCCGCCCGGCTGCAGGCGGCCGGCCCGCCGAGCTGGGCGGCGCTGGAGCGGCGTTGCGTCGCCACGGCCGCCGAGTGAGGCGTCGAGCAGACCGGAACGACACGGCGGCGATTCCGGGACATCGGACACGGACCGGCGGGCAAGGGCGGCGCATGCCGCCCGCCCGCCGCACAAGCGAGGGATGATCGGGCACGCCATGGCGAACAGCACCGACGGAACGTTCGAGGCAAACGGAACGTTCGAGAAGGATCTCGCCGACCTGGCGGACCTGTACCACGGCACGCTGCGCGGCAAGGCCGACGCCATCGCCGCCGCGTGGCCGCCGGCCCGCGACGGCGACGGCGCCGCCGTCGCCGCGCTGGTCGCGCTGGTCCATGCCGTCGCCGGCTCCGCCGAAACCTTCGGTTACGACGACGTGTCGACCTTCGCCGGGACGGCGGAGCGGCTGCTGCGCGGATCGCTCGGCGAGGACGGCCGCATCGCGGCGGGCCGCGTCGATGCGGTTTCGGTGGTGCTGACGGCCCTGCAGGACGCGATCGACGCCGGGCTGCGGCGCCGCCCGGCCGTCGGCCTGACGGTGAAGGGCGGCGTGCCGCCGCAGATGGCGACCACCGTCTTCCTGATCGACGACGACGAGCCGCTGGCCCGCTGGCTGGCCGAGGCGACCGAGCCGTTCGGTTACCGGCTGCGCTGCTTCCCGACGCCCGAGGCGGCGGTGGAGGCGGCCGGGCGCGAACGCCCCGAGGCGGTCATCCTCGACCTCGGCCTGTACGGCGCCGGTCCGCCGGGCGACGCGGCGGCCGGCTTCGGGCCGGACGTGCCGGTGGTCTTCCTCACCGGCCGCGCCGACTTCGCCGGGCGCCTGGCGGCGGTGCGCGCGGGGTGCGCCGGTTATCTGGTGAAGCCGGTGGACGGGCTCGACCTCGTCCATGTGCTGGACGAGCTGACGGGGCGCCGCGAGGCGGAGCCCTACCGCGTCCTCATCGTCGACGACGACCGGGCGGTGCCCGAGATCTTCGCGCTGGCGCTGCGCCGTGCCGGGATGGAGGCGACCGTGCTGAACCGGCCCGAAGGCATCCTCGAGGCGATGGCCGAGGTGTCGCCCGACCTGGTCCTGCTCGACATGTACATGCCCGGCTGCAACGGGGTGGAGATCGCCCAGGTGCTGCGCCAGCACCGCCGCTTCCTCGCCACGCCGATCGTGTTCCTGTCGCGCGAGGGGGACCGCGACCTGCAGCTTGTCGCCATGCGCCCCGGCGTCGACGACTTCCTGACCAAGCCGATCGGCGCCGGCCACCTGGTGGACGCGGTGCTGCTGCGCGCCGAGCGGGGCCGGGCGCTGCGCGCCGCCATGCAGTCCGACAGCCTGACCGGCCTGCTCAACCACGCCCATTTCAAGCAGCGCTTGGCCGGCGAACTGGTGCGGGCGCGCCGCGTCGGCGCCCCGCTGTCGGTGGCGCTGATCGATCTCGACCATTTCAAGCAGGTCAACGACCGCTACGGGCACCTCGCCGGCGACCGGGTCATCCGCACCCTGTCGCGCCTGCTGAGCCGGCGGCTGCGGCGGACGGACGTGGTCGGCCGCTACGGCGGCGAGGAGTTCGCGGTGCTGCTGCCGGACACCCACGAGGCGACCGCCGTCATGGTGCTGGACGACGTGCGCGAGGCCTTCGCGCGGATCGTCTTCACGGAGGGCGAGGCGTCCTTCTCCGTCACCCTCAGCGGCGGCGTCTCCGCCTACGGCGAGGCGTCGACGGCGACGGCCGCCAGCCTGCTCGCGCGCGCCGACGCCGCGCTCTACGCCGCCAAGGACGCCGGGCGCAACCGCATCCTGCGGCCGCCGCAGCCGGCGGCGTGACGGCTCACCGGGTGGCGCACAGGGCGCGCACCTGGTCGGCCAGGGTGGCGGGGCTGAACGGCTTGGCGATCACCCCGGCCGCCCCCATGGCCCGGTAGCGGGCGGCGTCCGCGGCGTCGGGGTTGGCGGTGACGAACGCCACCGGCAGCGCCGCCAGGTCGGGATCGGCGCGCAGCGCCGCCAGCACGGTCGGGCCGTCGCATCCCGGCATGTGGACGTCGAGCAGCACCAGGTCCGGCCGGAGCGCCTGCGCCGCCGCGACCGCGGCGGCCCCGTCCCGGCACGCATCGACGGCGAAGCCGCCGTGCCGGCCGAGGACGAGCCGGACGAGCGCCTGCAGCAGCGGATCGTCGTCGACGTAGAGGACGCGGATGGGGGTATCGGTCGTGTGACTTCCACTCATCGGCTGGCCCCAAACTGAAGGGGTTGGACGATAGCTCATGGGATGCCGCCTCGCCTCATCGAAACTCGGCCGGCCGACGGCCGGTCCTCCCCGCCCCCGCCCCCGCCCCTCGGGTCGCCGGCGGCGCTTTCCATGGCAGCGGGCGGGGCGCTGGTATAGGATGCGCGCCGCCGCTTCCGGCGATGTGCCGGTGCCGCGGCCGTTGCATGGGACAGGCCGTCAGTGACCGATTCGGATCAGACCACCCGCATCCTCGTCGTCGGCGCCAGCGGCCAGGTGGCCCGCGAACTGGCGCGGGCGCCGCTGCCCGCCGGGATCTCCCTGCGCGGCGTCGGCCGGCCCGAGCTCGACATCGCCGACCGCGCCGCGGTGCACGCCGGGATCGCCCGCTCGGGCGCCGCGGCGGTCGTCAACGCCGCCGCCTACACCGCCGTCGATCGTGCCGAGGCCGAGCCCGACGCGGCCTTCGCCGTCAACGCCAAGGGCCCCGGGTTCCTGGCCGAGGCGACCGCGGCGCTCGGGCTGCCGCTGGTCCACCTGTCGACCGACTACGTCTTCGACGGCAGCAAGCGCGGTCCCTACCGCGAGACGGATCCGGTGGCGCCGCTCGGCGTCTACGGCGCCAGCAAGGAGGCCGGGGAGCGCGCCGTGCGCGACGGCAACCCGCGCCACGTCATCCTGCGCACCGCGTGGGTCTACAGCCCGTTCGGCGGCAACTTCGTCAAGACCATGCTGCGGCTGGGGGCCGAGCGCGACGAGCTGCGCGTGGTCGCCGACCAGCGCGGCTGCCCGACCTCGGCCGGCGAGCTCGCCGCGGCGATCGTCGCCATTCTCGGCCGCGTCCTGGATCGGCCGGACGAGGCGCCGTGGGGAACCTACCACCTCGCCGGCGCCGGGGAGACCACCTGGCACGGCCTGGCGGAAGCGGTGTTCGACCGCGCCGCGCCGCGCCTCGGCCGGCGCCCCGCGGTGGTGCCGATCACCACCGCGGAGTACCCGACGCCCGCCCGCCGTCCCGCCAACTCGGTCCTCGACTGCACGCTCGCGGCGCAGCGCTTCGGCGTCCGGCTCCGCCCGTGGCGCGAGGCGCTGGCGACGGTGGTGGACGAGCTGCCGGTCGCCGCCGCACCGTGATCACCGTCGCCCATCTCATCACCGGCCTGCAGACCGGCGGTGCCGAGACGATGCTGGCCAAGCTGGTCCGCACCATGGACCGCCGGCGGTTCCGCAACGTCGTCATCGCCATGACCGGCGGCGGCAGCGTGGCCTCCGAGCTGGCGAACAGCGGCGTGCCGATCCTGTCGCTGCAGATGCGGCGCGGCGCCGCCGACCCGCGCGGCTTGGCCCGGCTCGTCCATCTGCTGCGCGACGAACGCCCCCATCTCCTGCAGACCTGGCTCTACCACGCCGACCTGATGGGCACCGTCGCCGGGCGGCTTGCCGGGGTGCCGCGGATCGTCTGGAACCTGCGCTGCTCCGACATGAACCGGCCGAACTACCGCTGGCTGTCACGCAACCTGCCGCTGCTGCTGGCGCGGCTGTCGGGCATGCCCGACGCGGTGGTCGTCAACTCCTCGGCCGGGCGGACCGTCCACGAAGGCTACGGTTACCGGCCGCGCCTCTGGCAGCTCATCCCCAACGGCTTCGACACCGACCGTTTCCGGCCGAACCCGGAGGCCGGGGCGTGGCTGCGGCAAAGCCTCGGCCTGCCGCCGGAGGCTGTCCTCATCGGCCTGCCGGCCCGCCTCGATCCCATGAAGGACCACCCCGGCTTCTTCGCCGCCGCCGCCGCGCTGGCGGCGCGGGAGCCGTCGGCGCGGTTCGTGCTGATCGGCGCCGGCCTGGAGGCGCGCAACGCCGCGGTGGCACGGATGGTCGGTGCCTGCGGCCTCGCCGACCGGGTCGCCCTGCTGGGCGAGCGGCGCGACATCGACCGCATCCTGCCCGGGCTCGACGTCGTCACCCTGTCCTCGGCCTTCGGCGAGGGCTTTCCCAACGTGCTTGGCGAAGCCATGGCGTGCGGCGTGCCGTGCGTCGCCACCGACGTCGGCGACGCCGCGGCGATCGTCGGCGACGCCGGGCTCGTCGTCGAGCCGCGCGACCCGGTGGCGCTCGCCGTCGCCTGGCAGCGGGTGCTGCGGCTGGGGCCGGAGGCCCGCGCCGCGCTCGGCGCCGCCGGCCGCACGCGGGTGCTGCGGCACTTCTCGCTGCCGGTGATCGCCGCCCGCTACGAGTCGTTCTACGGCGACCTCGCCGGGCCGGCCGCCGCCGCGGCGGCGCCGGCCCTGCCGGGATGCGCCTGAGGCCGGACGGGGAACCCGGCAACCTCTCCCCCTGTTGGCGTGCGTGCACCAATCCTGCCAACGGGGGGAGAGACGCCATGATCCGCGCTTCCGCGCTCGCGCTCGCGTTGCTGGCCTCGACGGCCGGCCTCGCCGGCGCCCAGACCTACGGCAACGGCGGTCGCTACACCGATGGCGCGGCGGCGGTCGCCCCGGGCTATTCGGTGACGGCGCTGCAGCGTGCCCTGCAGCGGGCGGGGTACGACATCGGCCAGCCCGACGGCGCCATGGGTGCCCGCACCCGTGCGGCCATCACCGCCTACCAGCGTGACAACGGCCTGCCGGTCACCGGCGAGCCGAGCCCGCAGCTCTACGCCCGGCTCACCGGCGGGATGGCGCCCTCGGCCGGCGCCACCGGCGGCTACGGACAGCCCGTGCCTTCCGGCTCCGCCCTGGGGGGCGACGACCTCGTCGCCGACGTGCAGCTGGCGCTGCGGCAGCGGGGCTACGGCGTGCGCGAGGTGACGGGCTCGCTCGACGCCGAGACCCGCGCCGCCATCCGCGCCTACCAGCGCGACGCCGGGCTGGCGGTCACCGGCGAGCCCGACCGGCGGCTGCTGGCGGCGCTGGAGGGTGGCGACGCCCGCCGCGGCACCGCCGGGCGGGACGGTCAGGGCGACGGCCGGCGCCGGGACGACTTCGCCTTCGAGATCGAACAGCGCCTGCAGGACAAGGGCTTCACGGTCGGGCCGGTGGACGGCGAGATCGACGCCCAGACGACGGCGGCGATCCGCCAGTACCAGGAGCTGCGCGGCTTCACCGCCACCGGCGAGCCCAGCCGCCAACTGCTGGCCGACCTGCGCGCCTCCAACGCCACCGCCGGACCGACGACGCCCGAGGGGCTGGCCGGCAGCCTGCTGCGCGGCTTCGGCCGCCAGTTCCAGCAGCCGGGCCAGTAAGCGGCCTTGCCGGGGACGGGCGGCCGCGCGTAAACCGCTGGCGTCGAGCGGTTGCTGCGGGAGCCCGTCCATGGTGCCGAAGATCGTCGTCCTCACCGAGCCCCGCTACACGGTCGTCCTGCTCGCCCTGATCGAGCACATCGACCCGCGGGCGACGGTGCGCTTCCTGACCAGCGCCGCCGACCTGCGCGCCTGGTTCGCCGCGGAACCGCCGGCCCCGTCACAGCCGGTGCGGCTGATCGCCTTCTTCACCGACGTCGTGGTGCCGCCGGAGGTCCTCGACGGGATCGGCGGCCCCGCCTACAATTTCCATCCCGGACCGCCGTCCTACCCCGGCCGCTATCCCCTGGCGATGGCGCTCTACGACGGCGCCCGCCGCTTCGGGGCGACCTTGCACGTCATGACGCCGCGCGTGGACAGCGGTCCCATCGTCGGCGTCGTCGAGTTCGACGTGCAGGAGGGGGCCGACCTGGACTGGCTCAACGCCCGCACCTACAAGGCGGCGTTGCGGCTGTTCCAGCACTTCGGCCCGGCCTTGGTGCGCTCGCCGGCCCCCCTGCCCACCCTGGAGCGCGCGTGGTCGGACCGGCGCTCCACCGCGCGGACCCGCGAGCGCCTGTGCGAGATCCCTCCCGACATCGCCGCCGACGAGCTCGAGCGCCGCCTGCGCGCCTTCTCGCTGATCGAGCCCCGGCCCTTCCGCATGACCCTGCACGGCCGCCGCTTCCGCCTGGTGCCGGAGGACGACGGCCGCTGAGGAGGCGCTGGCGGCGGCTCGATTGCCTCGCCACCCTGCCGTGCGGCACGGCGGGAGAGGGAGGCAGGGGGCGGGGTGGGGCAGATCCACGATCTCATCCGGGAGCACGGGGTCGAGGCCGCCCGGACCATGGCGGCGGACGCCGACCGGCCCTTGGTCGATCTGGCGGCCGAGGCGCTGACCTTCGACCGCCGCGAGATCGCCTACCTCTATTCCGGATTGGCCCAGACTCCGCTGCCGCACCGCCGGCCGGCCGACGCGGCGGTGGTCTGGCGGTGCCGGCAGGGGCCGTACTCGCTGAGCGTCGAGCCGTCTCCCGGTTCGCCGCCTTCCGCCGGCGTGCCCTACGGCAGCCGCGGCCGCCTCATGCTGCTGTATCTGCAGACCGAGGCGATGCGCACCGGCTCGCCCGAGGTCCGGCTCGGGCATTCCCTGCGCGATTGGATGCGGCGGATGGGCGTCGCCTCGGGCGGCAGCAGCTACGCCGCCGTCCGCGACCAGGCCGAGCGCTTGGCGGCGTGCGTGCTGCGGGTCGGCTGGGCGCCCGCCGCCGCCGGCGACCCGCGTCCCGCCGGCGTCGTCGATGTCCCGCTGCTGGCGCCATGCGCCGGGCGGCGCGGCGCCTGGGGCGAGACGGTCCGCCTGTCGGACGCCTTCTTCGAGACGCTGCGGCGGCACCCGCTGCCGGTGTCGGCGCGGGCGGTGCGGGCGGTCCAGAACTCCAGCGCCGTGATCGACGCCTACGTCTGGCTGTGCCACCGCTTGGGCACCGTCAGCAAGCCGGTCGACGAGCCGTGGGCCGGGCTGCACCGCCAGTTCGGCGCCGAGTACAGGGAGATCCGGCAGTTCCGCGCCAAGTTCGCGGCGGCCCTGCGGGAGGCGCTGGCCGTCTATCCCGGCGCCAACGTCGAGATCCGCGGCGACGGCGTGCGGCTGCTTCCCTCGTCCCCGGCGGTCGGCGTGCGGCGGCTCCTCGTCGTCGGCCACCCCGTCGGGGCCGCGCGATGGCCGGGGCTCTGAGTCACCCCGCCTTGAGGGCCAGCAGGCCCATCTTCAGCAGCCAGGCGACGCTGTGCTGCACCTTGGCGGCGTCGCCCGGGGCCAGCCCCTCGATCTCGCCGAGGGTCAGCGTGCCGGCCGCGCCGACCCGGTCGAGGAGGGCGCGCAGGGCGCCGTCGTCGAGCTGCCAGTAGCGGGCGAAGCTGTTGATCTCCACCGAGCGCAACCGCGCCAGGCGCGCCGGCGCCTCGGCGTCGGCCAGCGCCAGCACGCTGTCGGCGCCCAGGCTGGCGCTGGCGAAGTTGGCGAAGAGGGTGAACGGGTCCTGGTGCAGCGGGTAGGACGGGTGGGGGATCCCCGCCCCGGCGCGGCGCACCTCGGCCAGCTCGGCCCACAGCGCCCGGAACTGGGCCGCCACCACCGGCCAGTCGTAGACGGTGCGCGCCCGTTCCCGGCCGGCCGCGCCGAGGCGGCCGCGCAGCCCGGCGTCCTCGGCGAGGCGGGCGAAGGCGTCGGCGGCCGCCGCGACGTCGACGGCGATGGCCTGGCTCACCGCGCCGACGTAGTTCTGGTAGCTCATGAGCTGGGCGGCGTGCGGGCGGACGATGTCGATGCCGCTGCCCGGCGGCGGCACGACGGTGGGGATGCGGAAGCCGACCGTGCCGTGGGGCACGGTGTCCTTGTAGCCGTCCCAGTCGCTGACCACGACCGGCAGACCGGCGGCCATCGCCTCGACCGGGGCGAGGCCGAAGGTTTCCTGGACATTGTCCACCAGCGAGGTGAAGACGTCGGCGGCGAACCAGATGTGGGCGCGCACGTCGGGGTCGTTGCCGTCGACGAAGTGGACGGCGACCGTGGGCGCCACGCCGGCCGCCAGCTTGGCGTACTGGCCGCGGTGCGCCTCGTGGGGGAACCAGCCGGCGAACACCAGGTGCAACCGCCGCCCGGTGCGCCTGGCGGCCGCCTCGGCGGCGGCCAGGGTGGCGAAGGGGTGCATCTTCTCGAAGAAGGACAGCCGGCCCATCCACAGCAGCACCACGTCGTCCTCGGCGACGCCGAGCTTGGCGCGCCAGGCGCGGCCGCGGGCCTGGCGCTCCGGCGTCGCCGCGAAGGCGGCGCAGTCGACGCCCAGCGGGATCACCGGCAGCCGGGGCAGCGGCGTGCGGGCGCCGCCGAAACGGGCGCGGTAGTAGTCGCCCCAGCCCTCCAGCAGGTCGGTGGTGGTGCGCAGCACGGCCGAGGAGGTGCAGACCAGGGCGTCCCACGGCTGCACCGGTGCGGTCAGCACCCTCGACAGCACCTCCTGGGTGGCCGGCGGCGCCAGCGTGTGGATCAGGCCGCACAGGCTGTAGGCGGTGGCCTGCTCCGGCCGGCGCTGCCAGGCGAAGTGGTAGATGTTGGGCTGGCCGTGCATCAGCACGTCGACGCCCGGCGTCTGCGGGATCTGCTCCGGGCGCAGGACGGCGAGGCGGGCCGCGGTGGCGGCGTCGAGGCCGAACTGCTGGGCGACGGCCTGGGGGGTGCGGCGGTCGAGCGTGCAGAAGCGCTGCGGCCGGCCGGCGCCGTCGGCGAGCTGGGCGGCGACCAGGGCGCGGATCAGCCCGGCGTTGGCGACGTCCTTGCCGAACAGGCGGGGACCGGTGTTGCTGGTGCCCTCGGTCAGGAAGATGGCGGCGTCGTGCATGGCTGGACCGGCGGCTGGGGGAGGATGGGCCGGCCGTTTTCGCTTGGCCGGTGCGGCGCGACCCGCTAAGCGTACGAGTCGGAGCGAGGAACTAGCAGGAAGGCGCCGTCTTGAGCAATCCCGTGCGTGTCGGCGTGCTCGGCTGCGGCCGGGTTTCGCAGCGCTATCTCGAAGTGTTCCGCGACGAGCTGGCGGGGGAGACGCAGGTGGTCGCCTGCGCCGATCTGGTGGGCGACAAGGCCGGGCGGTTCGCCGCCGCGCTGGGCGCGCGGGTGGTCGACGGGATCGACGGGATCGCCGCCGAGCGGCCCGATCTGGTGTGCGTGCTGACCGAATCCGGCAACCACGCGCGCCATGCCCTGGCGCTGATCGAGCGCGGCCTCAACGTCGTGGTGGAGAAGCCGGTGGCGCTGCGCCCCGACGACGCGCTGGCCATGCGCGACGCGGCGGCGGCGCGCGGGGTGATCTGCGCGGTGGTGAAGCAGAACCGCTACAACCCGGCGATGCGCTTCCTGCGCGGCGCGGTGGACGCCGGGCGGTTCGGCCGCCTCGTGCTGGCCGGCGTGCGCGTCCACTGGTGCCGCACCCAGGCCTACTACGACGATCCCTGGCACGGGCGCTGGTCGATGGACGGCGGCGTGCTGGCGCAGCAGGCGATCCACCACCTCGACGCCCTGCAGTGGATCGCCGGCCCGGTGGCGGCGGTGTGCGCCCACGGCGAGGCGGTGCTCAACCGCCTGGAGGCGGAGGACACGGCGGTGGCGGCGGTGCGCTTCGCGTCGGGCGCCATGGGCACCATCGAGGCGACGACCTCGGCCCGCCCGCGCGACGTCGAGGCCTCGCTCCACGTCGTCGGCGAGGGGGCGCTGGCGAAGATCGGCGGCATCGCCCTGAACCGCATCGAGACCTGGGAGCCGGTGGCGCCGGAACCCGGGGATGCCGGCGTGCCGGAGCGCCATTCCCAGGAGGTGCCGAGCGGCTACGGCCTCGGCCACGGCCCCTATCTGCGCGGCGTGATCGAGACGCTGCGGGCCGGCCGCACCGACGTGCCGGTGGGGGTGGACGAGGGCATGGGCGCGCTGCGCCTGCTGCACGCGCTCTACGCCAGCATGGAACGGGGGGGCTGGGTGTCGCTGGCCGACGGCCCGGTGTCGACGCGCCTTGGCCTCTGACGACCGGCTGGCGGCCGGGCGGGCGGCCTTCGCCGCGGGACGGTGGGGCGAGGCGGCGGCGCTGTTTCGGCTGGCGATCGCCGCCGATCCGGCGTCCATGGCGGGTTGGGCCAACCTGGCCGGCGCTTCGCGTCGGATCGGCGGGGCGGCGGAGTGCGTCGCCGAATCGGCGTTGCGCCGCGCTCTGGCGGTCGAGCCGACACGGGCGGAACTGCATTTCAATCTCGGCAATCTGCTGCGGGCCGGCGGTCGGAGCGAGGCGGCGGTCGAGCCGTTGCGTCGGGCGCTGGCGATCCGCCCCGATCTGGTCGAAGCGCTGGTCACCCTCGGTCTGTGCGCGCACGAGTCGGGACGGGCCGGTTCCGCCGTCCGGGCCGTGCGCCGAGCGCTGGTGGTCCATCCGGAGCATATGGAGGCCCGGGTCAATTTCGCCGCGTTGTTGACGGCCGCCGGTTGCGCGCCGGACGCGGTGGAGGCGTCGGCAGAGGCGTTGCGTCTGCGTCCCGAGGATGCCGGCCCATGGCGGGATCGCGCCGTCGCCTTCCTCATGCTCGGGCGAAGCGACGAGGCGCAGAGGGCTTTGGAGCGCAGTGCGGCGCTCGATCCCGCGGCAGGCATCACGTGGTTCCGGATGGCTCAGGTGCCGCCCGAGACCGCGCGCGGGAAGAGGATTGCCCTGCTGCGCCGTGCCGTTCGGCTGGACCCGGCGGACGTCGACGCGGGCAGGGACCTGAGCGGCCACCTCATGGCGGATCTCCGGCGGCCAGGCGCGCTGGCGGTCGCCCGTCAGGCCGTCGCGCATCGGCCGGACGCGCTTCGGCTGCTGGAATGGTTGGGTGATATGTCCAACCGGGCCGGCCGGCCCGAAGACGGCGAACGCTGGGGCCGCCGGGTGCTCCGGTTCGAAGGCGACAACCCGAAAGCTTACGCCGTACTGATGGTGGCGTTGCGGGACCGTGGCCGCATGGACGCGGCGCGGAGCGTGTCGCAGCAAGCGCTCGCCCTGTGGCCGGACGACCAGCGCGTGCTGGTTAACGTCGCCGTCATGGCCGTCGAGAGATCGGACTGGCTCGCCGTCGAAAGGCTGACGCGCCGCGCCCTGCATCTCGACCCCTCCCGTGGGCCGGTGCACTACATCCTGGCCCTGGCGCTGCGCGGTCAAGGACGGACCGCCGAGGCCCTGCGGTCCTTTGACGACGGGGTTCGCCTGGCGCCGGAGATGCCGCGCGAACGTTTCAACCGCGCCGCCGCGATCCTCGCGTCCGGCGATCTGGAGCGCGGTCTGGAGGAATACGAGTGGCGCTGGCACCTCGCCGACTTTCCTGCGGGCCGCCGTCTGCTGCCGCAGCCGAGCTTCCCGTTTCCCGTGTGGCAGGGAGAGGCGCTGTCCGGTCGCCGGCTCCTGGTCTGGGGCGAGCAGGGAGTCGGCGACGAGATCTGGGACGCCGGCAATCTGCCGGCGGTCCTGCGTCGCGCCGCCGGCTGCATCGTCGAGTGCGAACCCCGGCTGGTGCCGCTCTTCCGCCGATCCTTCCCGGCCGCCACCGTCGTGGAACGGACCGCCCCGCCCGACCCGCGCACCGCCCGGGCCGACGTCCAGTGCCCCATGGGCAGTCTGTTGCGTCATGTCCGACCGCTGGAGGGCCTGCCCCCGCCCGGCTACCTGTGCCCGGACGCCGATCTCACGGCGCGGCTGCGGGCCCGCTACCGGCGTGACGGCCGGCCGGTGGTCGGGATTTCCTGGCGCAGCCGCAAGCCGGTGGTGCATCGCTCCTTCGCGGCGCCACTGGGGCACTGGGCGCCGATCCTGTCGCTGGCCGGCGCGAACATCCTCAGCCTCCAGTACGGGGACGTGTCTGACGACGTGGCGGAGATCCGCCATGCGCTCGGCATCGACATCCAGGTCGATGCCGACATAGACGCCCTGAGCGACCTCGATGCCTTCGCCGCTCAGGTGGCCGCGTGCGACGTGGTGGTTTCGATCGCCAATGCCACGGTCCCCATGGCGCATGCGGTCGGGCGCCCTGCGGTGGCCGTGCTGCGTCACGACCAGGACGATTGGCGCTACGGGGGCGGCTGCCCGCGGCCGCCGCCCTATCCGCTTGTGAGGACCGTGCGGCAGTGCGCCACAGGAGACTGGGCCGTCGCCCTGCAGTGCGCCGCCGAGCTGGCGGCCGATGTGCTGTCAGGTCGCGGGACCTGCGACTGATGCCGTCCGGATTTTCGCGGATCGTCGTTGGCGTCCACTCACCGGCCGGATCGGCTCGGTCCACATGGTGCGGCAAGCGCCGCTGCAACATGTGCTCCTTCCGCAACACCGTAATTCAACCTGCGGCGACGCGGCAATTTCGGATATTACGGGTTGCGAGCCGCGCTTGCGTGCGGGGTTGGGGCACTGTACAAGGAATGCGCCTCGTGCTCCTTGGCCGGCAAGGGCACGGGGCTCGTGAATTGATGGGGGCGAAGATGGAGATTGGATCATTGAGTTCCCGTTGGAGCTGACCGGTGATTCAGCCCCCCAACAATACTCGCAATAGCTTCGAAGCTTACGGGAGTTGAAAGAAATGTCGAACATCACGGGTACCACGTCGAGCGAAAACCTTACCGGGACCTCGGGTACCGATACCATCACTGGCTTGGCTGGTTCTGACTCGATCACCGGTGCCGACGGCGCCGACATCATCTACGGCAACCAGGGCAGCGATCTGATTTCTGCCGGTGCGGGCGCCGACACGGTCTTCGGCGGCCAGGACGGCGACACCATCAGCGGCGACAGCAGCGGTGACCTGCTCTACGGCCAGATTGGGAACGACGCCGTCTATGCCGGCGCCGATGCCGACACGGTCTTCGGCGGCCAGGGCAACGACACCCTGTTCGGCGAGGACGGCGACGACCTGCTGTACGGCAACCTCGGTGACGATCAGCTGATCGGCAGCGACGGTGCCGACACCCTGTTCGGCGCCGACGGCAACGACGTGCTGCTCGGCGGCACGGGCAACGACGTCCTGTACGGCGAACTCGGTGCCGACACGCTGTCGGGCGACGCCGGTGCGGACACGCTGTTCGGCGGTCAGGGCAACGACAGCCTGATCGGCGACGCCGGTGCCGACCTCCTGTATGGCCAGCTCGGTGCGGACACCCTGAACGGTGGCGACGGCAACGACACGCTGTTCGGCGGCCAGGGCAACGACCTTCTGGCGGGCGGCTCGGCTGCCGACCTGCTGTACGGCAACCTGGGTGCTGACACGCTGAGCGGCGGTGCCGACAACGACACGCTGTTCGGCGGCGACGGCAACGACGTGGTGTCGGGCGAGGCCGGTGCCGATCTGCTGTACGGCGACGCCGGTGCCGACACGATGATCGGCGGCGACGGTACCGACACGCTGTTCGGTGGCGACGGCAACGACGCGCTGTCGGGTGACATCGGTGCCGACGTCCTGTACGGCGAGGCTGGTGACGACGTCCTGGCGTTCGGCGCCAGCGCGCTCAGCACCGTGGCCTACGGCGGTGAGGGCAACGATAGCTTCTCCGTCACCGCCGGTGGCTCGGCCACGTTCGTCCTGTACGGCGATGCCGGTGCCGACACCATCGCCGGTGGCTCGCTCGCCGACACGATCTTCGGTGGCGACGGCAACGACATCATCTCCGGCTCCGACGGTGCGGACATCCTGTCCGGCGGCGGCGGCGACGATTCCCTCGTTGGCGGCAGTGCCGCGGACGTGATGTACGGCGGTGACGGCAACGACACGCTCGTTGGCGGCGGCGCCTCCGACGACGACGCGATGTACGCCGGCGACGGCGCCGATCGCTTCGTGTTTGCGTCCGGTGGTCTCAGCGCCGGTGTGGGAACCGCGGGCAACATCTTCGGTTTCCAGGACGGCCAGGACGTGATCAAGCTGTCGAACTTCGGTTCGGTCGCCGCGTACGTCGCCAGCGGCACGACGTTCGATACGACCACCATCCCGACGGTCATCTTCGCCTCGGCCGGCGCCAACGGGGTGACGGCATTCGTTCACGCCAACGGCACCTATCTGACGCTGCACATCGAGGGCGTCACGACCCTCGACATCAACGACTTCTCGTTCTGATCCCGCAAGGGTCGCGAGAAACGGGGGGCGCCCTTCGGGGCGCCCCTTTCTTTTTATCTATGCCGAATGGAGCTGAGCGCACCACCCGTTTCGTGTTCTGCGCTACTATGGGGACCGCAATGCCCACAGTGGGCGGCATGAGAGCGTGATATGACCTTGCTGAACAACATGGCTTCGAGCGACGAGTCCAAACTTGAACTGGCGCGCCGAGCGCTGCGGTCTGGGGATATCGGACAGGCCGAGAACTTGGTCCGAGATGTTCTCCGAGCCGATTCACGGTCCGTCGCGGCGCTCAATCTGCTTGGAAACGTCGACATCCGACGGGGGCGACCGCTTGACGCGGTTCGATCGTTCGCCGCGGCCGCCGCGTCCGATGATGGCCCCATGTCGGCGCTCAATCATGCACAGGCCTGGGACATGGCTGGCGACCACCGTCGAGCCGTGGCTCTGTACCAAGCGCTCCTTGAACGCTTCCCGGATCATCCGACCGCGCGCCAACGTCTCGTCAAGGCCCTGTTCGCCGTTGGCGACAGCGAACGTGTGGTGGCATCCCTCGACCATCGGCCGGTGGATGCACTGCGGGACGCCGAGTCCTGCACCTACGCGGCAATCTGCCATTTCCAAAGGTCACAGGAGCGGCGTGGCGAGGCGTTCCTCGAGCGCGCTCTTGCCATAGATCCCACCTTCGTCACCGCCGCGCTGTTGAAGGCGGCACGGCTGGTGGCCAACGGCCGGTACGCCGAGACCGTAGCGCTGCTGGAGCCTTTGCCGGAGGGCGGATCCGACGACGCCGAGGTCCACATGACCCTCGGGAGGGCGCTGAAGGGGCTGGGGCGTGACAGCGATGCCCTGCCGCATTTCCTGACGGCGGCAAGGGCGCCGAGCCTGGCTTCCTTGGCCGCCCGCGAAGCGGGCCTGATTCTGCACGGTTCGGGGCGGCACCGAGAGGCGGTCGAGCACCTGCAACTGGCCCATCAGGCCGACCCGGGCAACATCGCGCTTGCCGAACGGCTGATCGAGTCCTTGCTGGCCGTTAGGCACGGCCGTGAGGTCTTTCCGGTCGTCCGCGCCGTTCTCAACGGCAGCGAGCCTGACATTGCGGTCTGGAACGGTTTCGCCATCCACGCGAAGACCGCGGGCGACAAGGAACTGTCGGTCCGGATACTGCGCGCCGCCCTTCTGCGCGACCCGGCGAACGCCACGCTGCTCTACAACGCCGGCATCACGCTTAACGAACTGTCGTTGGCGGAAGAGGCGGAGACGCTGCTTCTCCGGGCGGTCCGGCTGTCGCCCAGCTATGCCAAGGCTTGGAACGCACTCAGCGTTTCCCTGTCGATACAGTTCCGTTTCGACGAGAGCGAGGCCGCCGCCCGGACCTCGTTGCGGCTGAAAGGCGACAACCGCGCGGCATGGCTCAACCTCGCCGTCGTGCTGCGCGCCCAGGCCCGTTTCGTCGAGTCCGTTGCCGCCTTCCGCAAGGCGCTGGAGATCGACGCAAAGTACGGCGAGGCGAACTACAATCTCGCCTACACGTTGCTCATGGTCGGTGAACTGCAGGAAGGTTTCCGCCAGTACGATTGGCGCTTCGCCATGCCCGACTTCCCCTCCCCCAAGCGGCCTTACCGGCAACGGGAGTGGACCGGCCAGGATCTCGCGGATTCGGGCATCGTCGTCTACATGGAACAGGGCATGGGCGATGAGATCATGTTCTCGTGGTATCTGCACCACCTGAAGGGGCGGGCGGGGCGCATCGTCGTCGAATGCGATCATCGCCTGATCGCGCTGTTCGAGCGGAGTTTCCCCGACATCACCTTCGTGCCCCGCACCAAAGCGCCCGATCCCCGGGCGGTGGCGCCGCACATCACGTACAAGGTGCCGGTCGGCCACTTGCCGAAGTTCTTCTGCATCGAGACCCGCGAGCACATCCACCGCACCTGCCATGTCGTGGGCCGGCCCTATGTGCGCGGCGAGCCTTATCTGCAGGTCGATCCCGAACGTCGTGCCCATTGGGCCGCATGGCTGAAGGAGCGGGCCGGCGGCCGGCCCCTGGTCGGCACGTCCTGGCGCAGCGCCCGGCATTCGCGGGCACGCGACCTGCAGTACCTGGAGCCTGCGGAAATCTCCCGCGCCTTCGGCAGCGGCGTGGCCGTCGTCAACCTTCAGTATTCAACGGCCGACGAGGAGTTGGAGGAGTTCGGGCGCCTGAGCGCGCAGCACGGATTTCCCTTCATCCATCCCGAGGGCATCGATCTCAAGGACGATCTGGACGACGTGATGGCGCTGATCGCCGCGCTGGATCTCGTGATCACACCGCTGATCTCCGTCGCCTGGATGGCCGGTGCCCTGGGGGTGCCAACCTGGGTGTTCCGGACGTCGGAGGTGTCGCGGATCTGGCAGCAGCTCGGCATGCCCTACGTCCCGTGGTGCCCGAGCATGCGGCTGTTCTTCCGCCATCCTTTGGAACCGTGGAAGCGACCGCTCGCCACGGTGCGGGGCGAGGTGGAGGCTTGGCTCGCGTCGCGCTGACCGGTCAGCGCCACTGTTCGGCGAGCGCGGTGGCGACCTCCTCCAGCGGGGGCCGCCATTCGCCGAGCTTCCGTTGGCGGAAGAGACGGGCGGTCGGGTACCATGGCGTGTCCGTCCGGTCGCTCAACCACCGCCAGTCGGCCTGCGCCGCGAGCAGGATCCAGACCGGCTTGCCGAGCGCTCCCGCGAGATGGGCGACGGACGTGTCCACCGCGATCACCAGATCGAGCTGGGCGATGACGGATGCGGTCGCGGCGAAGTCGCTGAGAGCGGACCCGAGCTCCACCAGCCGGGAATCGCCCACCGGATCGCCCTTTTGCAAGGCGTAGAAGTCGACGCCGGGCACGTCCAGGAGGCGTGAGAACGTCGGGAAGGGAATGCTGCGCCAACCGTCGCGAAGGTGTCGGGGATTGCCCGCCCACACCACGCCGACGCGAGGCTTTCCACGGTCCGGCACGATGACGGCGGGTTCCGCTGGCGGACGGAGGTAGGGAACGGCCGCCGGAATCGTGTCGGGCGTGGTTCCGAAGCGGGCCGGCAAGCTCATCATCATCTCGGCCGCATCGAAGTGGCGCAGCCGTCCCACGACGACCTCGGCGACGCCGTCTGCCGTTCGAAGCAGGCGGGCGAGCGACGGCTGGCAATTGACGACGACCCTGGCTCCGCGTTCCGCCAGCAGGGCGGCGTAGCGGACGAACTGGATCGTGTCGCCGATCCCCTGCTCGGCCATCAGAGCGATCGTCCGGCCGTCCGTCGCCGCGCCATCCCAGACGGCGATCCCGGCTGTCTCCATGACGCGCAGGAACTCGCGCCGGACCTGGCGCTCGTCGTAATGGGCGAAGCCTGCGTCCCAGGCGCCGGCCTGCATCAGGGCCAGGGCGAGGCCCATGTGCATCGGTTCCTCTCCCGGAGAGAGGTTCAATGCACGATGGTAGGCGCCGATGGCCCCGGCCTGGTCACCGAAGGCGCGCCGTGCGTTGCCCAGGTTCAACCACAGCTTTGCCGAATGGGGGCGCTGCGCCACGGCGGTGTGGAGCAGGGACACCGCCTCTTCGAACCGATAGAGCTGCTGCAGGGCACGGGCCCCTTCCGCCAAAGCCGGAACGCAGTCGGGACGCGCACGGATGATCTGCCTGTACAAATCCGCGGCGCGCTTGAAGTTGCGCCCGGCCATGGTGCGCTTGCCGAGCGCCAGGGCCTCCTGCAAGGAGTAGGACCGGACGGACGGAGAGGTCACAGCGCCGTCTCGTCGTGCCAGAACTCCAGGAGCTCGCGCTCCATCCGCGCGATGCCATAGCGTTCGGCCGTGGCCCGCCCGGCGGCATAGCGGCGTGCCGTTTCGGCATCCTGGCGCTCGCAGACCTCCATGGCACGCGCCAGCGCATCCGTGCAGCCGGTCCAATCCTCGGCGGCGCACCAGAAGCCGTTGTCGTCGGTGGCGAATTCATCGCCGCCTCCGCCCGTGAATCCGGCCACCAGGCAACCCGCGGCCATCGCCTCCAGGGGGGGCAGACCGAATCCCTCCATACGGCCGAGCGCCAGGAATACGGCCGACTCGCCCAGGACGCGTGCGACCTCGTGACGGGGCACGCCGTCGATGGAGGTCCATGGAACGCGAGCGTAGCGAGGGTGCCGACGCCGGAACGTCTCGCGCAGGAAGTTGGCCTCCACCGGCATCTTCCGGGGCATGACGGCGATCTGCCGACGTTTGACCTTGGCCGGCCGGAAGAGCGCCGTGTCGATGCCGTTGTGAACGACCGGCACCCGCGTGTAGCCCAGCACCGTCCGCACATAGTCGGCGATCACCTCGCCGCAGCAGAACACCGTGGACACGCCGTAGTGATCGTAGCTGCCGCCGCGGCCGAACCCGTAGTAGATGTAGTGGTGGTTCTGACAGAACACCACCTTGCGTCCGGGCTTGTCGGCCATGGCGGCCAGCACGTCGTTCCACGGTTCGGGTATGACCAGGACGTCGCTCGCCGTGGGGACGAACTGGTCCGTCATGGCAAGCGTCGGGACTCCCGTGTCGAAGTAGTCGGGGCGCATGTCGCGCCGAACGAGCAACGCCGCATCGAAGCCGTTCCGGACGAGGATGCGGACATGCTCCCGGGCGATGATCGTCCCGCCGGTCGGTTTCTCCGGGTTGTCGGTGACGTACAGGATGCGGCGCGCCGCCATAAGGATTCCGGGCTCGTGGTCGTGGCTGGACTCGGTTGCGCTGAAGCCGTCCGGGATCAGGGCTCCCGCAACGCCAGCTCGAAGCTCTGGATCAGCGGGCTCAACCAATAGGTCAGCAGCGTCCGCTCACCCACCGAGATGATCGCCGTGGCCGGCATGCCCGACGTCAGTTCGACGTCCGGCAGGATGTGATCCTTGGAGTCCGCGTCGAGCTTGATCAGTGCCCGATAGTACGGCTGGCCGGTCACCTGGTCGGCTATGGCGTCGGCCGATATCGAGTAGAGGGACGCCTTGATGGGATGGGTGTAACGCTGGCTGAAGGCGGTCAGGCGAACCTGGACTTCCGCGCCGACGACGACGTTGTCGATGTCGCGGGGGCTCACCTTGGCTTCGACGATGAGTTCGTCGTCCTCCGGCACGATGTCCATCAGCGGCTGGCCGCCATTGACCACGCCGCCCACGGTGTGGATCTTCAGGTCGACCACGCGGCCCGACCGCGGCGCGACGATCTCGAGGCGCTTGAGGGTGTCCTCGGCGATGACCCGGCGCTCGCGCAGGTCGTTCAAGGTCACGCCGGTGGCCCGCAACTCGTTGACGACGTCGCGGTCGAACTGCTGGCGCAGGTCGATGACCTGCAGTTCCATCTCGCCGATGCGCTGCTTGCTCCGGGCGATGGTGGCGTCGGTGCTGCTGATCTGGCCTTCCAGGCTGACGACGTTGCGTTCCAACGCCAGCAGCCGGGGCAGCCGTTCCAGGCCCTTGTCGTGCAGTTCGCGCACCCCGGCCGCTTCGCGTTCGATGAGGGCGAGTTGCTTCACCAGCGACTCCCGCTGACCGTGGAAGGCCTCGATCTCCGTCCGGGTCTGGGCGACGCGCTCGCGCAGGATGCTGATCTGGCCCTCCAGGGTGGTCCGGCGGCTTTCGAACAGGTTGCGCTGCGCCTGGATCATGTCGGCGACTTCCGGCTCGTCCTTCCGCGCCAGGACATCGTCCGGGATCTCCATGGCGCTCAGACGGTCCCGTTCGGCGACCAGGCGGGCTTCCTGGATGCGGGCGGCGTCGTACTGGTTCTGAACCATGTCGAGTTCCGCCTCCGCCCGCACGCGGTCCAGGCGCACGACGACGTCGCCCGCGTTGACGTGGTCGCCTTCGCCGACCAGGATCTCCGACACCACCCCGGGGGCGGCCGGCTGCACCGTCTTGCGGGCGGAGTCCACACGCAGACCGCCCTGCGCTATGACGGCGCTTCCCAGCGGGACCGCCGCGGCCCACGTGCCAAATCCACCGAAGAACAGCAGGATGATCAGATAGCCGATGCGGCTGGCGCGGCGCCACGGGGGCGGCTCCGTGAGGACGGCGCTTCCCGTCGTCGGCGCCAGCGTGCGGCCGTCGACGGTGGCCGGCATGCCGGCGGCTCCCAGGGTCAGGCTGCGGCTCATGATCGGTTACCCATTCGCCTGCTTGGAAATCATGGTGACGTTCGGAGCGGTGCGCTGACCGGTGATCAACGGCAGGATCTGGTCGCGCTCGCCCAGGCGCTGGATGGTGCCGTTCTGCAGCACGAGCACCTTGTCGGCCACCGAGAGGATGCTCGGACGATGGGCGATGACGATGATGGCCGCCCCGCGTTCCTTGGCCGCCAGGACGGCCTTGAGGAGCGCCTGTTCGCCGGCCGCGTCGAGGCTGGCGTTCGGCTCGTCGAGGATGAGCAGGCGGGGATTGCCGTAGAGCGCCCGGGCCAGGCCGACGCGCTGGCGCTGGCCGCCCGACAGCAGCGCCGCCTGGTCGCCGACGTCGGTGTCATAGCCGCGCGGCATGTGCATGATCATCTCGTGCAGGCCGGCCATTTCGGCGGCGTCGATGATCGCTTCCGGCGTGGCGTCGGGGTCGAGGCGGCAGATGTTGTCGCGCAAGGGACCGCCGAACAGTTCCACGTCCTGCGGCAGGTAGCCCATGTAGCGGCCGAGGTCCTCCGACGGCCACGAGGCCATGTCGGCGCCGTCCAGCCGGACATGGCCCTGGGTCGGGGCCTGAAGGCCGGCGAGCAGATGGGCCAACGTCGACTTGCCCGCCGCGGACGGGCCGACCACCCCCAGCACCTCGCCGGGCTCGACGGAAAAGGAGATGCGCGACAGGACGGGCCGCTCGGCACCGCGCGGGTGGAACCAGACGTTCTCCACCGTCAGGTGCCCCTTGGGGTTCGGCGGCACCACCGTCGAGCGCGGCCGGGAGGCCGTGCGGCGCAGGATCTCCTGCAGGTCATGGTAGTTCTGCTGCGCATCCTTGAGGGCGCGCCAGTTGGAGATGATCTGTTCCAGCGGCATCAGGGCGCGGCCGGCCAGAATGGTTGCCGCCATCATGGCGCCGCCGGTCAGCGTGCTGCCCGGCGTGATGATCTCCAGAGCCGCGGTCGACATGATCCCCATCTGGATCGCCATGCGTGCGTACTTGGAGGTTGCCGCGATGACGGCCGCCCGTCGGCTGGCCGATCCCTGGTCGTTGAGCACCTCGGCGTTGCGCTCGCTCCAGCGGGCGAGCACGGCCGGCGTCATGCCCATGGATTCGACCACGTTGGCGTTGCGCACGGCCGCCTGGACCTGGCGGTTCGCCACGGCGTGGGCACGGTTGGCTCGGGTCAGCGCGGGGCGCGTGATGTAGTTGTTGGCCAGGGTCAACAGGACCAGGACCGCCGAGCCGGCGACCGCAACGATGCCGATCCAGAAATTCAGAATGAACAGCACCGCCAGGAACACCGGAATCCAGGGGGCGTCCATCAGCACGTAAATCTGTTGGCCCGACAGGAACATGCGCAGGGAATTGAGCTTGTTCAACGCATCGGTGCCACGCGGGTTGCCGCGGATCAACGCGTTGGCGATGCAGGCGTTCAACAGGGCCGGGCTGAGCTGCCGTTCGATCCAGGCGCTGAGCTGGATCAGCACGTTCGATCGCGCGACGTCGACGGCGAGCTGGATCAGCAGCGCGAAGTTGGCGATCAGGAACAGGAAGGCCAGGGTCGGCAGGCTGTGGCTGTTCAGCACCCGGTCGAACACCGAGAACATGTAGAGCGGCAGGACCAGGATGAACAGGTTGACGACGAGGCTGAACACGCCGGTCGCCACGAACGCGCTGCGGCAGGCCGCGAACACCTGGCGGATCAGGTCCTCTCCGGCTGGGGCGGCGGCCGGGGCAGGCTTCTTGCCGAACACGCTCATTCTCGTCCGTTCCTGGAAATGGGGATCGCCGGGTGGCTCACGGTCGTCGCATCATACGAAATCGGCGGGGGAAAGGGGCAGGACCTTTCGCGTTGCCAAATAAGATCTGCCCACTTCCGGTCGCGTCCGCCACCCCGGCGGGCGGCCGCACCCCCGAAGGACCCGCCCGGAATCGGCGGGCGCGGCGCGCGCATCGCGCATTGATCGGTTCATGGCCGAGAGTGTATAGCCCTGAGCCGCGTCGGGAACCAGCCGATTCTTTGCGGGCCCCCGGCCCCGCCCCCATCGCGCAACCACGGACACCGCACGGCCCCGCCCCATGAAGATCCTGTTCATCCACCAGAACATGCCCGGCCAGTACAAGCATCTGGCCCGCCTGATGGCCGAGGACAAGGCCAACCAGGTCGCCTTCATCACCCGTGAGGGCAAGCCGGACATGGCGGGTGTGCAGAAATCCACCTACAAGCCGTCGCGCGAGCCGCACCCCTCGACCCACCATTACCTCCGCCTGCTCGAGGGGCACGTGCTCTACGGCCAAGGGGTGGTGCGCGCCGCGCTGTCGCTGCAGCAGCGCGGCTTCCGTCCCGACGTCATCTGCGCCCACACCGGCTGGGGCGAGGCGATGTTCATCAAGGACGTCTTTCCCGACAGCCCGCTGCTGGCCTACTGCGAGTTCTACTACCGCGCCCGCGGCGCCGACATCGGCTTCGACCCCGAGTCCGCGCCCGACGTCGACAAGATGGCGCGCACCCGCTGCCGCAACGCCCACATGCTGATCGGCATGGAGGCGATGGACTGGGGCGTCACCCCCACCCGCTGGCAGTGGAGCCTGCACCCGGAACCCTTCCGCGAGCGCATCTCCGTCATCCACGAGGGCGTCGACACCGAGCTCTGCCGCCCCGACGAGACGGCGACCCTGCCGCTGCCCGACGGCACCGTGCTGACCCGGCGCGACGAGGTGATCACCTACGTCGCCCGCAACCTCGAACCGTACCGCGGCTTCCCCACCTTCATGCGGGCGCTGGAGGAGGTCTGCCGGCGCCGGCCCAACGCCCGCGTCGTCGTCGTCGGCGGCGACGAGGTCAGCTACGGCAGCGCCCCGGCCGACGCCGCCAACTGGCGGGAGAAGATGCTCGCCGAGGTGCGCATCGACCCGACCCGCGTCCACTTCCTCGGCAAGGTGCCCTACGACCGCTTCCTGCGCGTGCTGCAGGTGTCGCGGGCCCACGTCTACCTGACCTTCCCCTTCGTCCTGTCCTGGTCGATGCTGGAGGCCATGGCGGCCGGCTGCCTGATCGTCGGTTCCGACACCGCCCCCGTCGCCGAGGTCATCGAGGACGGCCGCAACGGCCTGCTGGTCGACTTCTGGGACCCCAGGGCCGTCGCCGACCGCCTCGACGCCGTCCTCGACCACCCCGACCACATGGCCGGCCTGCGCGCCGCGGCGCGGCGCACCGTGCAGGAGCGCTACGACCTGCGCAGCGTCTGCATCCCGGCGCAGATGAAGCTGATCGAGGACGTCGCGGCGCGGCGCCGGCCGGCCGGCCTCGGCGCGCCGTGACGGCGCCGGCATGAGCACCGGCGCGCCCGATCCCGTCGCCGCCGCGGCCGCCGCGGCGCGGCGCGGCGCCTTCGCCGAGACCTGCCGCCATCTCGAGGCGGCGCTTCGCCTCGGCGACCGCTCGGCGCGCGTGTACTACAACCTGGGCGTGGCGTACGGCCGGCTCGGCGATCTTCCCCGCGCGGTTGCCGGCTACCGGTTGGCGCTGGCCGAGGACCCCGCCCATGGCGGGGCGCACACCAACCTCGGGCAGGCGCTGCTGGCCCGGGGCGACCGCGCCGGCGCGGCGGCGGCGCTGCGCCGGGCGCTGCGGCTGGCACCGGACGACGCCCGCGCCCACAGCAACCTGGCCGTGCTGTTCATGAGCGGCGAGGGCGGTGACGGTGAAGGCGGGGGCGGCGAGGGCGCCGGCACCGCGCGCCGGCTGCGCGCCGCGCTGGCGCTGGCGCCGGCCTACGGGCAGGGCTGGTACAACCTGGCCCTGCTCGCCCAGAAGCGCGAGGCCGCCGACACCGGCACCCTCTTCGCCCGCGCCATCGCCTGCGGCGACGCCCCGGCCCGTGCCTGGTACGGCCTCGGCGTGGTCGAACAGCAGCGCGGCCGCGCCGACCTCGCCGAGGCGCTCTACGCCCGCACCCTCGCCGCCGATCCCGAGGACGTCGACGCCCGCGCCAACCGCATCATCGCCCTCCAGGAGGAGGGCCGGCTCGACGAGGCCATGGCCGAGGTGGACCGCCTGCTGGCGCGCGTTCCCGACCACGCGACCGCCGTCTACGTCCGCGGCTGGACGGCGCTGCTGCGCGGCGACCTCGCCGCCGGCTATCCCGACTACGACACCCGCTGGCGGCGGCCGGCGCCCGAGCTGCGCCAGCACCGCTTCTCCGCGCCCTTGTGGGACGGGCAGCCGCTCGGCAGCGGCCGGCTGCTGCTGTGGGGCGAGTTCGGCGTCGGCGACGAGATCGTCATGGCCGGCCTGCTGGACGAGGTGCTGGCGCGGGGCATCGCCGTCGTCCTGGAGACCGATCAGCGGTTCGTCGCGCTCTTCGCGCGGTCGTGGCCCGGGGTGACGGTGGTTCCCCGCGGCGACCCGCCGGACCCGCGGACCCTGGCCCCCGACATCGCGGCGCAGAGCTCGACCATGCGGCTGCCCCTGCTGCTCCGCCCCGACATCGCCGCCTTCCGCTCCCACCGTGGCTATCTCCGCCCCGATCCCGACCGCGTGCGCCACCACCGGGCGGCGTTCGCGGCGCTCGGGCCCGGCCGCACGGTGGGGCTGGCCTGGACCAGCGGCAACCCGCGCACCGGCGGGCGCAAGTCCATCCCGCTGGAACGCTGGGCCCCGGTGCTGGACGTGCCGGGGCTGCAGTTCGTCAGCCTGCAGTACGACGCGGCGGCGGCCGACCTCGCGGCGGCGCGCGCCGCCGGCCGGACCAACCTGTGGCCCAACGCCAATCCGGACTTGCGCGACGATCTGGAGGACCTGGCGGCCCAGGTGGCGGCCCTCGACGCCGTGGTCACCATCGCCGGCATCAACGCCCACATGGCCGGGGCGCTCGGCCGGCCCGGGCTGGTGCTGCTGCCGCGCACGCCTTTGTGGTTCTGGTTCGACCGCGGCGCCGACTGTCCCTGGTACCCCAGCCTGCGGCTGATCCGCCAGACCGCCGAGGGCGACTGGGCCGGTCCCATCGCCCGGCTGGCGCGGGAACTGCGGGCGCTGGCGGCCGCCTGACGGCTACCCCGCGGGCGCCACGTCGATCACCATCCGATGCCCCCGCTCGCCCGACGGCGCGAAGGGGGCGCTGTACTTCAGGCGGATCGGCGCGTCGGCGTCGAGGATCAGGCGGGTCCCCGCCGGGGGCAGCGGCTCGGTGCGGAAGCGCAGGCCCGGCGTTCCGCGCAGCGTGCCCTTGGGCGCCGCCGTCCAGCCGACGTCGGCCAGATCGAACACCAGGGTGCGGTCGTCGCGCCGGCGCGCCGGCGGCGGCGGCATCGGTCCGGACAGGTCGAGGACGATCCGCGTGGCATCGGGGTGCGCGCCGTAGCGGACCCCCGTCACCGTGAGCCGCGGCGCGGCGTCGGCGGCCGGCTTGCGCGGCGGCGCGGCCGGAGCGGGAGCGGCGGCGGGAGAAGGGGCAGAAGGGGCCGAAGGGGCGGGGGAGGCGGCCGGCGGAGCGGGAACGGCGGCTGGCGCCGCCGCCGGCGGAGCCGGGCGTGCGCCGTCCGCGGCCGGCAGACGGACCACCGTGCCGGCCGGCAGCCACGTGTCCGGCAGCTCCGGGTTGGCGGCGCGCAGGGCGGCGGCCGAGCGGCCGGTGATCTCCGCGACCCGGTCGAGGCTGCCGCCGCTGCGGACGACGTAGCGGCCGTCACCGCCAGCGGCGGGCCGGTCCCCGCCGCCAGCGGCCGGCCGGTCGTCGGCAGGCTCCGCCGGCGCGGTGGGGGGCGGTGCGGCGGATGGCGGCGGTTCGGGTGCGGCCGCGGCGGGCGGCTGGGACGGCGGCGGCGAGGGAACCGGCGGCGCCGACGGGGGGACCGCCGCGGGTGGCGTGTCCTGGGCGCGGTGCACGGTCGCGCCGGGCGCCAGCCCGGCGGTGCGCCCTTCGGCCTCGCCGAACTTGCGGTAGTGCTCGTAGCCGCTGGCGAACGTGCCGCGCAGCACGGCGGCGGCCACGTCCGGGTAGGCCGTGAGGTAGGCGTTCTCGCGCCAGCCCGGCGGCGGCGCGGCGGCGTCCCACACCGCCTCGTCCGGCGCCGGACCGAACAGCGCCTCGGCGAAGTCGCCGCGCACGCCCAGGCGGTCGGCCAGCGTCGAGGCCAGCCAGGGCAGCAGGACGACGCTCAGCAGCGCGACGAGGCTTTTCCACATCGCAGATCGGCCATCCCGTTGCGGTCGGCCCGGCCGTCCGGCCGGGGAGCGGTCAGCGCCCGCCCTTTTCGTTCAGGTACCGGTAGGCCTGATCGGCCAGCCACAGGTCGAAGGCGTCGTGGATGTCGATGCCGGACGCCGTGTCGGTGACCTCGATGATCTCGACCCGGTCGCCGATGCGGCGGCCCTGGCGGATCAGCGCGGACCGGCTGGCGCAGGCCAGCCCGGTGTCCTCCCGGAAGATCGGCGTGCGCGTCTGGCGCGGCCCGTACACCGCCATCCAGTCGAACACCCGCTTCAGCTCGCCCTCGGGCGTGCGGTACCAGAAGTTCTTGTGGGTCTTGTAGGCGGCGAAGACGCTCTCCAGCTCCGGGCGCTCCTTCAGCAGGGTGACGGCGCGGGTGATCCAGGCGGGATCGCGGAAGATGTCGGTGGGCTGCAGGAAGACGACGATGTCGAACGGCCCGTCCACCGCCTCGGCCCGCTCCAGCGCGTCCTTCAGCACCGGCTCGGTGGGCGTCAGGTCCTCGGCGAGCGACGGCTCGCGCAGGAACGGGGCCCAGGCGCCGGCGGCGACGGCGGCGTCGCGGATCGCCTCGCTGTCGGTGGTGATCAGCACCCGGTCGCAGACGCCGGAGCGCACGGCGTGCTCCACCGAATGGGCGATCAGCGGCTTGCCGCCCACCGGCAGCACGTTCTTGTTGGGCAGGCCCTTGGAGCCGCCGCGGGCGGGGAGGATGGCGATGACGCGGCTCATTGGATGCTGCCCTCCAGGCTTACGAGTTCGTCGGCGATCACCCGGGCCACCGCCAGGCTGACCGCATCGCGGATGTCGACGAGGCCCCAGAACTGGTCGACCACCTCGAAGCCGACGGCGTCCCCCAGGCGGCGCCCGTGGCGCAGCAGGTGCGGCCGCGTCGCCAGGCCGAGGCCGATCATCTCCTGATAGTACGTCCGGTCGCGCAGGTCGCCGCCGGGGCTCAGCGCTGTGATGGTGGAATCCTCGTCGAGGTGCCAGAGGTTGGCCTTGAACTGGCGCACGCACACCACGCTGTCGAGGTGCGGCCGGGCGCGCAGGTTCTCCACGGTGCGTCCCACCAGGCCGCGCGGGCGGAAGGGATGGGTGGCCTCCAGCACGGCGATCACCGCGGCGTCCGGCCGCAGGTCGGTCATCGCCGCCAGCAGGGCCGGCACGTAGTCGCGCTCCGTCCGCTCGTGCACCCGCACGCCGTGGCCGAAGGCGCGGGCGGCGTCCTTGACCTCGGCCGAGTCGGTGGTCACGGCGATGGTGGCGCCGGGCAGCTCCTCGACCGCGGCGGCCAGGGTGCGCTCCAGGCTGGAACGGCCGGCCAGCGGTTCCAGCAGGCGGTCGGTGCGGCCGCCGGCCAGCACCGGCACGAGGACGAGAAGGGCCTGCTCCGGCGCGCTCATCGCTTGGAACTCCGGATGATCTCGATGACCTCGGCGACCCGCTTGGCGCGGCCCTCGTCGCGGCCCTGGTGGATGCCGTGGTGGTGGTAGACCCGCATGTGCGGCTCGTAGACGATCTCGTAGCCGGCGCCGATCATGCGCCGGCCCCATTCGCGATCCTCGACGCCGCGGATCTCCTCGTCGAACGGCTGGTCGCGCCAGATCGACTTGCGGATGCCGGAATTGGCGTTGTGGAAGAAATAGTCCTTGCGCTGGCGCACCCGCTCCTCGCGGAAGGTGGTCCACAGGTCGCGGCGGTCCATGTAGGAGGTCTCCGGCAGCGGCTCCTGGCGGCCGTAGACGCCGCACACGCGCTCGTCGCCCTCCGGCCCGAGATGGGCCAGGAGATAGTCGCCCCACAGCTCGTCCACCGGCACGCAGTGGGCCGAGACGAGCGCCACCACCTCGTGGCTGGCCGCCTCGATGCCGATGTTGAGGGCGCGCCCGTAGCTGAACGCGTCGCGGCCGATGGTCAGAACCTTGCAGCCGAAGCGCCGCGCGATCGCCACGGTGTCGTCGGTGGAGTCGTTGTCCACCAGGACGATCTCGATGTCGCGCACGCGCTGGTTCCGCAGGGCGGTGCAACACCGCCCGATCCAGGCGGCTTCGTTTTTGGAGCGGAGGACGACGCTGATCATGGGGCCCGTTGCGGCGATCCGGAATCTCGCCGATCAAGTACCCCATCCACCCCCCTCGTTACAACCGGCCATCGGGCGGCCCGTCGCCGGACGACGCGGCGGCCGGTGCGGCACGGCGGCGCGGGCGCCGTTCAGACGGCGAGCCAGCCCGGCTCCAGCGCCGCGGGGTCGACCCCCTGGAGCGTCACCGACGCCCCGGCGCCGAGAGCGAGCCGGAGGCTGCCGTCCGCCGCGACCAACCATCCTTCCTCCGGCGGGAGGGCGCCGGCAAGGAGGACCAGGCGGTCGCCTTCGGCCGGGTCGAAGCCGATCACCGTGTCGGCGCCGCCGCCCGGGCCGAACACGAAGGAGTCGGCCCCGGCGCCGCCGTCCAGCGTGTCGTCGCCGGCGTTGCCGTGCAGCACGTCGTCCCCGGCGCCGCCCATCACCAGATCGGCCCCTTGCCCGCCGAACACGGTGTCGGCGCCCTGGCCGCCGTGCAGGGTGTCGTCGCCGCCGTGGCCGTAGAGGATGTCCGGGGCCTGGAAGCCGTGCACGAGGTCGGCGCCGTCGGCGCCGCGGATCAGGTCGTAGCCGGCGCCGCCCGCCAGCGGCGCGCCGCCGCCGTCGCCGAGGATCTCCTCGTCGTAGCCGTAGAGCCGCTGGACGGCCGCCACGTCCAGCGGCATGGGGGTGGAGGGGTAGCCGCCGTCCGGCGCCGGGTTGTAGGACATCACCGTGGCGGCGTGGTCGCCGGCCAGCCCCAGATCCTGCTGGAAGGGGTGCGACAGGCCGAGCACGTGGCCGATCTCGTGCACGGCGATCCACGCCGACTGCGCGGCCCCGTAGAACTCGGGCGAGTCCGGCAGGCCGACGAAGCCGCGGGTGATCGCCGCGCCCTCGTCGTCGGCCCAGAACAGCGACCAGCCCTTGGCGTCGGCGGGCGCCTCCAGCGCCTCCAGGGTGGTGATCCGTATGTCGGCCACGTCGGCCGACCCGACCTGGGTCAGCGTCAGGCCGCTGGCGCGATCCCACGCGCCCATCGCCGCATGGACGTACGGCGTCCAGGCCTCGAGGCTGCCGTCGATGTGGTAGGTCAGCCCGGTGTCCGCCCAGCGCCAGCCGGCGGGATACAGAATGGCGTCGACGTCCATGCCCGTGCCTCCGCGGACGCACGGTCGCGCCGTGCCTGCCGCCATGTCGTGCCGGACCGCGTCCAGCAGGCACGAGACGTGAGGAGGAATTCCCGTCCTTCCATGGTCGAAAAAGGAAGACAAGGGAACGCAGAGGGGCCGCTTCCTTCGGCGGTGCCCCTAATGCCGTCGATGTCCCGGCGGAGACCGGGCGGCAAGAACGGGGTCGGACGGCGGCACACCCGGAGAGGTCCGCCCGACGAGGATTGCCTCGGTCGGGCGGAACCGGTGCGGATTGCTTAGGGCGTCCTTGGTCCCCTTTCGGCGAGGGCGGGCCCGGCAGGGCCCGCGCAGGGGCTCAGACGGTGCGGCCGACCGCTTCGGCGACCGCGCGCATGGCGGTCACCATCGTCGCGAACTCGGCGAAATCGACGGGCTGCAGCGGGTCGACGGCGGCGTTGGCCGGGTCGGGGTGCACCTCGATCATCACGCCGTCGGCCCCGGCGGCGATCGAGGCCAGCGCCATCGGCTTCACCCAGGGGCGCCAGAAGGTGGCGTGCGAGGGGTCGGTGACCACCGGCAGGTGCGTCACCTCCTTGGCCGCCGGCACCACCTGCAGGTCGAGCAGGAAGCGCGAGGTGCCGCGGTGGGTGTGCGGGGCGACGATGCCGCGCTCGCACAGGATCACCTGGCTGTTGCCCTCGACCAGGATGTATTCGGCGGCGCCCAGCCAGTCGCGCAGCGAGCAGCCGAAGCCGCGCTTGAGCATCACCGGCTTGCCCGTGCGCCCCACCGCCGTCAGCAGCGGATAGTTCTGCATGTTGCGGGTGCCGATCTGCAGGATGTCGGCGACGGCGGCGACGGCGTCGAGATGCTCGGTGGCCATCACCTCGGTGATGATCGGCAGGCCGCTGGCCGCCCGCGCCTTGGCGAGCCATTCCAGGCCCTGCTCGCGGGTGTCGAAGTACTTCTCCGACCGGTAGGGGAAGGTCAGCGGCTTGAAGGCGCCGCCGCGCAGGATGTGGGCCCCGGCCGCCTTCACCGCCTTGGCGGTGTCGACGATCATCGCCTCGTTCTCCACCGTGTTGGGTCCGGCCATGATCGGCACCAGCGGCCCGCCGAACTCGACGCCGGCCACGGTGAAGCGGGTGACGTGATCGGGGTCCTTCTTGGCGGCGAGCGGGAACTTGGAGGCGAGATCCTCGGCCGAGATGTCCTTGCCGGGGGCTGCGTTGCTGATGGCCATGATCGATCCTGGTGCGTGAAGCCGACGTGGGTCGGGCGTCGAACGGCGCGGAGTATAGGCCCGCCCGCCGGCCCGGCCAACATCGTGTTCGGGCATCGTCTCCGGGGCGCGTCCCTTGACAGCGACCGGGAGCGTGGGTGTTGTGGAGGCCCGTTCCCTGCCGTCCGGTGCCGCGCCCATGTCCGATCAGCGTATCGTCGGCTTCATCGACTCCATCAGCGGCGACCGGGTGTACGGCTGGGTGTGGGACCGCGAGGAGCCGGAGCGGCGCCTGGAGGTGGAGATCCGCGACGGCGACCGCCGCCTCGGCGCCGTGGTCGCCGACCTGCCCCGTCCGGACCTGCGCATGAACGGCATCGGCGACGGCCGCTACGCCTTCGAGTTCCTGCTGAACGGGGCCGAGGTCGATCCGCTCCACCTGCGCGCCCTGGTGCGCCCGGCCCCGGACGCGGCCCCCGTCGAGGTGCCGAAGAGCGCCAACGCCGTGAACCCCGAGCTCCTCGACACGGGCAAGGCGCTGTTCCGCCTGATCGAGCTGTTCGAGATGCTGCACGGCAACCAGGTCGCCGTCGCCCGCTCCCTGCCGGCCTCGCTGGGCGAGCTGCGCGGCGCCGTCCAGCAGGATCTGCGCACCGAGGTGGTGCGCCCGCTCGACGGCCTCGCCGCCGCGTCCGGCGCCGGCTTCGCCGGCCTGGAGAAGCGGCTGTCCGACCTGGAGGTGTTCGTCACCCGGATCGACGCCACCCTGCGCTCCATCGACCGCAAGGTGGAGGCGGCCGCCGTCCGGCGCGACGACCGGGCGCTGCGCCTCATGGTGGGTGCCCTGCTGGCCGTGGTGCTCGCCGCCGTCGGCGCGGCGGCGGTCCTGTACGCCACCCCGTAGCCGCCACCGTTTTCGGCCTTTGCGCCGTCCGCCGCCGCGCCCTTTGCGGAGGCGGGCAGACTCGCAAAAGCCGCCCCCGGTCCCGAGGGCGGCTTCTTTCATGCCCGCACGCGCCGTGTGGACATGGGGCTGGACGCGGCCCGCCCACCGCTATATAGTCCGGCTATATTGCGCGGCCCGGACCTCCTCCAGGCGGACCGTGCCGCGGGACAGGGAGGACGGCATGCCGGTGGAGGCCTCGGTCGCGTTGCGCGGAGACGGTGGATCGCCGGTGGGGCGCGAGCGCATCCGCCTCCTCGAGGCGGTGGGCCGGCAGGGCAGCATCTCCGCCGCCGCCCGCACCGTGGGGCTGACCTACAAGGCGGCGTGGGACGCCATCGACGCCATGAACAACCTGTTCGGCCGGCCGCTGGTCGGCACCCGGGCCGGCGGGCGCAAGGGCGGCGGCGCCGTCCTCACCGCCGAGGGGGTGCGGGTGGTGGAGACCTTCCACCGCCTCGAGGCGGAACTGGCGCGGACCTTGAAAGCGCTCGAACCGCAGCTCGACGGGACGGGCATCTCGGCGACCAACCTGATGTGGGGATTCCTGATGCGGACCAGCGCGCGCAACGCCCTGCGCGGCACCGTGACCGCGGTCGCCGAGGACGCCGTCAACGCCGAGGTGTCCCTCGCCATTTCCGGAACGACCACGCTCCACGCCGTGATCACCCGCGACGGCGCCCGGACCCTCGGCCTGGTGCCCGGCCGCGAGGCGGTGGCGCTCATCAAGTCCTCCTTCGTGCTGCTGGCGCCGGCCGGCGAGGTCGGCCGGGTGTCGGCGCGCAACCAGATCGCCGGCACCGTCTGCCGGCGCGAGGAGGGCGGGGTGAACACCGAGATCGTGCTCGACATCGGCGGCGGCAAGACGCTGACCGCCGTCATCACCGCGCACAGCGCCGCCGAGCTGGACCTGCGGGTCGGCGCCCGCGCCTGCGCGCTCGTCAAGGCGTCGGACGTCCTCCTGGCGGTCGACTGAAGCAGAACCGGAGACCCAGCGCATGAAGCGGACCTTCCTTGCCCCCCTGGTCGCCCTGGCCCTTTCGGCGGCCGCCCTGCCGGCCGCGGCCGGCGAGACCAACATCGCCGTCGCCGCCAACTTCACCGAGGCCGCCAAGGAGATCGCCGCGGCCTTCGCGGCGAAGACCGGGCACAAGGCGGTGCTGAGCTTCGGCTCGACCGGGCAGCTCTACACCCAGATCACCCAGGACGCGCCGTTCGACGTCCTGCTGGCGGCCGACGACGAGCGTCCGCAGAGGGCGGTGGACGAAGGGCTGGGGGTCGCCGGCACCGTGTTCCCCTACGCCGTCGGCCGGCTGGTGCTGTGGAGCCGGGAGCCGGGCAAGGTCACCGGCGAGGACACCCTGACGTCCGGCGCCTTCGACAAGGTGGCGATTGCCAGCCCGAAGGCCGCGCCCTACGGGGCCGCCGCCGTGCAGGCGATGAAGGCGCTCGGCGTCTACGCCGCGCTGGAGCCGAAGATCGTCCAGGGCAACAACATCGCCCAGACCTTCCAGTTCGTCGACACCGGCAACGCCGAAGTGGGATTCGTCGCCCTGTCCCAGGTGATCGCCCGGGACGGGGGGTCGCGCTGGGTCGTTCCCGAGACGCTGCACGATCCGATCCGCCAGGACGCCGTCCTGCTGAAGAAGGGCGCCGACGACGCGGCGGCCAGGGCCTTCGTCGACTTCCTCAAGGGGCCGGAAGCTGCCAAGGTGATCCAGAAGTACGGCTACGGCACCGCGGCCAACGGCTGAGCGCCGTGCCGCCGGGAGGGGAGGACGGGCGATGATCTGGCCGCCGGTGCTGCTGACTCTGCAGCTTGCGACGCTCACCACGTTCATCCTGCTGCTGGTCGGCACGCCGGTGGCCTGGTGGCTCGCCCGCTCCGGCGCCTGGTGGAAGGAGGCGGTGGCGACGGTGGTGGCGCTGCCCCTGGTGCTGCCGCCGACGGTGCTCGGCTTCTACCTGCTGGTGCTGCTGGGCCCCGACGGCCCCGGCGGCTGGCTGGCCGGACTGTGGGGGGCGCGGTCGCTGGCCTTCACCTTCGAAGGGCTGGTCTTCGGCTCCGTCCTCTATTCCATGCCGTTCGTCGTGCAGCCCATCCGCAACGCCTTCGAGGCGTTCGGCGACCGTCCGCTGGAGGTGGCGGCGACCTTGCGCGCCTCGCCGCTCGACGCCTTCCTCACCGTGGCCCTGCCGCTGGCCCGGCCGGGCTTCCTCACCGGCGCCGTGCTGGGCTTCGCCCACACGGTGGGCGAGTTCGGCGTGGTGCTGATGATCGGCGGCAACATCCCTGGCGAGACCAAGGTGCTGTCGGTCGCCATCTACGACTATGTGGAGACGTTGGAGTGGGACAAGGCGCATCTGCTGGCCGGCGGCATGCTGGTGTTCTCGTTCGTCGTGATCCTGGCGATGATGACGCTGGAGAAGCGGATCGGCCGTCCGCGGAGCTGACCGGGGCGGCGCCCGCCGGCATGGCGGCCCGCTTCCGCGGGCCGCTCGGCGCGTTCCGGCTGGACGTCGCGTTCACCGCACCGGGACGCGGCGTCACCGCCCTGTTCGGGCCGTCGGGGTGCGGCAAGACGACGGTGCTGCGCTGCGTCGCCGGCCTGCACCGGCCGGGCGACGGGCATTTCTCCCTGGACGGCGAGGTCTGGCAGGACCATGCCACCTTCCGTCCCACCCACCGCCGTCCCGTCGGCTACGTCTTCCAGGAGGCGAGCCTCTTCGCCCACCTCTCGGTGCGCGACAACCTGCTGTTCGGCCGGCGCCGCGCCATGCGCGGCGGGGCGCCGGAGTCGGTGCGGTTCGACGACGTGGTCGGCCTGCTCGGCCTCGGCCGCCTGCTCGACCGCGCCCCGGCGCGGCTGTCGGGCGGCGAGCGCCAGCGGGTGGCGATGGGGCGGGCGCTCCTGTCGCAGCCGCGCCTCCTGCTGATGGACGAGCCGCTGGCGGCGCTCGACCGCTTCAGCAAGGAGGAGATCCTGCCCTACCTGGAGGCGCTGCACGACGCCCTGTCGATCCCGGTCCTCTACGTCAGCCACGACATCGCCGAGGTCGAGCGGCTGGCCGACCACCTCGTGCTGCTGCAGGAGGGGCGGGTGCTGGCGGCGGGGCCGCTGCCGCTGCTGCAGGCCGACCCGGCGCTGCCGATCGCCCGCATGCCCGACGCCGGGGTGACCTTGCCGGCGGTGGTCGTCGGCTTCGACGCGGCGTACGGGCTGACGGCCCTCGGCGTCGAGGGCGCCACCCTGCAGGTGCCGGGCGATCTCGGCGCCGTCGGCACCCGCCGCCGCGTGCGCATCGCCGCCTCCGACGTCAGCCTGGCGCGCCAGCCTTCGGCCGACAGCACCATCGTCAACACGCTGCCGGCCCGCATCCTCTCCGCCGACGTCCAGGACATCGCCCAGGTGACCGTCCTCCTCCGCCTCGGCGCCGAGCGGCAGGGCGCCCGCGTGCTCGCCCGCGTCACCCGCAAATCCTGGGAGGCGTTGCGCTTCACCCCCGGCGAGGCGGTGCACGTCCAGGTCAAGGGCATCGCCCTGGTGGCGTAGATCGGGCGCGCCGCCCCCCTTGACGGCGCGGCCGCGCCTCCTTACGTGATCGGCGCGAAATGGATCCGGGCCCCTCTGGCGGTCGAGTCGTCGACCGCGATGTCGGATCCCTTCACCTGCTCTTGCGCCGACGGGCGCGACCGCATCTGGAGGGTTCGATGACGACGGCGGTGCTGTGGTGGAACGGCGGCAGAGCCGTTGCGCCCGCGGCCGCGGTCCGCGTCCGGTCCCGTGATCCCCATCCAAGAAAAACCGTCCTGTCCATTGCCGGCGCCCGCCCGGCCGTTCCCCGTCCCGCGCGACGGGACGGCGGCGGGCGTCGTGCGTCCTGAGGGAGCTTCCGCTATGTTCGACCCGCACCCGCAACAGAGCCGCTGGGGCAGTCCCACCCGCGCCGTCGACGCGGGCGTCTTCGACGAGGGCCTGCGCCGGCACATGCTGCGCGTCTACAACTTCATGGTGCTGGGCCTGGCGCTGACCGGCGTCGTCGCCTTCGTCGTCGCCAGCACCCCGGCGCTCTACGTGCCGATCTTCACCACGCCGCTGAAGTGGGTGGTGATGCTGGCCCCGCTCGCCTTCGTCATGGTCCTGTCCTGGCGCTTCGACCGCATGTCGGCCAGCGGCCTGCAGGCCCTGTTCTGGACCTTCTGCGGCGTCATGGGCCTGTCCATGGCGTCGATCTTCCTGGTGTTCACCGGCGCCAGCGTGGCCCGGGTGTTCTTCATCACCGCCGCCATGTTCGCGGCGATGAGCCTGTGGGGCTACACCACGAAGGCCGACCTGTCGAAGATGGGCTCGTTCCTGATCATGGGCCTGATCGGCATCGTCATCGCCAGCCTGGTCAACATCTTCGTCGGCTCCAGCGCGCTGCAGTTCGCGATCTCGGTGATCGGCGTCATCGTCTTCACCGGCCTCACCGCCTACGACACGCAGACCATTAAGGAATCCTACGCCGAGCACTACGGCGAGGAGGCCAACACGAAACTGGCGGTGATGGGCGCGCTGTCGCTCTATCTCAACTTCATCAACCTGTTCCAGATGCTGCTGCAGCTCATGGGGCAGCGCGAGGAGTAAGGCGGCCGACGCCAACCCGAGGACATCGAGACGACCATGGACCAGACCGAACGCCAGATCATCGACGAGCTGTTCGCCAAGCTCCGCCAGGCCGAGGCCCAGTCGGGCCCCCGTGACGCCGAGGCCGAGGCCCACATCCGCGAACGCGTCACCGCCCAGCCCGCCGCGCCCTACCTGATGACCCAGGCGGTCGTCATGCTGGAGAACGCGCTGGCGGCCGCCCAGGCCCGCAGCCAGGAACTGGAGCGGGAGGTGCAGGAGCTGCGGGAGCGTCCGGCGGCGTCCGCCGGCATCTTCGGCGGCCTGTTCGGCGGCGGGGCCAAGCCGGCCGCCGCGCCGTCGCGTCCCGCGGTCCCGTCGGGCGGGCCGCGCCCCGGCTCGCCCTGGGGCGGGGCGCCGGCCGCGACGGTGCCCGGCGTCGACCCGCGCCTCGGCGCCTACGCTCAGCCGGGCGGCCGCTTCGGCGGCGGCGGCGGCGGCTTCCTGGCCGGCGCCATGCAGACGGCGCTGGGCGTTGCCGGCGGCGTGCTGCTGGGCAACGCGCTGGCCGACGCCTTCATGGGCAACGACGCGGCCGCCGCCGAGCCCGCGGCCGAACCGGCCGCCGAGCCCGCCGCCTACGAGGCTCCGGCCGAGGAGCCGCCGGCCGAGGACGCCGGCTGGGGCGGCGACTTCGGCGGCTTCGACGACGGCGGCGGCGAGGAGATCTGAGCCGCACGCGCGACGGGGCGGAAGGGGCGGGGCGGCGGACGCTCCGCCCCTTTCGCTTTCCCCCCGGACTTCCCACCCTATAGATCCTCGGAAGCAGGCGCCGGCGGAGGCGGGATGGCGGAGGAAGCGGCGGCGCGGCGGATCGCCGCGGTGGCGACGGGGGAAGGGCACGTGGTCTTCGTCACGTGGGGCGACGGAACCGACCACGACGTCGACCTCTCCGCCGCCTGTGCCCACCTCTGCGGCGGGCCCTTCCGCAGCGTCGCGGTGGTCGACGGCGGTGGCGCCCTGCGCTGGGCCGACGGCACCGGGATCGCCGTCGGGGAGCTCTGGGACATGGCGCTGGTCCAGGACGCCGAGCGGCTGCACCGCTGGGCGGACCGGCGCCGGCTGGCGCCGGACGCGCTCGCCGACGCGCTCGGGCTCGACGGCGCGGCGGCGCGGCGCTACCTCGCCGGGGAACGGCCGATCCCGAAGACGGTCAAGCTCGCCATGATCGGCTACGACGTGGTGTGCCGGCCGGCCCGGTGAACGGCCCGGGCTCCCGCCGTCGGGTTGCCGATTGCCAAGCCGCCGGATTCCCGCCACAGTCCGGCCGTCGACCGCTGCGGAGGGCGCCGTCTTGGGATTGAACGCCTGGGAAATCCTGATCGTCCTGGTGATCGTGCTGATCATCTTCGGGGCGGGAAAGCTGCCGTCGGTGATGGGCGACCTCGGCCGCAGCATCCGCGTCTTCAAGGCCGGCCTGAAGGACGGGAGTGACGACACGCCGCGCGGCGGCTGAGCGGCAGGGCACCAAAGCGCACCCTGCGCTGTTCGCTAAGCAAGTTTGCCCGGAGCGGGCCGCATGCGGCCCGCTCCGGGCAAACTTGCGGACACCATGGTTTTGCAGGATGTCCGGGACATCACCGGGAAGGGGGACAGGGTGCCGAGGCGGGCATGAACCATCTAGTGGCGTACGGCAGCCTGTTTCTGACGTCGCTGGGGGCCGCCACCTTCCTGCCGATCCAGTCGGAGTTCGTCCTGATCGGCCTCTACCTGTCCGGCGACTATTCGAACTTCTGGCTGCTGGTGATCTCGACGGTGGGCAACACCCTGGGCTCCACCGTCAACTGGGCGCTCGGCCGCTACATCGAGCACTTCAAGGACCGCCGCTGGTTCCCCATCAAGCCGGCGCTGATCGAGCGCGCCTCGGGCTGGTACGAGCGATGGGGGGCGTGGTCGCTGCTGCTGGCCTGGGCGCCCTTCATCGGCGATCCCCTGACCTTCGCCGCCGGCATCCTGCGCGTCAACTTCTGGCTCTTTGTGTCGCTCGTCGCCATGGGAAAGATGATGCGCTACGCGCTGGTGATGACGGCGCTGTGACCGGCGGGCGGCGGCTGCGGTGCGGAACACCGGCCTTCGCGGCGGCGTTCGTCCGCGGTAGGCTCGGGCTCGACCGTGGCGTCCGACACCACCAGGCAGGACCGGCGATGTTCTTCTTTCCCCTGTACGACGACAACCCGACCCGGCGCTTTCCGGCGGTGACGCTCGCCATCGTCGCGCTCTGCGTCCTGGTGTTCGCCTGGCAGTTCACGCTGGGGCCGCGCGCCGAGGCGCTGGCGGTGTTCTCCTACGGGCTGGTGCCGGCGCTGCTGTTCGGCTACGCCGAGCTGCCGCCGCAGGTGGCGGCGGTGCCGCCCTGGGCGACGGTGGTCACCTCGCTGTTCCTGCACGGCGGCTTCCTGCACCTCGGCGGCAACATGCTGTACCTCTGGATCTTCGGCAACAACGTCGAGGACAGCATGGGGCGCGGCCGCTTCGTCCTGTTCTACCTGCTGTGCGGGGTCGCGGCGGCGCTCGCCCAGAGCCTGGCCGCGCCGCAGTCGGAGGTGCCGATGATCGGCGCCAGCGGCGCCATCGGCGGCGTGCTCGGCGCCTATCTCGTGCTGCACCCGCGGGCCAACGTGCGGGTGCTGCTGTGGATCGTCATCTTCGTCACCCTGGTGAACGTGCCGGCGGTGATCGTGCTGGGCGTCTGGTTCCTCGGCCAGATCCTCAGCGGCATGGCCACCCCGACCGGCGGCGGCGGGGTCGCCTTCTGGGCCCATGTCGGCGGCTTCATCGCCGGGGTGGTGCTGATCCCTTTCTTCCGCCGCCGCGACGTCGGCCTGTGGCAGCCCGCCCACAGCCGCGCCTTCACCACCCTGCCGCCATCCAGCGCCCTGCGCCGCCGCGGCAGCGTGCCGGACGCCGGCGACCGCCGCCGCCCCTGGGGCTGAGCGGTCAGCGCCGCTGCCGCCACCAGCTCGCCAGCCGGCGCCAGCGGCGCTCGCCCACCACCACCATGACGGCGGCGGGGCGTTTCAGCAGCGCCACGTCGAGGGCCAGCAGCAGCAGCCCCAGCGGCAGCATCCACAGCCCCAGAACCGGCAGGAACGAGAACAGGCCGCCGACCATCATCAGCACGCCGACGGGGATGCGGATCCAACTGGCCGACGGCTTGCGCAGGTGCGCGAGCCAGGCCCGGAAGATCTCCGGCAGATGCCGCTCGGCGCGGTCGAAGCGCCGGTCGATCATGCGGTCGGCCTTGGCCGTGGGATGGTCGGATCGCGGCTCGTCCGTGGTCTGTCGGTCGGTCATGGGAGCGTCGGTGCTGGTCATGGCTTCCTAGATGAGGTTTGATCCCGTCGCGCGCAATCGCCCGCCATCGCCCGCCGTCGGCGGGCCGGGGCACGAAGGGAGGAACAGTTTGGACACCGAATCCATCCGGTCCGCGTACCGGCGCTACGCCCGCATCTACGACGACGTGTTCGGCCGCCTGCTGGCATCGGGCCGTCACGCCGCGGTGGCGCGGATCAACCGCCGGGGCGGGCGCCGCGTCCTGGAGGTCGGGGTCGGCACCGGCATTTCCCTGTCGGAGTACCGCCGCGACCTGTCCATCGTCGGCATCGACCTCTCCAGCGAGATGCTGGCGGTGGCGCAGGGCCGCGTGCGCCGCGAGGGGCTCGACCACGTCGAGGGGCTGCTGGAGATGGACGCCGGCCGGCTGGCCTTCGCCGACGCCAGCTTCGACGTGGTGGCCGCCATGTACGTGCTGACGGTGGTGCCCGATCCCCAGGGCACCCTGGCCGAGCTGGAGCGGGTGTGCCGGCCCGGCGGCGAGATCGTCATCGTCAACCATTTCGCCGAGACCCGCCCCGGCCTGCGCCGCAGCGTCGAGCGCGGGCTCGCCCCCTTCTCGCGCAAGCTCGGCTGGCGGCCCGACTTCACCCTCGACGCCCTGCTGTCCGGCTCCGCGGTCGAGGTGGAGGAGATCGACACGGTGCCGCCGCTCGGCCTGTTCAGCGTCCTGCAATGCCGCCGTGCGGCCGCCGCGGGGGAACGGCTCTGAGCCCGCGCGGTTGACGGGGGACGAACCGTTCCCCGAACCGCGAGCAGGAGGTTGGAGCATGGCCGGCAAGCACGAACGCAGCCCGGAGCACGCCGAGGCGCACGACCTCGCCGAGAAGGCGATCGACAAGGCCATCGCCGGCGACCAGGACAAGGCGCGCGACCTGGCCAAGCAGGCGCGCAAGGTCGACCCGAAGATCGGCGAGGAGATGGCCCGCGAGGTCGAGGAGGACCGCCGCGACGCCGAGGGTTACGGCGGCGGCAAGACCGGGCGCTGAGCGAAGGCGGGCGGCAGCGCGGTGCCCGCCGGCCACGCCAGCAGATGGCTCCGGCACACCGCGCAGTCGCTGCTGCCGAAGCCCGGCAGCGGCAGCGGCAGCGCGGCCAGCGCCGCCGCCAGCGCGCATTCGTCGGCGTCCGGGAACACCCAGGCGCCGAGCGCCGTCCCCGCCTCGGTGAGGCGGTCGACGTGCCAGCGCACCGCCTTGCCGCGGCGCATGTGGCGGGCCAGGCGGGCCCGCAGGCCGCCCGGCCCGCGGGCGCTGCCGCAGTAGAGATAGCGTCCGGGCGGCAGCACCGCCGCGGCCCGGCCGGGCAGGGCGACCGGCACCGCCGTGTCGAGGCGGATCGCCAGCACATAGGCCCCGGGGACGGCCGGCACGGTCGCCGCCGCGGCGTGGAAAGCGCAGGGATTTGGCCCGTCCATGACGGCCCAGGATAACCGCCGGCGTGCCGATCCGCCAGCATGCGTCCGGCGGGCCCCTTCCTGATTCCCGGCTGCCATGGGCAAGTGCGTGCGGGTCCCGACCGCCAAATGCAAAGCATTCGCAGCCCCGCCGGACCCGCGCCGTCCAGTCGAGACCATGAAGAGGGTGTGTGGTTTTCACCGGGAACATCGGTTCCGGACGGCCCCAGGGCGGCATTCTGCCGCGTGTGGGGCAAACTGTCGGTGCTGCGACGCGAAATCATTTAACGGCTGGTTTCGGCGGAGTATACTCCGGTCCACGGGGTCGCTTCGTGGAGACGAGGCCATGGATCGCAACGACACGCCGATCGACCGACGGATGGTGGTGGGCCGCAACGGCCTCGACTCCCTCATCGCGGCCCTGCGGGGCGACGGCTACACGGTCGTCGGGCCGCAGGCGCGCGACGGCGCGATCGTCCTCGACCCCCTGGACTCGACCGACGCGCTCCCCGTCGGCCTGATCGACGAGCAGGACGGCGGCCGCTACCGGCTGGTCGACGGGCCGGACGACGCGCTGTTCGGCGCCGCCCTCGGGCCGCACGCCTGGAAGCGCTGGCTCTATCCGCCGCGCCAGACGCTGTGGTCGGCCGAGCGGCGGGAGGGCGGCGGGTTCGCGGTGACGCCGCCGGCCGGAGAGCCGCCGCGCTACGCCTTCTTCGGCGTGCGCCCGTGCGACGTGCGGGCGATGGCCGTGCAGGACCGGGTGTTCGGGGCCGACGCCGGCGCCTCGTCCCGCGCCGGCTCCTACACCGACCGGGGCTACGCGGCCCGGCGCGCCGCCGCCTTCATCGTCGCCGTCAATTGCGGCCGGCCCGGCGGCACCTGCTTCTGCGTCTCCATGGACGGCGGACCCAAGGCCGATTCCGGCTACGACCTCGCGGTCACCGAGCTGCTCGGCGACGGCCGCCACGATTTCCTGCTGGAGTCCGGCAGCGAGCGCGGTGCGGCCATGCTGGCGAAGCTGCCGGGGCGGCGCGCCGAGAGCCGCGACCTGGCGAGGGCCGAGGCCGCCATCCTCGGCGCCCGCACCCGGATGGGCCGGGAGATGGTGCCGGGCGTGGCGGAGCTGCTGGCCGGCAACCTGGAGCATCCGCGCTGGGACCACGTGGCGGCGCGCTGCCTCTCCTGCGCCAACTGCACCATGGTCTGCCCGACCTGCTTCTGCTCCACCGTCGAGGACACGACCGATCTGTCGGGCAACGGCGCCGAGCGGGTGCGGCGCTGGGATTCCTGCTTCACGCTCGACTTCTCCTACATCCACGGCGGCAGCGTGCGGCGCGAGACGCGCTCGCGCTACCGCCAGTGGATCACCCACAAGCTGTCGACCTGGCACGCCCAGTTCGGCGGCTCGGGCTGCACCGGCTGCGGGCGCTGCATCACCTGGTGCCCGGTCGGCATCGACATCACCGAGGAGGCCCGCGCGATCCGCGACTCCGGCCGCGATCCGGGCCGCGGCTCGGGCATGCCCGGCCGGACGGGGGGATGACCGCCAGAAGGGGAGGTGACGATGGTCCAGGTCGAGGGATTGGACCGCCTGCTCCGGGAGCACGCGTTCTTCCGGGACTTCGCGCCGGACGCCCTGGCGCTGCTGGCGGGGTGTGCGCGCAACGAGGTGTTCGGGGCGGGAACGGTGATCATGCGGGCCGGCGCGCCGGCCGACCGTTTCTACATCCTGCGCCACGGCGACGTGTCGGTGGAGATCGGCGTCCCCGGCCGCGGCAAGGCGCCGCTGGAGACCCTGCACGAGGGCGACATCCTCGGCTGGTCGTGGCTGGTGGCGCCCTACCGGTGGAGCTTCGACGCCCGCGCCCTGACCCTGGTGCGCGCCGTCAGCCTCGACGCCGTCTGCCTGCGCGGCAAGATGGAGGAGAACCACGAGCTGGGCTACCGGCTGCTGCAGCGCTTCGTGCCGGTGATGGCCGAGCGGCTCACCGCGGCGCGCCTGCAGCTGCAGGACCTCTACGCCGCGCCCAAGGCGCCGGCGCTGTAAGGGAGGGGCCGATGACCATGGACCTCCTCGCCCCCGCGGTGGCGCCGCCGCCGGCCGCGCTCGACCCGATGATCCCGCGTCCCTTCGTCGTCCAGCGCGTCAAGCGCGAGCTGTCGGACACCTTCACCCTGTGGCTGCGGGCCGAGGACGGCCGTCCCTTCGCCTTCCTCCCCGGCCAGTTCAACATGCTCTACGCCTTCGGCGTGGGCGAGGTGCCGATCTCCATCTCCGGCGACCCCGCCGACCCGGCGGCGCTGGTGCACACCATCCGCTCCGTCGGCAAGGTGACGGAAGCCCTGGGCCGCCTCGGCCCCGGCGCCACCGTCGGCGTGCGCGGCCCCTTCGGCTCGGCCTGGCCGGTGGCGAGCGCGCAGGGCCAGGACGTGGTCTTCGTCGCCGGCGGCGTCGGCCTGGCGCCGCTGCGCCCGGCCATCTACCGGGTGCTGGCGGAGCGGGCGAAGCACGGCAACGTGGTGATCCTCTACGGCGCCCGCACGCCGGAGGACATGCTGTTCGCCCGCGAGCTGCAGCAGTGGCGGGGGCGCTTCGACGTGTCCGTGCACGTCACCGTCGACCGCGTCACCGGAAGCTGGGCCGGCAAGGTCGGGGTGGTGACCAACCTGATCCGCGCCGGCGGCTTCGACCGCCGCAACGCCGTCGCCTTCGTCTGCGGACCCGAGGTGATGATGCGCTACGCCGCCGAGGCCCTGGTGGAGCGCGGCACGGCGCGCGAGCGCGTGTGGCTGTCCATGGAGCGCAACATGAAGTGCGCCGTCGGCTTCTGCGGCCATTGCCAGTTCGGGCCGACCTTCGTCTGCCGCGACGGGCCGGTCTACCGCTACGACGCGCTGGAGAAGCTGCTCACGGTCTGGGAGCTCTAGCCATGGCCGAGATCCGCAAAGCCCAACAGGCCCGGCCCAAGCTGGCGGTGTGGAAGTTCTCGTCGTGCGACGGCTGCCAGCTCTCCCTGCTCGACTGCGAGGACGAGCTGCTGGCGGTCGCCGGGGCGGTGGAGATCGCCTATTTCCTCGAGGCGACGCGGATGGAGATCAAGGGCCCCTACGACGTGTCGCTGGTCGAGGGCTCGATCACCACGCCCCACGACGCCGCCCGCATCCGCCGCATCCGCCGCCAGTCGAAGGTGCTGATCACCATCGGCGCCTGCGCCACCGCCGGCGGCATCCAGGCGATGCGCAACTTCCGCGATGTCGCGGCCTTCACCCGCGCCGTCTACGCCCGTCCCGAGTACATCGACACGCTGGCCACCTCGACGGCGATCCAGGACCACGTGGCGGTGGACTTTGAGCTGCGCGGCTGCCCGATCGACCGGTTCCAGCTGCTCGAGGTGCTGAACGCCTATCTCAACGGCCGCAAGGCGGTGGTGCCGGCGCACAGCCAGTGCGTGGAGTGCAAGATGGCCGGCAGCGTCTGCGTGATGGTGGCGCAGGGCACGCCGTGCCTCGGCCCGGTCACCCAGGCCGGCTGCGGCAACCTGTGCCCGCGGGTCGGGCGCGGCTGCTACGCCTGCTTCGGCCCGCAGGACTCGCCCAACACGGCGAGCCTCGCCCACCGCATGGGCGAACTCGGCTTGGCGCGCCGCGACGTCGCCATGGCCTTCCGCTCCTTCACCGCCAACGCCGAAGCCTTCCGCCAGGAAGGCGACGTGCACGACGAGCGCCCTGGATGAGATCTCAAGATCGACCCCCACCCAACCCTCCCCCACTGCGCGGGGGAGGGCTCATCTCCTCCCCCCGCGTGAGTGGGGGGAGGCCGGGAGGGGGGACCGGCGCAACCACCCTGACCGGGAGCCCGCACCCATGGCGCACCTCCCCGCCGCGACTCGACAGCAGGCCCGCATCCTCCGGTCCACGCCGACGGAAGCCGAGCGGACCCTCTGGCGCATGCTGAAGGGGCGCCGGCTCGGCGGCTGGCGGTTTCGCCGGCAGCATCCGGCCCCACCCTATATTCTCGATTTCGCCTGCCTGGAGGCGATGGTTGCCGTCGAGGCCGACGGCGGCCAGCACAACGGCTCGTCCCACGACGCCGGCTGCGACCGGGACCTGCGCCGCGCCGGATGGCGGATCCTGCGCTTCTGGAACGCCGACATTCTCGCCAACCCGGACTACGTCGCCGAGACGGTCCTCGCGGTTCTCGTCGGCGCGGCGGAGCCGGACCCCCTCCCTGACCCTCCCCCATCTTCGACGGGGGAGGGAACCGTTGAGGTGACCCCATGACCGCTCTCGACGCCGCCACCGCCACCCGCACCATCAAGGTCGACGCGCTCGCCCGGGTCGAGGGCGAGGGGGCGCTGTACGTCCGGGTCAAGGACGGCGCGGTCCGCGACGTGAAGTTCCGCATCTTCGAGCCGCCGCGCTTCTTCGAGGCGCTCCTGCAGGGGCGCGCCTATGCCGACGCCCCCGACATCACCGCGCGCATCTGCGGCATCTGCCCCGTCGCCTACCTCCTGGGCGCCAGCCTCGCCATGGAGGAGGCGCTGGGGGTGGCGGTCTCCGAGGCGATCCGCCGCACCCGGCGGCTGATGTACTGCGGCGAGTGGATCGAGAGCCACGTGCTGCACGCCTACCTGCTGCACGCCCCCGATTTCCTCGGCTTCGAGGACGCCCTGCAGATCGCCCGCGTCCACCCCGGCGTGGTCGAGCGGGCGCTGGCCCTGAAGAAGCTGGGCAACCGCATCCTCGAGACCGTCGGCGGGCGCGCCGTCCACCCCGTCAACACCCGGGTCGGCGGCTTCTACAAGGCGCCGCGCAAGGCCGAGGTCCGGGCGCTGGCCGAGCCGCTGAAGCGCGCCGTCGAGGATTCCCTCGCCACCATCCGGCTGTTCGCCGGCCTCGACTTCCCCGCCTTCGAGCAGGACTACACCTTCGTCGCCCTGCACCACCCCGAGGACTACGCGATCGAGCGCGGCCGGCTGGTCTCCAACCGCGGCCTCGACATCGCCGTGGCGGCGTTCGAGGAGCATTTCGACGAGGAGCACGTGCGCCACTCCAACGCCCTGCACGGCGTGCTGAAGGACGGCAGCGGCCCCTACATGACCGGGCCGCTCGCCCGCTACGCCCTCAACCACGACCAGCTCTCGCCGCTGTGCCGGGAGGCCGCCGCCGGGGCCGGCCTCGGCCGGGTCGTGCGCAATCCCTTCCAGAGCATCCTGGTGCGCGCCGTCGAGACCCTCTACGCCTGCGAGGAGGCGCTGGCGCTCGCCGAAGCCTACGAGGAGCCGGACCCGCCCGCCGCGCCGGTCGCGGTGCGCGCCGGCCGGGGCACCGGCTGCACCGAGGCGCCGCGCGGCATCTGCTGGCACCGCTACGACCTGGACGGCGAGGGGCGCATCCTCGCCGCCCGCATCGTCCCGCCGACCGCGCAGAACCAGAAGCAGATCGAGCGCGACCTGCGGGACGTGGTGGCCGCCAACCTCGACCTTCCCGACGACCGCCTGAAGTGGCGCTGCGAGCAGGCGATCCGCAACTACGATCCCTGCATCTCCTGCGCCACCCATTTCCTCGATCTCACGGTGGAGCGGGACTGACGCCGGCCGGGACGCCGTCCTGAAGACCGCCGTGGAGACCGTCGAGGAAGCCGTCGAGGGCGTCCTCGTAGGGCGCGGTGTCGAGGCCGCTCGCGCGCATCCAGCCCTCGTCGTAGTAGGTGCCGCCGTAGCGCTCGCCGCCGTCGCACAGCAGGGTGACGAGCGAGCCGCCCCGGCCGGCCCCGCGCATCCGCGCGGCGAGGCAGCACAGGCCGAAGAAGTTGGTGCCGGTGGAGCCGCCGACCCGCCGGCCGAGCCGGCGCGACAGCACCTTCATGGCGGCGAGCGAGGCCGCGTCGGGGACCTTGATCATGTGGTCCACCACCTCGGGGATGAAGGACGGCTCGACCCGGGGCCGGCCGATCCCCTCGATGCGCGACGGCCGGGCGCCGGTCACGGCGGCGGACCGGCTGCGGAAGCTGTCGTAGAAGACGGAATGCTCGGCGTCGGCGACGCACAGCCGGGTGGCGTGGCGGCGGTAGCGGATGTGGCGGCCGATGGTCGCCGCCGTGCCGCCGGTGCCGGCGCTCATGACGATCCAGGCGGGGACGGGGTGCCGCTCGCCGCGCAACTGGTCGAAGATGGCCTGGGCGACGTTGTGGGAGCGCCAGTCGGTCGCCCGCTCGGCGTAGGTGAACTGGTCGAGATAGACGCCCCCCAGGCGCTCGCCCAGCGCCGCCGCCGCGGCGTAGATGGTGTCCGGCGGGTCGACGAGGTGGCAGTGCCCGCCGTGCCGCTCGATGACGGCGATCTTCTCCGGCGAGGTGCCGCGCGGCATCACCGCATGGAAGGGCAGGCCGAGGAGGCGCGTGAAGTAGGCCTCCGACACGGCGGTCGAGCCCGACGACGCCTCGATCACCGGCGTCCCCTCGTGGATGCGGCCGTTGCAGAGGGCGAACAGCAGCAGCGAACGGGCGAGGCGGTGCTTCAGGCTGCCCGTGGGGTGCGCCGATTCGTCCTTCAGATAGAGGTCGAGCCCGGGCAGCGCCGGCACGGCCAGCCGCACGAGCGGCGTCTCGGCGGCGCGGCCGGCCTCCTCGTCGAGGATGCCGATGGCGCGCCGGGTCCACGCGCGGTCGCTGCCGGCGGCGCCGGTCCAGGCCGGGAACGCGGTCTCCGGCGGGGCGACGGCGGAGGCGGTGGAAATGGTCATGTCCCGTGATCTTCCAGAAGCGGCGGAGCCGGGCGTCCATGGATTGGAAAAACTTTGCGCCGGTCGCCGAAGATGGGGAAACTGATCGCTGCCAACGGGGGATGGAGGGATGAGAGGCATGGCCATCGACGCGACCGACCGCCGCATTCTGGCGGCGCTGCAGAGCGACGCGACCCTGTCCCTGGCCGACCTCGGGAAGCGGGTCGGCCTGTCGGCGACGCCGTGCTGGCGCCGGGTGCAGCGGCTGGAGCAGGACGGCTACATCCGCCGCCGGGTGGCGCTGCTGGACCGCGCCAAGCTGAACGTCGACGTCACCGTCTTCGTCGCCGTCCGCACCAGCAAACACTCCGCCGAATGGCTGGAAACCTTCCGCCGCGTCGTCGCCGACATCCCCGAGGTCGTCGATTTCTACCGTCTGAGCGGCGACGTCGACTACCTCCTGCGCATCGTCATCCCCGACATCAAGGCGTACGACGCGGTCTACAAGCGGCTGATCGAGCGGATCGAGTTGCAGGACGTCTCATCGATGTTCGCCATGGAAGAGTTGAAGTCGACGACCGAGATCCCGCTCTGCTACGTCGCCGGCTGATCGGCCGGCGGCGTCGGCGGTGAACGGTCCGGCGCAAGGCACTCCCTCATGGTACGGGGACGGGCCTGGATTTTTGTTCCTTTGTTGGCGGGGAAAGCGGACGGCGGTGGAATGGTTTTTCCTTAGTGACGCGAAATGGGGAAAATCATTCCATAGGCAGGGGGCGGCCGCGATGCCGGCCGCTGCTCACCGTCGCCCCGTCACCAGCCAGATTCCGAGGGCCACCGGCAGGATGCCGACCAGGTCCGGCAGGTGGACCGATTCGCCCAGCAACGCCCAGCCGAACAGCAGGCCGAGCGGCGGCATCAGGAAATGGTAGGCGCTGGCCGCGGTGGCCGTGGTCCGCTCCAGGAGCGCGAACCACAGCAGTTGGGCGCCCAGCGACACCCCCAGCACCATGTAGACGAAGACGAGCGCCAGGGACGCCGTGGGCCGGACGGCGGCCACGTCCTCGACGGCCAGGGCCAGCGGCAGCAGCGCCAGCCCGCCGGCCAGCGTCTGGACGCCGCCGTTGACCAGCAGCCCGGCGGCCGGGGCGAAGCGCTTGTAGAGCACGCCGCCGCCCGCCAGCGCCAGCAGGGCGCCCAGCGCCAGCAGGATGCCGACGGGGTCGTCGGCGCCGGTCCCCAGCCGTCCGCGGACGACGAGGCCGACCCCGAACACCCCCAGCGCCAGCCCGACGATCCGCCGCCCCGTCAGCGCCTCGCCCAGCACCAGCGCGGCGGCGGCGGCGGCGGCCACCGGGGCCGAACTGACGATGATGGCGACCACCCCCGAGGAGACCATCGTCAGGGCGCCGAACGTCAGGCCGAGATAGAGGGCGGTGTTGGTCACGCCGAGCACCGCCAGCACCGCCCAGCCGCGCCCCGTCAGCCGGCCCAGATGGCCGCGCACCGCGGCGGCGGCGAGCAGCACCGCCCCGGCCAGCAGGAAGCGCACGGCGAGGAACAGCAGCGGCGGCGCGTCCGCCAGCCCGATCTTGCCCACCGCGAAGGCCGAGCTCCAGGTCAGGCAGAAGGGGATCACCAGGGACAGCGGCGCGGCCGTCCGCCGCCGCGTCGTTCCACCCGCCACCGCGTCCGTCATCGCCGTCTCCACCGCTGCGTTCGCCGCCACCCTAGACAGCCGCTTCCCCAGTGGGAAATGAAATGCTATGATGAGATTCATTCGATTTATGAATGGACGGTGATGACCGAGCTGGACCTGACCCTGTTGCGCACCTTCGTCTCGGTGGTGGAGACCGGCGGCTTCACCCGCGCCGGCGAGCGGGTGCACCGCACCCAGTCCACCGTCAGCCAGCAGGTCCGGCGGCTGGAGGAGTCGCTGGGGCTGGTGCTGCTGGACCGCGGCACCCGGTCGGTGGCGCTGACCGACGACGGGGAGCGGGTGCTCACCTACGCCCGCCGTCTGCTCACCCTGAACGACGAGGCGCACGCCGCCCTCAAGGGCGACGGGGCGGCCGTGGAGGTGGTGCGCCTGGGCGTGCCGGAGGACTACGCCGTCGACCGGCTGCCGCGCCTGCTCTCGGCCTTCGCGCGGCGCAACCGCACCATCCGCCTCGACGTCTGTTGCGACATCAGCGTGCGGCTGCGCGCCGGGTTCGAGGCGGGGGAGCTCGATCTCGCCCTGCTGAAGCAGGAGCCCGGCCGCCCCGGCGCCACCGCGGTGTGGCGGGAGCCGCTGTGCTGGGTCGCCGCCGCCGCCGACCCGCCGCACCGTGCCGACCCGCTGCCGCTGGTCCTGTTCCCGCTCGGCTGCGTCTACCGCCACCGCGCCGTCCACGAGCTGGAGGCGGCCGGCCGGGCGTGGCGGGTCGCCTACAGCAGCCCCAACCTGTCGGGCGTCCAGGCGGCGGTGCTGGCCGGATTGGGGGTGGGGGTGCTGGCCCGCTCGTCGGTGCCGGCGGCGGCGCGCGTCCTCGGTCCGGCCGACGGGCTGCCGGCGCTGCCCGACAGCGAGGTGGCGCTGCTGGCCCCGGCGGCGCCCGAGGGCGCGGTCGGCTTGGTGGCCGGGCTGCTGAAGCGGTCGCTGGCCGGACCGCCGGACGGGATCGGGGAGGACGGGCCATGGCCGACCGCGTGATCGGCATCGGCAACCGCTTCCGCAGCGACGACGGGGTCGGGCCCCTGGTGGCCGACCGGCTGGCCGCGCTGGGGCTGGATGCGGTCGAGCACTCCGGCGAGGGAGCCGGGCTGATCGACGCCTGGGACGGCGCCGGGCGGGTCGTCCTGGTCGACGCCACCCGCTCCGGCGGCGCCCCCGGCACCCTGGTGCGCCTCGACGCGCTGGCGGCGCCGCTGCCGCGCGACCTGCTGCGCTGCTCCAGCCACCGCTTCGGCGTGGCCGAGGCGGTGGAGACGGCGCGCGCCCTGGGCCGCCTGCCGCCGGCGCTGATCGTCTACGGCATCGAGGGCGCCCGCTTCGACTTCGGCCTGGCGCTGAGCCCGGCGGTGGCCGACGCGGTCGACGAGGTGGTCCGCCGCGTCCGCGCCGAGATCACGCCGGCACCCGGTCCAGGGTAGCCGCCAGCCCGTCCAGCAGGCCGGTGCGGCAGGCCGTGCCGAAGGTCCGGCGCAGCAGGGCCGGGTCGCCGATGGAGACGCGGATGTCGCCGGCGCGCGGAGGATGATGGCGCCGCCCGACACGCACCCCGCTCAGCTCCTCCAGCACGGTGGCGAGCATGGCGATCGAGGTCGGGCGGCCGGTGCACAGGTTGAACACGCCGGCGCCGCGCGGCCGGCGCGCCATCGCCATGGTCAGATAGTCGACCACGTCCTGGACGAAGACGAAGTCGCGCACCTGCTCGCCGTCGCCGAAGACGTCGATGTCCTGGGAGCGGGCGATGCGCTGGGCGAAGATGGAGATGACCCCGGAATAGGGCGACTGCGGGTCCTGGCGCGGCCCGTAGACGTTGAAGAAGCGGAAGCCCACCGTCGGCACGCCGTGGATCGACCAGGCGACGCGGCCGTGCAGCTCGCAGCCCAGCTTGTCGGCGCCGTAGGCCGACAGCGGCCGGGTCGCCGCGTCCTCGGCGAGCGGGGTCGCCGGATTGTCGCCGTAGACCGCCGCGGAGGAGGCGTAGACCACCGGCACCGGCTCGCCGAAGCGGGCGGTGCGGGCGGCGTCGAAGACGGTCACGGCGCCGCTCAGGTTGGTGCGGTGGGTCTCGCTCCAGTGCTCCCGGGACCGCTGCACCGAGGCGACGGCGGCGAGATGGAAGATCCCGTCGACGCCGCGGCTCGCCTCGGCCACCGCCTCGGGGTCGGCGACGTCACCGACCGTCAGGCGGGCGTCCACCGGCTTGTTCTCCAGACGCCCCGTCGACAGGTCGTCGAGGATGGTCACGGCGTGGCCCTCGGCGAGCAGCCGGTCGGCGAGATGGGAGCCGATGAAGCCACAGCCGCCGGTGACCAGATAGTGCGCCATGCCGTCTCTCCTGAAGGCCGCTTGCGTCGTCGCAACAACGGCCAAGATCGGCCGCGGGTGGCGGTCCCGCCAGATCTTCTTCGGCGTTACCCGTGGCTTGCCCGGGGGAGGACGTTTTCCTTCCCCGGTCCCTCCGATGGGCGAGGCGCCGCGCCGAAGGTCTCCAAAGGACGGTGCCGAACGGGGGAGCGGCGGCCACCCCGGCGGCGACGCCGCAACCGGACAGGCGGGGCCGCTGGTTCAACAGGCTTATCCACCGGGTTGCCAACAGAGCGGTGGATAACTTTCGACTCGTGGCGCGGTCTTGCGGCGACACCCGATTTTATGGTAAATGCCGCGCATGATCGACACCCGACGCACCGGCGACCGCAGCAACGAACCGATCCACCCCGACGTGGGCGGCGGCCGGCTGGCGCCCGCCGGCCCCGGCGGCCGCGCCGCCCGGATCGGCGAGGTCGGCGGCCGCGGCGGCCGCATCCCGACCGTCCGCCAGCTCGCCAACCTGATCGTCAACGGCTTCCTGACGCTTCCCCGCAACTACCGCCGCGGCATGTTCCTCGACATCGTGGTGTGACGCCGCGCCCGTCGAGTCCCGACGGCGCCTAGGGAGCGAGCTTGACGGCCCCAGTACCCTCTCCGAGTGGCGTCGTGCCGCACGGTGGGCTTTTTGCGTGTTCCCACGGTCGCCATGGCGATTGCAAGCTTCCTCCGTCGCGCTATGATGTCTCGGCGATCGGATAAAAATTATGCCGAACGCTGTTGGGGCGCACTGTACGGCGGGGGGACGCCCTATGGTGGATGGACGGGGCGAGCCACGGACGCTTTCTGAAAGCGATGGCGCGGTGCCGGCAACCGCCGGGACGGGGGAGCGCGCGTCACCACCCGCCCGGTGGGGGCGGGCTCGGTGAGCCGTCGCGGCCGATCCCCGGAGGATCGTTCCGTCTGGTTGCATTTCAGGCAGGCCGGCCGCATCGTGCGGGAGGCATGCGCGCGCCCCTTCATCCCCCGTCCGGCGGACAGGAGTGGCTTTCTGCCGGCGGTGCGGACGGCGTTGCGTCTGGTGCACTTCCGCCGGTTCCACGCGGCCGTGCTGTGGTTGTGGTTTCTGTGGATTGCCGGCTATCTGGTCGTCGAGAAGGTGGATCCTTTCGGTCTCGCCGCCGCGGCGACCCAGCAGTCCCGGGCCATCGCCGATCGGGTGATGGCGTCCTTCTACGATTCCGACGCCAAGAACCACACGGCCGTCGTTCTCGTCGACGACGTCACGTTGAACAAGCGGGAACAACCATGGCCGCCGAGCTACGACTACTACAGCTCGGTTCTCCTGAGGGTGGCGCTGCAGGGGCCGAAGGCCATCTTCCTCGACTTCATGTTCACCCGCGTTCGGGATGATCAGGAGGGATTCCGCCGTCTCGTCGATGCCGGGACGCTTGTGCAGCGTGAGCTGAAGATTCCGATCTTCGTCGCGGAGGTCGCCTCCGAACCGTGCACGCGTCCGGAGATCGCCGGGTTCTCGACACCCGCCATGGCGGTCTGGAGCGGCTACGGCGATGCCTATCCGCTCACGCTGCGCGGCGAGGACACGGTCTGCCGGCAGGGCACGGACCCGAAGACGCCCGCGCCTTCCGTCGCCTTCCTGCTGTACCAAACCTATTGCCGGGAGGCCGCCGGCCGCTGCCGTCCGGACCCGAACGTCGATTCCGCGGCGTTCGCCGAACCGCTGGTCCCCCGCTGGGCGCGGTGGGCGCCGGCGACGGCGCCGCCGGCGCCCGGCTTCGACTGCCCGCCGCTGCACGGCTTTTCCTGGGCGCGCGCATGGGACGCCCTGACCATGTTTTCCCTTGGGCTGGTCCAGGGATTCGGCGGCGGCGACGCGGCGCTGACGCCCTGCCCGACGACCTTGACGGTGGCCGAGCACACGCTGCGCAACCCGCAGGTCGGGGCCCTGCTGGGCGGGCGGATCGTGCTGGTCGGCTCCAATGTGGAAGCCTCGGGCGATCTCACGCTGTCGAATATCCATGGGCTGCTGCCGGGCGTCTACATGCACGCCACGGCGCTCGAAAATCTCATGGACTACGGTGACCGGTACTTCCGGAATGCTCCCGTGCTGTTCGCCAATTTCACCATTTCCGACGCCGCGGTCGTGCTTTTCGGGATGGTGCTGATCGTCGTGCAGACGCTGTATCTGGAATTTCGCCGGCTCTGGGGGCTGTCGCCGCCGAATCTGATCTACGCGTCCATCATGTCCTTCGTTCTGCTGGGGGCGCTGCTGTCGATGGCGGCGGCGTTCGCCGAGCTGGTTCGCTGGCCGCCGTCCAACTGGCTGAGCATCCTGGCGCTGGAGATCGCCTTTTCCGCTGCGGAATGGTGGCAACGGAAGCTCGAGCCCTTCGGCGCGCCCCGGTCCGCCGACCCGTCACCGTCCGTGGGTGACCTGATGTGAGAGGAGTGAACGCACGATGAGAACCTTCGCGTTCGGCGTCATCGTCGCCCTGCTCGGGACGCTCTGCGCGCCGGCGGCCATGGCGCAATCCGGGACCCAGAGGGTGGTCGCCGTTTCCGGGGCGGCGACGGGGCTGTTCAACCGGATCGCCGATGGCGAGTTCGCGCTGTCGAGGATGGTGCCGGCGGGGAGCATTCCGCTGCCGAGCCCGGTGGTGGAGAAGGACGCCGTCGGCTACGTCGCGATCCAGCTCGGCGGCGACCGCGTGTGGCTGGACGAGACGACCGTGTCCCTTGACCCGCCCAACGCCGTCGTGGTGGGCCCCGCGGGGCCCTGCATCACCAAGCCGACCGACTATGCGGCGCTGGGCGGCCTCGGCGCCAAGGAGAAACGCCGATGCCCGTGAACGTGATGCCCGTGAATGCGATGCGCCGTGCCGCGGCGCTGGTCGTCGCGCTGCTCGCGCTGGCCGCCTGCCAGACCGCCGGAACCGGCGCCGACCGGCCGGAACGCGCCACCTTCGAACCCGGCCGTTCGATCCTGTCGCAATTGCCCGCCGGCGGGGCGACGGCCGCGGCACAGGCCACGCCCGTGTCGTTCAGCGCGCACCTCCAGCAGCGCCTGGCCGGCAACGGAACGTTTCAGGCGCCGGCGTGGGAAGACTATGCCAACAGGGTGCTGGCGAAGCTGCAGGCCCATGCGCCGCCGGTCGCGACGCCGCTGCGCGTCTATCTCCGTCCGGATCGCGATCTGCAGGCCATGGCCCACCCCGACGGCTCGATCGCCGTGTCGCTCGGTCTGATCGACGCCCTGGAGAGCGAGGACGAACTCGCCGCCGTGCTCGCCCACGAACTCGCCCACTTCGTGCTGGGCCACCACGACAAGACCGTTCTCCAGCGGCTGTACAATCAGGCGTCGACCGGCCTCAGCGTCTATCTTCGTCTGCGCGCCGGCAACGAGGACGACGCCCAGGTCCGGGGCATGCTGCTGTCGATGGCGGTGCTGGAGGCCGGGCGGACCGGTCTGTTCCCGGCATGGAGCCGCGGCGACGAGGAGACGGCGGACCTGCTGGGCATCGACATCGCGGTGGCCGCCAATTACAGCAAGCTCGGCATGCTGAAATACATGGAGAAGGTGGAGGCCTACGAGGCACAGCTCATCACGCAGCGCCAAGCCGACCAGCGACGCCTCGACGAGCTGGACGACCGGAAGATGCGGGAAGCCGGCCCGGACTACCGCGCACTCATCGAAACGGTCTCCAACGTGATGCGCAGGAAGCTGAACGATGCGCTGGAGGCGCTGCGGGAAGGCCACGAAACGGCGAAGCTGCGGATCGCCGCCATCAAGGAGTACAATGCCAACGTCCATGCCGGCGTTCCGAACCGGCGTCTGCAGACGGCACCGTGGACCGCGGCGCGTGGCCACCGGCAGGCGAAGCCGCACCTCGACAGCGTTCGGGACAGCTTGCGGGCGCTGGAGCATCTGGCGGAAAACGACGTGCCGGCCGCCCGCAGGGTGTTGCGCTCCTCCGCGATCGCCCGCGGCCCGGGCCTCGCGTTCACCGACTACGCGCAGGCCGTCGTGGCCAAGACGGCGGGCGACACCCGGACCGCGGAAGGCATGTTCCGGTCGGCGATCGACCGGCGCGACGCGTCGATCTCGGCCTACCAGGAGCTGGCCGGCCTGTTTCTCGTGACGGGGGATGCGCGCCAGGCGCTGGACGTCACCAACCGCGCCAATGAGGAGCTGGGCAAGCCCGAGCAGCTCCTGCCGGATTTCATTCGCGCCAGCACGGCCCTGGGCAACCAGCTGGAAGCCCTGGGATACCGTGGATCGTGCCTGGTTTCGGGCAACGTCGAGCTCGTGCCGTACTGCGAAGCCGCGTCCACCGGAGCAGGCGGGTGACGCCGGTCGGCGCGCGCCCTCACGGCCGGCGGACATGCGCCCGGGCGGCCGGCCCGAACAGCCGCTCCAGCAGGAAGTCCGGCAGCTCGTGCTGGGGCAGGCACAGGCTGGTGGAGCGCTCGTGCAGGACGTGCAGGCAGAGACCCGTGGTGTCGGGCCGCGCGGTGAAGCGGAAGCCTTCGCGGGCGGCGCGGGCGAAGGGGGCGTCCTCCAGCGCGGGCAGGGACGGAAAGGGCTCCGCCTGCCACACCCGCCGCCGGTAGGCGTAGGAGAAGCCGTAGCCGACCAGATTGTCGTCGGACGCCGGCACGTCCTGCTCGACCCGCGCGCGCGAGCGGCGGGCCCAGCGGAAGTGCGGTCCGCCGGCCGCCGTGTCCCAGTAGCCCAGGCGCCCGTGCACGGCGGTGTGGAGGAACCATCCCGACAGCTTGGCGAAGTCGTGCCCCTCCTCCAGCCAGCCGACCAGGGTCTCCACGTAGGTCGGCGCGTAGAAGTCGTCGTCGTCGAAATGGACGATGATGTCGCCGCGGGCGTGCTCCAGCAGGACGTTGCGCTTGTCGCCGAGCGGGACGCGCTGGCGGGCGTGCAGATAGCGCAGCCGCTCCCCCTGGCGGGACGTCAGGTAGGGGGACGGCTCCGGGCTGTCGTCGAAGACCAGCCACTCCACCGCCGGGTAGGTCTGGCCGGCGACGCAGGCGTGGCACAGCGGCAGGAACGCCTCCCTCAGGAAGGTCGGCGTGACGATGCTGACGAGCGGCCGGTCGGCCATGGCCGGGAACCTCCCCTGAAGGCGCCGGAGCGGCCGGGACGCCGCCGGGAGCCCGATCATAGCATCCGGCGCCCCGCCGGACTTCCCTTCGGTCGGCATCCTCGACATATCAGGGACGGGACCGCGCCGCCGCCGCAAGAAGCGGGTGGAGGACGGCCGGGCGGTCTGGCAAGCAAGGGCCGGCGTGCCGCGCGCCGCCTCGACGTCCGGGCGCGCGGCGACCAACGGTCAGGGAGATTGGTCATGGGCTCTTCGGTGATCCAGGGCCGTCCAGCCGCCCCGGCGGCGCTGGACGACTCGGCCATGTGGGCGGCCGTCGCACGGCGCGACGCGGCGGCGGACGGGCGTTTCGTCTACGCCGTCCGCACGACCGGCGTCTACTGCCGGCCCTCCTGCGCGGCGCGGCCGCGGCGGGAGAACGTGCGCTTCCACCCGACCGCCGCGGCCGCCGCGGCCGCCGGCTTCCGTCCCTGCAAGCGGTGCCGGCCGGAGCGGCCGGACGGACACGCGGGGAGACCGGCATGACCGCCGCCCCGGTCGCCGCCGTTGCCGCCGATTCGGCCGGCGCGGGCGCCGCGCCCGCCCGGGTGGAGGCCGTCGACTGGACGCGCGTCGCCGCCGACCTCGACGCCCAGGGCTGGGCGCGGATCGAAGGGCTGCTCGGCCCGGCCGACTGCGCCGCCGTCGCCGCCCTCTACGGGCGCCCCGACGGGTTCCGCAAGCAGGTCGTGATGGCCCGCCACGGCTACGGCCGCGGCGAGTACAAGTATTTCGCCTACCCGCTGCCCGGACCGATCGCCGCGCTGCGCACGGCGATCTACCCGCACCTGGCACCGGTCGCCAACCGCTGGCACGAGGCGATGGGCCTGGCCGCCCGCTTTCCCGACGACCACGCCGCCTTCCTCGAACGCTGCCACGCGGCCGGCCAGACCCGCCCGACGCCGCTGCTGCTGCGCTACGGGGAGGGCGACTACAACGCCCTGCACCAGGACCTCTACGGTGAGCACGTCTTTCCCCTGCAGGTCGTGATCCTGCTGTCGGCGCCGGGCCGCGACTTCTCCGGCGGCGAGTTCGTGCTGACCGAGCAGAGGCCGCGCCTGCAGACGCGCGCCGAGGTGGTGCCGCTGGCCCAGGGCGACGCCGCGGTCTTCGCCGTCAACAGCCGTCCGGTGCGGGGTGCCCGCGGCGTCCACCGGGTGGCCCACCGCCACGGCGTCAGCCGCCTGCGCTCCGGCCAGCGCTACACCGCGGGGCTGATCTTCCACGACGCCGGGTGATCGCGCCGCCATGACCCCCGACCTGTTCGACGACCAGCCGCGCGACCTGCCGCTCGACGACGGCGCCGTGCTGCTCGGCGGCTTCGCCCGGCCGGCCGCGGCGGCGCTGCTGGACGCCGTCGGGCGGGTGCTGGAGACGGCACCGTTCCGGCACATGGAGACGCCCGGCGGCCATGTGATGTCGGTGGCGATGACCAACTGCGGCGCGGCCGGCTGGGTCACCGACCGCCGCGGCTACCGCTACGGTCCGGACGACCCGCGGACCGGCCGGCCCTGGCCGCCCATGCCCGACGTCTTCGCCGACCTGGCGGCCCGGGCCGCCGCCGCGGCCGGCTTCGCCGGCTTCGTCCCCGATGCGTGCCTGATCAACCGCTACCGGCCCGGGGCGCGGCTGTCGCTGCACCAGGACCGCAACGAGCGCGATTTCTCCTGGCCCATCGTCTCGGTCTCGCTGGGCCTGCCGGCGACGTTCCTGTGGGGCGGCCCGCGGCGCGGCGACCCGCCGCGCCGGATCGGGCTGCGGCACGGCGACGTCGTCGTCTGGGGAGGCCCGGCGCGCCTCGCCTTCCACGGCGTCGGCCCGCTGGCCGACGGCGAGCACCCGCTCGTCGGCCGGCAGCGCCTCAACCTGACCTTCCGCCGCGCTTCGTGAGCGTCGCGCCGTCCCTCTCCCGCTCCCGGGGAGGGACGGCAACGGAGCGATCCCACTCTAAACATTTGAATTTAGGGTGGGATCGCTCCAGGCGATCCCACCTGGAGCGATCCCGTTCTAGGCGCCGGCGTCCGGGGCCGTCGCCGTGGACGAGGCCTGCCACAGGTTGACGCCGCTCTCCACGGCGTGGGCGTCGATCTCGCGCAGCTCCTCGGCCGTGAACTCGGTCACCGCCAGGGCGTCGAGCGAGTCGTCGAGCTGCTGCACCGTGCGCGCGCCGATCAGCGCCGAGGTGACCTGCGGCTGGCGCAGCACCCAGGCGATCGCCATCTGCGCCAGGGTCTGGCCGCGCCGCTTCGCCATGGCGTCGAGCGCCCGGATGTGGGCGAGGTTCTCCGGCGTCAGGAAATGCTCCTTGAAGGTGCGGCCCTTGGTCACCCGGGCGCCGGCGGGCACGCCGTCGAGGTACTTGTCGGTGAGCAGCCCCTGGGCCAGCGGCGAGAAGGCGATGCAGCCGATCCCCAGGTCGTCCAACGTGTCGAGCAGCCCGTTCTCCACCCAGCGGTTGAGCATGGAGTAGGAGGGCTGGTGGATCAGGCACGGCGTGCCCAGCTCCTTGAGGATCGCCGCCGCCCGGCGGGTCATCTCCGGCGAGTAGGAGGAGATGCCGACGTAGAGCGCCTTGCCCTGGCGCACCACGTGGTCGAGCGCCCCCATCGTCTCCTCCAGCGGGGTGCGCGGGTCGACGCGATGGGAGTAGAAGATGTCGACGTACTCCAGCCCCATGCGCCTGAGGCTCTGGTCCAGGCTGGCGACCAGGTACTTGCGCGAGCCCCAGTTGCCGTAGGGGCCGGGCCACATGTCGTAGCCGGCCTTGGTGGAGACGATCAGCTCGTCGCGGTGGCCCCGGAAGTCGGTCGCCAGCACCCGGCCGAAGGTCTCCTCGGCCGAGCCGTAGGGCGGGCCGTAGTTGTTGGCGAGGTCGAAATGGGTGACGCCGCGGTCGAAGGCGCGGCGCAGGATGGCGCGCGCCGTTTCGAACACGTCGGCGCCGCCGAAGTTCTGCCACAGCCCCAGCGAGACCGCCGGCAGGTCGAGGCCGCTGCGCCCGCAGCGGCGGTAGCTCATGCGCTCGTAGCGGGCGGGATCGGCCAGATAGGATTGCTGCATGGTGTTCCCTGTCGTTTGCACGCCGCGACGCCCGTCACCGGTCCTTGGGGACGATGGCGCCGCGGTGACGGATGACCTGCCCCGCCAGCCGGTGCCCGTGCAGCGCCGCCTCGGCCGGCGGCAGGCCGCGCAGGCGGGCGGCGATGTAGGCGGCGTTGAAACTGTCGCCGGCCGCCGTGGTGTCAACGGGAACGATGCGTTCGGGCACCGGCACCGCCCGTAGGCCGCCGTAGGCGCCGCGGACCAGGCAGCCGTCCTCGCCGGCCTTCACCACCGCCTCGGCGACGCCGAACGACGCCAGCCGGTCGAGCGCCGACTCGGGCGTGGCGTCGCCGTAGAGCGCCTGCATGTCCTCCAGCGAGGGCAGGGCGACGTCGCAGGCGGCGAACAGCGCCGCCATGGCGTCGCCGGCCGCCGCCGCGGACGGCCAGCCGGCCGGGCGGTAGTTGGTGTCGAAGGCGATCCACGCCCCGTGCCCGCGCGCCTGGGCCAGGGCGTCCATCAGGTCGGCCCGGCGGCGCTCGTCGAACAGCGACAGGGTGATGCCGGAGAGGTAGACGACGGCGGCGCCGGCCAGCCCGGCGACCAGGCGGTCGGTGCCGTCGTCGAGCATGCGGCGAACCGCCGCGCTGTCGCGCCAGTAGAAGAAGCGCCGCTCCCCCCGCTCGTCGGTGCGGATGATGTAGAGGCCGGGCCGCCCGCCGGGGCGGCGGCCGACGAAGCGGGTGCCCACCCCTTCGGCCCGCCAGCGCTCCAGCAGCCAGTCGCTGTAGGGATCGTCGCCGAGGTCGGTGAGATAGTCCGCCGCCACCCCCTCGCGCACGAGGTAGACGGCGGTGTTGAAGGTGTCGCCGCCGAAGCCGAAGCGGGCCTCGCCGGAACCTCCCTGGGCGCCGAGATCGACGATCTCCAGCATGCACTCGCCGATCACGGCCACGCGTTTGCCGGCCATCGGGTCACCAGTTCCACAGGGTGCCGTCGGCCAGCCGGGCGACGGGCAGGTAGGCCGGGCTGTAGGGATACCGGGCCGCCAGCTCCTCGTCGATGTCGACGCCGTGGCCGGGCACCTCGCCCGGGTGCATGTAGCCGTCCTCGAAGCGGTAGGCGTGCGGGAACACGGCGTCGGTCTCCGGGCAGTGGGCCATGTGCTCCTGCACGCCGAAGTTCGGCACCCACAGGCCGAAGTGCAGCGCCGCTCCCATGCACACCGGCGACAGGTCGGTGGCGCCGTGGCAGCCGGTGCGCACCTGGTAGAGCGCCGCCAGGTCGGCGATGCGGCGCAGGTGCGTGATGCCGCCGGCGTGCACCACCGACGCCCGGATGTAGTCGATGAGCTGCTCCTGGATCAGGTCCTTGCAGTCCCAGATGGAGTTGAACACCTCGCCCACCGCGACCGGCGTCACCGTGTGCTGGCGGATCAGGCGGAACGCCTCCTGGTTCTCGGCCGGAGTCGGGTCCTCCATCCAGAACAGCCGGTAGGGCTCCAGCGACTTGCCGAGCCGGCCGGCCTCGATGGGGGTGAGGCGGTGGTGCACGTCGTGCAGCAGGTGCGGCCCCATGCCGTGCTTGACGCGGACCGCCTCGAACAGCTTGGGCACGAAGTCGAGATAGGCCTCGGTCGACCACACCGACTCCTCGGGCAGGCCGCGGGTCGCCGGCTCGTAGAACTTGCCCTTGGCGACGCCGTAGACGCCCTCCAGGCCGGGCACGCCGGACTGGGCGCGGATCGCCTTGTAGCCCTTCTCGATGTACTCGCCCACGCGGTCCACCGTCTCGGCCAGGTCGCGGCCGTTGGCGTGGGCGTAGACCATGACGCCGGCGCGGCTGGCGCCGCCCAGCAGCTGGTAGAGCGGCAGCCCCGCCGCCTTGGCCTTGATGTCCCACAGCGCGGTGTCGACCGCGGCGATGGCGGCCATGGTGACCGGCCCGCGGCGCCAGTAGGCGCCCTTGTAGAGATACTGCCAGGTGTCCTCGATGCGGTGCGGGTCGCGGCCGATCAGGCAGGGAACGACGTGGTCCTGGAGGTACGACGCCACGGCCAGCTCGCGGCCGTTCAGCGTCGCGTCGCCGATGCCGTAGATCCCCTCGTCGGTGACGATCTTCAGGGTGACGAAGTTCCGCCCGGGGGAGGTGACGATGACCGAGGCGCTCTGGATCTTCATGGGGGAGGGCTCCGGAGGGGACGTTGCCCGTCAGGCGACGGCAACGGGGGAGGCCGCCACGGCGGCCGTGTCGTGGTCGAAGAGGTCGGGGAAGCGCGTCTCCAGCTCCGGCAGGGAGGTCAGGATCTCGCGCAGGTGCAGGCGCATGGCGGTCTCGGCCGCCTCGGGGTTCTCGTCGGCGATGGCGTCGACCACCATCTCGTGCTGGGTGATCAGCCGGTCGAGCGGGGTCGCCTGGGGCAGGCTGAGATAGCGCACGCGGTCCATCTGCGCCTTGGTCTCCTCGACCACCCGCCAGGCGTACTCGCAGCCGATGCCCAGCGCCAGGGTGCGGTGAAACGCCTCATCCAGCTCCAGGAACCGTTCCGGCCGGTGGTCGTCGGCGGCGTCGTGCTGCGCCTTCAGATTGTCCCGCAGGTCGGCCAGCACGGTCGCCGGCAGGCCTTCGCCGGCCTTGCGGGCGACCGCCAGCTCCACCGCCTCGCGCACGAAGCGGGCGTCCATCACCTGCTTGACCGAGATCTTGACGACGAACGTGCCGCGCTGCGGCCGGATCAGCACCAGACCGGCGTCGCTCAGCTTGATGAAGGCCTCGCGCACGGGCTGGCGGCTGATGCCCATCCGGGTCGCCACCTCCTGCTCGGAGAGCGGCTGGCCCGGTTTGAACTGCATGGTGACGATCGCCTGCCGCAGCGCCTTGTAGACGCGCCGTGCCACCGGTTCGCTCGAATCCGGCTCCAGTCTCTCCAGCATGCCCTTCCTCCCCATCGGTCGGTCCAACCGGCCGGCCTCTCTGTACCCCGGCCTCATCTTGCACCGTCAAATCGGCATTGCCAACATCATTCTGCTATACTACCATACCACGGTCACCTCAACAATGCCTGTCGCTGCGCAGGCATCTCCCGTGGGAGGGAACCCGCATGAGCTTCATCACCCGTACATGGCGCGCCGCCACGCTCGGCCTGGCGATGGTCACGCTCGCCGGCGGCGCGCTCGCCGCCGACTACACGCTCAACATCAACACCGCCCTGACCCCGCAGGACCCGCTGTTCAAGGGCCTCGAGGAGTTCAAGGCCAGCGTCGAGAAGCGCACCGACGGCAAGCTCGGCGTGCGCCTCTTCCCCGGCTCGCAGCTCGGCAAGGACGAGGACGTGCTGGAGCAGGCCCGCGCCGGCGCCGGCGTCGCCGTGGTCGTCGACGGCGGCCGTCTCGCGGTCTTCGTCAAGGAGTTCGGCGTCCTCGGCGCGCCCTACCTGGCCCAGGGCTACGAGGGCATCCGCAAGGTCGTCACCTCGCCGCTCTTCGAGGAATGGGCGGAGAAGCTGCGCAAGGCGTCCGGCCACCAGATCCTGTCCTTCAACTGGTGGCAGGGCGAGCGCCACCTGCTGACCAACAAGCCGGTCAAGACGCCCGCCGACCTCGCCGGCGTGCGCATGCGCACCCCCGGCGCGCCGGTGTGGATGGAGACCATCCGCGCCATGGGCGCCACGCCGACGCCGATGGGCTGGTCGGAGGTCTATTCCGCCCTCCAGCAGCAGGTCATCGACGCCGTCGAGGCGCAGGACCCCGCCAGCTACGGCGCCCGCCTCTACGAGGTCACCAAGTACCTGACCAAGACCGGCCACATCAACCTGATCACCGGCCTCGTCACCAGCGCCGCCTGGTTCGACCAGCTGCCGAAGGAGTACCGCACGATCCTGCGCGAGGAGGCCCTGAAGGCCGGCGACAGCGCGTCGCGCGGCACCGAGGCGTCGCTCGCCGACTTCGAAAAGCAGATGACCGAGAAGGGCATGACGATCAACGAGATCGACGTGACCCCGTTCCGCGAGGCGACCAAGCCCGTGTACGACACCCTGGGCTACGGCGACCTCCGCAAGCAGGTGGACGCGATCTTGCAGAAGTAAGTCGCTCCGCCCTCGCTCTTCCCTCGCGGGCCGCCGTCTGCCACGGCACCATGGCGGCCCGCGCTTGAAGGACTGCCGCCATGACGTCCTGGTTCTCGAAGGTAGAAGCGGCGGTCGCCATGCTTCTCCTCGCCGTCATCGTCGTTCTCGTCTTCGCCGCCGGCCTGATGCGCTGGTTCGGCCATCCCCTGGTCTGGTCGGTCGACCTGGCCCAGCTGCTGTTCGTGTGGGTGGCCTTCCTCGGCGCCGACATGGCGCTGCGCAAGCGGGCCCACATCGGCATCGACTACGTCGTCAAGCGCCTGCCGGTGCGCGTCCGCGCCATCCTGGAGCTGGTGCTGGGGGCCGTGGTGCTCGGCTTCCTGCTCAGCATGACCGTGCTCGGCTACCGCCTCACCATGCTGAACCTGGAACGCCAGTTCGGCGACAGCGGCATCAGCTACGCCTTCGTCACGTCGGCCGTGCCCATCGGCTGCCTCCTGCTGGCCTTCACCCTGCTGAGCCAGATTCTGCAGACCGCTTGGCGCCTGCGCAGCCGCCCGCAACCCGTCTTCGCGCCGGCCCAGCCGACGGTGGCGCCGGTCGAGGAGATCGCCCCATGACTCTCCTGGCCCTATCCTTCTTCGCGCTGATGATCCTCGGCGTCCCCATCGCCTTCGCCATCGGCATCGCCGGCTTCAGCTTCTTCGCCACCAGCGACGTCATGCCGATGTCGATCGGCGTGCAGCAGGTGGCGACGGCGTCGCAGAGCTTCCCGCTGCTGGCCGTGCCCTTCTTCGTGCTGGCCGGCCACATGATGAACCGCACCGGCATCACCACGCGCCTCATCGCCTGCTCCAACGTCCTGGTGTCGTGGATGGCGGGCGGCTTGGCGCAGGTCTGCATCGTGCTGTCGACGCTGATGGGCGGCGTCTCCGGCTCGGCCGTGGCCGATGCCGCCATGGAGGCGCGCATCCTCGGGCCCAGCCTGATCCAGCGCGGCTATTCCAAGGGCTTCACCTCGGCGACCATCGCCGTGGGCTCGCTCATCACCGCGACCATCCCGCCGAGCCTCGGCCTGATCCTCTACGGCTTCGTCGGCAACGTGTCGATCGGCCGGCTGTTCCTCGCCGGCATCGTCCCGGGCCTCCTGATGATGACGGTGCTGATGGTGACCGTGTGGGTCATCGCCCGGCGCCGCAACTACCGCCCGGAAAGCGCCCACCGGCCGAACCGCCACGAGGTGTGGCGCGCCGTCGCCGACGCCAAGTGGGCCCTGCTGTTCCCGGTGGCCCTGCTCGTCGCCATCCGCGGCGGCCTGTTCACCCCGTCGGAGGTGGGCGCCTTCGCCGTGGTCTACGCCGTGGTCGTCGGCTTCCTCCTGCACCGCGAGCTGACGATCGCGAGCATGCTCGAGGCGCTCAAGGAAGCGGTGGTCGACACCGGCCTGATCATGCTGATCATCCTGTTCTCGGGCATGGTCGGCTACGCCATCATCTTCGAGCAGGCGCCGCAGACGATCGCCGCGGCGATGACCGAGCTGACGCGCGAGCCGATCCTGGTGGTGGGGCTGATCCTCTTCTTCCTGTTCATCGCCGGCCTGTTCGTCGAGAGCACGGTGCTGGTGCTGCTGCTGACGCCGATCTTCCTGCCGATCGTCCAGCCCCTGGGCGTCGACCCCGTGCACTTCGGCATCCTGATGATGACCATCGTCACGCTCGGCTCGATGACGCCGCCGGTGGGGGTGGCCATGTACACGGTGTGCAGCCTGCTGGACTGCCCGGTCGAGGAGTACATCGTCGAATCGCTCCCCTTCGTGGCGGCGGTTCTGGCGCTGGTGGCCGTGCTGGCGCTGTTCCCCGGCATCGTCCTGTTCGTGCCGAACGCGCTGATGTGAGGGCGGCATGCTTCACGAGGACCGACTGTTCCCGGCGGAGCCGACGACGCGGGCGATCGCCCGGCGCCTCTACGCCGAGGTGCGCGACCTGCCGATCGTCAGCCCGCACGGCCACACCGACCCGGCGTGGTTCGCCGGCGACGCGCCCTTCGCCGACCCGGCCAGCCTGCTGGTCGTCCCCGACCACTACCTGCTGCGCATGATGTACAGCCAGGGGGTGCCGCTGGAGCGGCTCGGCGTCCCCCGCCTGGACGGCGGCCCGGTGGAGACCGACCCGCGCGCCATCTGGCGCACGGTGGCCGAGCACTGGCACCTCTACCGCGGCACGCCCACCCGCCTGTGGTGGGAGTACGCGCTGGAGCGTGTGTTCGGCGTCACCGAGCGGCTGGCGCCGGCCACCGCCGACGCCATCTACGACCGCGTCGCCGACTGCCTGGCCCGCCCCGAGTTCCGCCCCCGGGCCCTCTACGAGCGCTTCAACATCGAGGTGCTGGCGACCACCGAGGGGCCGCTCGACACCCTGGAGCACCACAAGGCGATCCAGGCCTCGGGCTGGCGCGGCCGGGTGGTCACCACCTTCCGGCCCGATCCGGTGCTCGATCCCGACACCCCGGGCTTCCGCGCCAATCTCGAGGCGCTGGGGGCGATGACCGGCGAGGACGCCCTCACCTGGGCCGGCTACCTCGCGGCGCTGGAGCGGCGGCGGGCCGACTTCCGGGCGTGCGGCGCCACGGCGACCGACCACGGCCATGCCACCGCGGCCACCGCCGATCTGGCGCCCGGCGAGGCGGCGGCGCTGTTCGACCGCATCGTCGCCGGCCGCGGCGGGCCCGGCGACGCCGAGCTGTTCCGCGCCCAGATGCTGACCGAGATGGCGCGGATGAGCCTGGAGGACGGGATGGTCATGCAGATCCACCCCGGCGTCCACCGCAATCACAACGCCTGGATGCACCGCACCTTCGGCCCCCACCACGGCGACGACATGCCGGTGCGCGGCGGCTTCGTCGCCGAACTGAAGCCGCTGCTCGACCGCTTCGGCAACGAGCCGGGCCTCACCGTCATCCTGTTCACGCTCGACGAGACGACGTACGCTCGCGAGCTTGCGCCGCTGGCCGGCCACTACCCGGCCCTGCGCCTCGGCCCGGCCTGGTGGTTCCACGACAGCCCCGAGGGGATGATGCGCTACCGCGAGCGGATGACGGAGACGGCGGGCTTCTACAACACGGTCGGCTTCAACGACGACACCCGCGCCTTCCCGTCGATCCCGGCGCGCCACGACGTGGCCCGTCGGGTCGACTGCGCCTTCCTCGCCCGGCTCGTCGCCGAGCACCGCCTCGACGAGGACGAGGCGCGGGAGCTGGCGGTCGACCTCTCCCACACCCTGGCGAAGAAGGCGTACAAGCTGTGAGCAAGCGTCTCGACGCGAACACGCTGGCCTCCCTGCCGGCCGCGGTGGCGCGGCCGCGCTACGACCGGGCCGCCCTGGAGACCGGCATCGTCCACATCGGCCTGGGCGCCTTCCACCGCGCCCACCAGGCGGTCTACACCGAGGACGCGCTGAACCGCGACGGCGGCGGGCCGTGGGGCATCTGCGGCGTGTCGCTGCGCAGCCCCGAGACCCGCGACGCGCTGGCCCCGCAGGACGGGCTCTACACCGTCGTCGTCCGCGACGCCGACGGCGAGCGCCTGCGGGTGGTCGGCTCGGTCACCGAGTCGCTGGTGGCGCCCGAGGACCCCGCCGCCGTGCTCGACCGCCTGGTCCGTCCGGCGGTGCGGGTGGTCACGGTGACGGTGACCGAGAAGGGCTACTGCCACGAGCCGTCCACCGGCGCGCTCGACGAGCGGCACCCGGACGTCCTGCGCGACCTCGCCGACCCCGGCCGGCCGCGCACCCTGGCCGGCTTCCTGGTGGAGGCGCTGGCGCGCCGCCGCGCCGCCGGCCTGACGCCCTTCACCGTGCTGTCCTGCGACAACCTGCCGGGCAACGGCGAGGTGACCGCCGGCATCCTGCGCCGCTTCGCCGAGCTGCGCGATCCCGCGCTCGGCCGCTGGATCGAGGACACGGTCGCCTGTCCCAACAGTATGGTCGACCGCATCGTGCCGGCCACCACGGCCGAGGACCGCGCCGCCGTCGCCCGGCTGCTCGGCGTCGAGGACGCCTGGCCGGTGATGACCGAGCCCTTCAGCCAGTGGGTCATCGAGGACCGCTTCCCCACCGGCCGTCCCGCCTGGGAGCGGGAGGGAGCGGAGCTGGTGGCCGACGTCCGGCCGTTCGAGACGATGAAGCTGCGCCTGCTCAACGCCAGCCATTCCTGCATCGCCTATCTCGGCTACCTCGCGGGCTACGAGACGGTGGCCCGGACCATCGCCGACCCGGCCTTCGCCCGCATGGTCGCCCGGCTGATGGACGAGGAGGTGACGCCGACCCTTGCCATGCCGGCCGGCGTCGACCTCGCCGGCTACAAGGCGGCGCTGCTGAAGCGCTTCGCCAACCCGGCGCTCAAGCACCGCACCTGGCAGATCGCCATGGACGGGTCGCAGAAGCTGCCGCAGCGCCTGCTCGGCACCATCGCCGACCGGCTGGCCGCCGGCGCCCCCATCGACCGTCTGGCCCTTGGCGTGGCGGCCTGGATGCGCTACGTCACCGGGGTCGACGAGAAGGGACAGCCGATCGACGTCCGCGATCCGCTGGCCGCCCGGCTGCGGGCGGTGGCGGACGAGGCCGGACCGGTGGCGGGGCGGCTGGCGCCGGCCCTGCTGGCGGTGTCGGAGATCTTCGGTGAGGCGCTGCCCCGCAACCCTGTGTTCGTGCAGGCGGTGACGACGGCCCTGGAGCGTCTACTGGCGAAGGGGGCGCGCGCCTGCGTGGAGGAGCTGTCATGAGTTTGCCCCGCTTCGAGCCCCTGCTGACCGGCACCACGGTGATCCCGGTGCTGGTCATCGACGACCCGGCCGACGCCGTCCCCGTCGCCCGCGCCCTGGTGGGCGGCGGCCTCAAGGCGCTCGAGGTGACCCTGCGCACCGAGGCGGCACTCGCCTGCATCGAGGCGATGGCCAAGGCGGTGCCCGACGCGCTGGTGGGGGCGGGCACCCTGACCCGGCCGGAGCACTTCGCCCGGGCGCGCGACGCCGGCGCGTCCTTCCTGGTGAGCCCCGGCCTGACCGACCGGCTGGCCGAGGCGGCGCGCGCCACCGGGCTGCCCTACCTGCCCGGCGTCGCCACGGTGACCGAGGCCCTGCTCGCCCGCGAGCACGGCTTCCTGGAGCAGAAGTTCTTCCCCGCCGGAATCGCCGGCGGCGCCCCGGCCCTGCAGGGCTTCGCGCCGCTGCTGCCGGACGTGCGCTTCTGCCCGACGGGCGGGGTGAAGCTCGGCACCATGAAGGACTATCTCGCCCTGCCCAACGTCTTCGCCGTGGGCGGCACCTGGCTCCTTCCGGCCGACGCCGTGAAGGCCAAGGACTGGGGCGCGGTGGAGCGCCTCGCCCGCGAGGCGGCGGAGGCGTCGCGGCGGTGAACCAGTTCCCTCCCCCGGCGGGGCCGGGGGAGGGTTTCGCCGCGGTTGACATTGCCCCCGCCGGTCCGCTTACTGCGGCCCGATTTGCCCGCAACGGTTCCGGCGCCGCGTCCGCATGCAGTCCCTGTCCGTCGTCATTCCCACCCGCGACCGCGCGCCGGCCCTGATCGAGACGCTGGAGGCCTGCCGGCGCCACGCCGACGGGCTGGAGATCGAATTCGTCGTCGTCGACCTCGGGTCGCGCGACGACACGGCCGCACGCCTCGCCGCGTTGGCCGGCGCCGAGCCGCGGCTGCGCTGGGACCGGCTGGAGGGCTCCGCCAGCCCGGCCGCCGCCCGCAACCGGGGGGCGGCGCTGGCCGGCAACGCCCTGGTGCTGTTCCTCGGCGACACGGCACGGCCCGCCGACGCCGGCTTCTTCAAGGCGCACCTCGAGATCCACGCCCGCTTCCCCGACCGCGGCACCGCCGTCATCGGGCAGGTCGGCTGGGAAGACCGGCCGGGCGCCGGCAGCGGGTTGCTGGAGCCGCTGCCCCAGGCCGCCGGCGGACCGGGCGAGCTGACCCCCTACGGCTGGCACGACTGGCGCGCCGCCCGGGCGGACAACCTCTCGGTCAAGCGGGCGCTGGTCGACGACTGGGCGGGCGGCGGCTTCGACGCCGCCCTGGCGCCGGACCTCGACGGCGGCGCGCTCGACGCGGTGGAGCTGGCGTGGCGGCTGGCCCGCGCGCCGGCGGGCCTGCGGCTCTTCCACACCCCGGCGGCGCGGGCGGTGGACGGCCGCGGCTGGAGCCTGGAGCGCCTGATGGGCCGCCACACCGCGGCCGGCGGTCTGGTGCGCACCGTGCTCGACCGCGGCGCCGGACCGTCGGCGGCCGACTTCGGGCTGGAGGCGGTCGAGGCGGCGCTCAACCGGCCGGCCGCGCCGGCCGATCCCGGCGTGGTCGCCGATTACCTGGCGATGGTCGAGGGGGTGAAGGCGTGGACGCGGCTGTTCGATCCCCAGGACGGGACCGGCGGCGCCGCCCTGAAGCCGGCGCTGGCGCTGGCCTTCGCTGAAGGCTACCTGCTGACCGCCCCGGCCGGCGCCAACCTGGCCGAGGGCTGCCGCATCGCGCTGGAATCCTGCCGCCAGCGCATCGGCCGGGTGATGCAGAGCGTCGCCACCGGGGAACCGCTGGGGCCGGGCGCGGCGGACGCCGCGGGCTGGCGCGGGCCGCGCCAGGGCCGGCTGGCCCGCCTGCGCGCCTGGGCGCGGCAGAAGCCGGCCCTCGTGCGGACCTATCTGTGGCTGCGGTCCGTCCAGGGCCGCTGAAGCGAGGGGTCATGTTCTCGGTCGTCATTCCCGTCTACAATCATCGGCCCTACGTGCTGGACGGCCTGGTGTCGGCGCTGCGCTCGCGCCTGGTGAGCGAGGTGCTGGTGGTCGACGACGGCTCGCGCGACGGCTCGGCCGCGTTCCTGGAGCGCATCGCCGCGCCGCACGGGGCGCGGGTGCGCGACCTGACGCCGCCCGGCGGCGGCAACGCCGGCGCCCACGCCCGCCTCAACCAGCTGGTCGCCGCGGCGGCCCAGCCCTGGATCGCCGTCCTCAACTCCGACGACGCGTTCCTGCCGGACCGTTTCGCGACGGCGGCGATGCGGGTGCGCCGTTCGGCGGTCGACTTCGTCTCCGGGCACATCCTCATCATGGACGAGGAGGGGCGGCCGCTCGGGCGCAAGCGCGGCCCGCTCGACCCGGAATACCCGTTCCCGCCGGGTCTCGACGTCGCCCGCCTCCTGGCGGCCGGCGACCTGCTGCCGCTGCTGGCCTGCCAGAACTTCCTGGCGACCACCTCCAACATGATGTTCACCAAGGCGCTGTGGGAGCGGGTCGGCGGCTTCGCCGACCACCGTTACGTGCACGACTGGGACTTCGCCCTGCGCGCCGTGGCGCTCGGCACGCCGGCCTACGTGCCGCTCTACCTCACGCGCTACCGCGTCCACCGCGCCAACACCATCAGCGAGAGCACCGAGCGGGTCGACCGCGAGACCACCGCGGTGTTCCAGCGCTTCCTCGCCGACTTCCCCGGCCTCGCCGCCCGGCCCGAGGTGGCGGCGGCGCTCGCCGGCAACCGGCACGTCCTGCACGGCGTGCTGGAGGGCCGGGCGGCATGAGACATCCTGTGTCAAGCGGCGGCGTCCACGTCTTCACCAGCATCGCCCCGAATTACCTGCCCAAGGCGCGGGTGCTGGCGCGGTCCGTGCGGCGCTGGCTGCCCGAGGCGCGCATCCACCTGGCGCTGGTCGACGGCTGGCCGGCCGACCTCGACCCGGCGGCCGAGCCCTTCGACGAGATCCACACCCTCGACGCCATGGCCGCGGCCGGGCTGGCGGCGGACGTCATGCCCAACGGTTTCCGCCCCTGGGTCTTCATCCACACGCTGGTGGAGCTGTCCACCGCGGTGAAGGGCTTCATGGTGCAGCGCCTGCTGGAGCGTCCGGGCTGCGCCAAGGTCCTCTACTTCGATCCCGACATCGCTCTGTTCGCCCGCCCCGATCCGGTGCTCGACGCGCTGGAGCGCCACGACCTGGTGCTGACGCCGCACGCCTGCGAGCCCGAGGAGACGATCCAGGCGATCCACGACAACGAGCTGGTGGCGATGCGCCACGGCATCTTCAACCTGGGCTTCGTCGGCGTGGCCAACCGTCCGGAGGGGCGGCGCTTCGCCGCCTTCTGGCGGCACCGGCTGGAGCATTTCTGCTTCGACGACGTGCCGGCCGGCCTGTTCACCGACCAGAAATGGCTGGACCACGCGCCCGCCTATTTCTCCACCACCGGCGTGCTGCGCCACCCCGGGCTCAACGTCTCGACCTGGAACCTGACCCACCGCAGCGTCGAGGGGGCGGTCGGCGGCGCGCTGACGGTCAACGGCCAGCCGCTCGTCTTCTACCATTTCACCGGCTTCGACAGCGGCGCCCAGCGCACCATGCTGGGCCTCTACGGCGGCGGCCGGCCGGCGCTGGAGTCGCTCTACGCCTGGTACGCCGAGGCCTGCCGTGCCCAGGGGGAGGAGCGCGACCGCGCCCGGCCCTGGACCTTCGCCGCCTACGACGACGGCGTGCCGGTGGCGAAGGCGGAGCGCAGCTTCCTGCGCCACCATCCCGACGTCGCCGCCACCTTCGCCGACCCCTTCAGCGCCGGCGATCCGGCGCGCTCCTACCGCCATTGGTACGAGGGGCACGTGGCCGCTCCCGCGCCGCCGCCGGTTCCGCCGCCGGCACCCGCACCGGCACCCGGACCGGGCCGCTGGTGGCGGCGGCTCGGCGGGCTGACCGGGCAGGGATCGTCCGGCTGCTGACGGCGCCGGCCGGACGTCGCGATTCACCTTTCGGGTCGCCCGTTGCCTCTGTAAGGATGGGGCGGCACGCCCTCGCGCTCGGGACGGGCGAGGGCGGTCGGGACGGAGGGAAAGGGCGGTCATGACGGTCAAGATCATCGTCGCCAACGACAAGGGCGGCGTCGGCAAGAGCACCCTGGCGCAGATGTGCGTCATCCACGTCGGGAAGGCCTTCGGCGAGGTGCGCGCCGTCGAGTACGACCGCCAGCCGAAACTTGGCCGCTTCTTCGACAAGGGGTTCGTCCAGACCTTCTCGATCGCCCCGGACTGGCAGGCGCAGCTCGCCCAGCCCAAGCGCCTGGCCGAGTTCTGGGACCCCATGGTCAAGTGGCTGACGGTGAAGCGGCCGCTGGTCGCCGACTTCGGCGCCCAGGTCTGGGACTACTTCGCGAGCTGGGCCGACGACTCCTCCCTCGGCGAGCTGGTGGACACGGCGCCGGTGGTGGTGCTCGTTCCCTTCACCGCCGACATCGAGGCCATCGCCGCCGCCCGCCGCGTCGTCGAGACGGCGCCGCGCCTGATGCCGGCGGCGCGGGTCGTCCTGCTGCCGTGCGACAAGGACGGCGAACTGGCGCTGCTCGGGCGCCATCCGGCCCTGGTCGACCTGCGCGCCCAGGCCGCGCAGCGCAACGTGCCGACGGTGGCGCTGCCGGCGCTGGTCGCCGAGGGCTATCCGGTGCTGGCCGCCTTCGCGCTGCGCTTCGACGCCATCTGCGCGGCGACGCCCAAGGAGCTGCTGGCGCGCACCGGCCTGCCGCCGGCGACCGGGGTGCGGACGATCAAGGCGGTGCGCGCCTGGGTCGCCGAGATGGACGCGCTGCTGGCGGGCATCGTCGGCCCGGGGCGCGCCAAGGGTCGGCCGCGGACCGCGTCGGCCCTCTCCACGGCGTCCTGACCACAGCCGCGCCTCGCTTGCCGTCCCTGCCGCCGGCACCCATATGGAACTGCCATCGGTTCCGTTTCGCCGTGAGCTTCGGCCGGTGGACGCCCCCGGGGCCGCGAAGGAACGAAGCGCACCATGAGTTCGGACATCATCCCCGAGATCCCCGGCGCCCCCGACGAGGCCGACCGCCGCGCCGCCATGCGGCTGATCGCCGCGCAGGTGCGCGGCGACGGCGTCGAGGCCGACATCGAATCCGTGCCGGCCCGCTGGATGGTGACGGCGGTGCACGAGGTGGTGGTGCCCGGGACCGACCGCCGCCTGCGGCTGCGCTTCCGCGTGCCCGTCGGCCCGCTGCCCGAGGTCGAGGCGGTGGTGTGGGAACGCCTCGTCCGTCCCGAGGGCTTCACCCGCGCCGACGCCAAGGCGCTGGGCAAGACGGTCAAGGCGGCCTGCCTCGGCTCCAACGCGCTGGAGAAGGGGCGGGGGCGGGTCGACGCGTGGTTCGCCTCCATGGCCGAACGCGCGGCGCCGCTGGGCGAGGCGTGGAAACCGCGCGGCGTCGTCGACGAGCTGGCCCGCGCCGCGTCCTACGGCGGCCGCATCCCGCGCCTGCAGGCGCTGCTCGACGCGCTCGAGGAGGCGTTCTCCACCGCCGTCGCCCGGGCCGGCCTGCGGGTGCGCCGCTCCAAGCTGGAGGAGGCGTCGGGCCTCGGCGTCTACCTCGACGGCTTCGCGGCGGCGCGCGCCATGGTGCGCCGGCTGCGCCTGTTCGTCGGCCCGACCAACTCCGGCAAGACCCACGCCGCCATGGACCGGCTGGCCCAGGCCGACAGCGGCTGCTATCTGGCACCGCTGCGCCTGCTGGCTCTGGAGGGGCAGGAGGCGCTGGAGTCGCGCGGCCGGCCCTGCAGCCTGGTCACCGGCGAGGAGCGCGACGTCCGCCCCGGGGCGGCGCACGTGTCCTCCACCATCGAGATGGTCAACACCAACCGGGTGTGGGGGGCCTGCGTCATCGACGAGATCCAGATGATCGGCGATCCCGACCGCGGCTGGGCCTGGACCCAGGCGGTGGCCGGCGTGGCGGCGCCGGAGATCGTCATGACCGGCTCGGCCGACGCCATCCCCTACATCCGGCGGCTGGTGGAGGCGACCGGCGAGGAGCTGGAGATCGTCGAGTTCACCCGCAAGTCGCCCCTCAAGGTGCAGGAGGAGCGGGTGCCGCTCGACGAGGTGCGCCGCGGCGACGCGGTGGTCGCCTTCTCGCGGCGCGACGTCATGGGGCTGCGGCGCGACCTGCTGGCCCGCGACCACACGGTGGCGGTGATCTACGGCGCCCTGTCGCCGGAGGTGCGCCGGGCCGAGGCGCGGCGCTTCCGCGAGGGGACGGCCGACGTGCTGGTCGCCACCGACGCCATCGGCATGGGCCTCAACCTGCCGATCGCCCGGGTCGTGCTGTCGACCACCCGGAAGTTCGACGGCCGCGAGGAGCGCGAGCTGTCGCCGTCGGAGATCCGCCAGATCGGCGGCCGCGCCGGGCGCTACGGCATGCACGAGGAGGGGCGGGTGGCGGTGCTCGAGGGGGAATCCATCAACCCCGTGCGCCGGGCGCTCACCAGCCCGCCGCTGCCGCCCGAAGACCCGCGCCCCTGGATTTCGCCCAACCTGATCCACGTCGAGGCGATCGCCCGCGAGCTCGACACCGACAGCCTGGCCAAGGTGCTGCGCACGGCCGGGCAGGAGTTGCTGCGGGCCCACCAGACCTTCCGCATGACCGACCTCGAGGCGCGCATCCAGGCGGCGCTGGCGGTCGACCGCGCCCGCCTGCCGCTGGCGGTGCGCGACGTGCTGGCCCGCTGTCCCATCGACAGCCGCGACCAGAACCAGCTCCGCATGCTCGGCCAGTGGGCGATGAACCAGGGCAAGGGCCGCCCCAACGCGGTGCCGGCGGAGGCGGAGCAGTTCACCCACCGGGTCGGCACCGACGTCGAGCTGGAGGCGGCCGAGCGCGCGGTGAAGGCGCTGACCTCCTACGCCTGGCTCGCCTACCGCTTCCCGGAATCGTACCCCGACATGGACCTGTGTCAGGAACGGCGGGCCACGCTCAACGCCTTCATCGAGCGCACGCTCGCCGAGCGCAGCCTGCAGCGGGCCTGTCCGGTGTGCGGCACGCGCCTCAAGGCGACCCACCGCTTCCGGGTGTGCGACGCCTGCTACGGCCAGCGGCTGGAGCGGCAGGGTCCGCGCCGCGGCGGTCCGCCCCACCGCCACCCGCCCTTCCACCACCCGGTGGAGGAGCGCGAGAGCGCCGGTGCGGCGCCGCGGCGCGGCCGCGGCGGCGGAAAGCGCTCCGGGCGGCGGCCGGCGCCGTAGCGTCGGCGGCGATGGTCGTCGGCCTTTTGAAGAAAAGCCGCGATCATGAATCAGTAACCATGATCGCGATGGTCTTGGATACTTCGACGATCCTGCCGCTTTGTACGCGGTCGTCTTGCGGTGCGCTGCACATTGCGACGCCTCCCGCAGACTGCGAGACGATCTCACGGGGCGCCACCGGCCGCCGACGGCCGGCCCACCCGTCAAGGGTCTGAATTTCCTGGCAGGCGCCGGCGCCGCCGACGGCCTGGGGAGGCCGCGGGCGACTGGCACGGCGGGTGCTGTCGAGGCCGTGGGGCCGGCGTGCCGCCGCGCCCGTACGACGAGAGGACCGAGACCACCCGACCCTGACGGAGCCGCCCGCGGCCGCCGGCCGTGACGGCCGCCGACGGCGCAGGCGCTCCCGATGGCCCCACCCCGCCAGGCGCCCGCGTTCCGCGGGCGCCGAGGCCCGCCCATTCCCCCGCTACGACGCCGCGTCGGCCAGACCGGTGGAGCCATCGGCTCCGCCGTCGGGCGAGCCGCGTGCGTCCGCTCAACGATCGAGACCATGGCACCCGATGCAATCCTGTACCCCGCCGGCTGGCGCTGGGAAAAGACCGCTCTGACCTACCACGTCGACCCCGACCTGGAGGCGTGGACCCCCTACATCCACGGCGCCATGGCGGGCTGGGACCAGGCCTGCGGCCTCGAACTGACCCAGGTCCACTGGACGAGCCCCGCCGACATCGAGATCACCGGCCTCCGGGACCTCGCCGCTCCGGCCAACGCCAAGGGCTGGTCGGTGTTCTGGACCGAGGACGCCGGAACGGCGATCACGCAGGGCTTCGTCGGCCTGCCGGTGTCGCCCGATCTGTACGGCGGCGAGCAGTCCGCCTGGATCGCGGTGCACGAGATCGGCCACGTCCTCGGCCTGTCCCATCCCCACCAGAGCGAGCTGGGCTGGTCCGGCACCCAGCGCGACACGGTCATGTCCTACAGCCTCACGCCGGACGGCCGCTACGCGGCCCTGCCGACCGCGCTCGACGTGGCCGCCGTCCGCACGCTCTACGGTCCCGACCCGGACGGCGCCGCGACGCCGGCCGTCCTCGCGGATTCCCGGGAATGGCGCGGCACCGCGGGCGACGATGCCATCCTCGGCGGGATGGGCCCCGACCGGCTCTTCGGTCACCAGGGCCGCGACGTCCTGCACGGCGGCGACGGCGACGACACGCTGTTCGGCGGCCAGGGGGCCGACCGGCTCGTCGGCGAGGCCGGGAACGACGAGCTGGGCGGCAACGTCGGCGACGACACCCTGTCCGGCGGCACCGGCGCCGACCGCTTCGTCTTCGGGCCCGGCGGCGGCGCGGACACGATCGTCGATTTCGACGCGGCGGCCGGCGACCGCCTCGTCCTGGCGGCCGGCACGGCGGTGCCGCCGCTGCCGTGGACGCCGGCCGACGACGGCAGCCTGCGGCTCGATCTCGGCGGCGGAACGGTGGTGACCCTCCAGGGCGTGGCTCCGGCGGCGTTCTCGGCCGACTGGGTCCTCGCCTGAAGGCGGTGGCGGCACCGTCCGCCGCACGCAGGTTCCGCCTTGATCCGGGAGAACGGGATGGTCTAGATGCATCACCCACCGGCGGCGGGCAGCAGAGAGGGGCGGAGGACATGACCATCGTGGTGACCGGCGCGGCCGGCTTCATCGGCTCCCACGTGGCGGCGGCGCTGCTGGCGCGCGGCGAGGCCGTCGTCGGCGTCGACAACCTGAACGACTACTACGACGTCGGCCTGAAGCGGGCGCGGCTCGCCCGCCTCGACGGAAAGCCCGGATTCCGCTTCGTCCACGCCGACATCGGCGACCGCGCCGCCGTCGAGGCCCTGTTGCCCGAGGTGCAGGACTGCCGCGGCATCGTCCACCTGGCCGCCCAGGCCGGCGTGCGCTACTCCCTCGAGAATCCCTACGCGTACGTCGACACCAACGTCACCGGCCAGGTGGCGATGCTGGAGGCGGCGCGCCGGCTGCCCGGGCTGAAGCACTTCGTGTACGCCTCCTCCTCCTCGGTCTACGGCGGCAACACCGAGCTGCCGTTCTCCGTCGACGACCGCGTCGACCGGCCCCTGTCGGTCTACGCCGCCACCAAGAAGGCCGGCGAGATGCTCGCCCACGCCTACGCCCACAATTACGGCGTCGCCGCGACGGGCCTGCGCTTCTTCACCGTGTACGGCCCCTGGGGACGGCCGGACATGGCGGCCTATCTCTTCGCCGACGCCATCGTCGCCGGGCGGCCGATCCGTGTCTTCAACGGCGGCGACATGAAGCGCGACTTCACCTACATCGACGACATCGTCGCCGGCGTCGTGGCGGCGCTCGACCGCCCGGCGCCGCCCGACGACCACGGCGTGCCGCACCGCGTCTTCAATCTCGGCAACCACCGCTGCGAGGAGCTGATGCGCTTCATCGGCCTGCTCGAACAGGCGTTCGGCCGGGTCGCGGAGAAGCGCATGGAGCCGATGCAGATGGCCGACGTGCCGGCGACCTACGCCGACATCGAAGCGAGCCGGCGCGAACTGGGCTACGAGCCGACCACCCCCATCGACGTCGGCATCCCCCGCTTCGTCGAGTGGTACAAGGCCTATCACGCGGCTTCTTGAGGTCCGCCCCTCTTCGGGATAGCCGGCGGCGCGTTTGCGCCACCCGGTTGGCCGGCTTGGCACAGCCCGGGGCAGACGTGCGAAGCTGTGCCTGCTGTCGCGCGGCTTCCAACCGCTTGGGGCGACCACCGTGATCCCGGCTTTGACGAAACTCGTCCCGAACCGCATGAGAGGCACCCTGCGCACGGGGTTGCGGCAATTGCGCCGGGTCGCTCTCCTCGTCGAGGACGGTCCTTCCTTCGCCTGCCCCTGCTGCGGCTATGAAGGCAAGTTCCTTTCGCGCGGACGCAACGCGGAGGCGAAGCCGTATGCCCAATGTCCGAAGTGCGGGGCCCTGGGGCGGCACCGGCTGCAGCGCTGCGTCCTGGACGACCTGTTCCGATCGGCCGCGCTGAGCGGCGGCCGTGTCCTGCACTTCGCGCCGGAACCGTTCCTCGCCGCCACCCTGAAGGAACGCTTCGAGACCTACGTTGGCGCCGACATCCGGCCGCTGCCCGGCCAAGTGCGGGCGGACATGCGGAGCCTGCAGTTCGACAGCGCGACGTTCGATCTCGTGTACGCCTCCCACGTCCTGGAACACATCGACGACGATGCCCACGCCCTTGCCGAGGTTCGCCGGGTCCTGCGTCCCGGCGGAGTGGCGATCCTGCCCGTTCCCGTGGTGGCGGAACGCACGGTCGAGTATCCCGAACCATGCGCCTCCGAACACGGCCACGTGCGGGCTCCCGGCCGTGACTATTACGATCGCTACAAGGCGCACTTCGCCAGGGTCGAGATCAAGACGTCGGCCGACTATGCCGAGCGGTTTCAGCTCTACGCCTACGAAGACCGGACCATCTTCCCCAACGCAGCGGCGCCGTACCGGCCGCCGATGGCGGGCGACCGCCACGAACTGGACGTTCCCGTCTGCTACGCTTAGAGCAAGATTCACACTCCAGGTGGAAGCACCTGGAGTGTGAATCTTGCTCTAAGGGCTGGGGAGCGTCAGGCGATGCCGCGTGCCCTGAGGGCGTCGACGACCTGTGCGGCGAGGGTCTCCGGGTCGTGGTTTCCGGCGGCGAGGGTGAGCTCCGGGGCCTCGGGGGGCTCGTAGGGGGAGGAGATGCCGGTGAAGTTGGCGATGGCGCCGGCGCGCGCCTTGGCGTAGAGGCCCTTGGGATCGCGCCGCTCGCACACCTCCAGCGGCGCGTCGACGAACACCTCCAGGAACTCCCCCTGCTCGACCAGCGCGCGGGCCATCCGCCGCTCCTCGCGGAACGGCGAGATGAACGACACCAGGACGATCAGCCCGGCGTCGACGAACAGCTTGGCCGTCTCCGCGACGCGGCGGATGTTCTCCACCCGGTCCTCCTCGGTGAAGCCGAGGTCCTTGTTCAGGCCGTGGCGCACGTTGTCGCCGTCGAGCATGTAGGTGTGGAAGCCCTGGCGGTGCAGGCGCTGCTCCACCAGGTTGGCCACCGTCGACTTGCCCGCCCCGGACAGGCCGGTGAACCACAGCACGCACGGCCTCTGCCCCTTGGCCGCGGCGCGCGCCGCCTTGTCCACCGCCACCGGCTGCCAGTGGATGTTCTGCGCCCGCCGCAGGGCGAAGGAGACCGTGCCGCAGCCCAGCGTGGCGTTCGTCACCCGGTCGATCAGGATGAACGAGCCGGTCTCCCGGCAGGCGGCGTAGGCGTCGAACGGCACCGCCTGGTCGAGCGCCAGGTTGCAGAACCCCACCTCGTTCAGCTCCAGCCGCTTGGCCGCGGTGTGCTCCAGGGTGTTGACGTTGACCTTGTGCTTGATCTCGGTGACCTGGCCGCCGACCAGCCGGGTGCCGAACTGCAGCAGGTAGCCGCGCCCCGGCATCAGCGCGTGGTCGTTCATCCACACGATGTGGGCGGCGAACTGGTCGGCCACCTCGGGCCGCGCCGCGGCGGCGGCGAGGATGTCGCCGCGGCTGACGTCGATCTCGTCGGCCAGGGTCAGGGTGACGGCCTGGCCGGCCACCGCCTCGTCGAGATCGCCGTCCATGGTGACGATGCGCGCCACCGTGGAGGTGCGCGCCGAGGGCAGCACGGCCACCGCGTCGCCCGGGCGCACCCGGCCGGCCACCAGGGTGCCGGAGAAGCCGCGGAAGTCCTGGTTGGGGCGGTTGACCCACTGCACCGGCAGGCGGAACGGCGCCTCGCTGCGGGCGGCGGCGACCTCGACCGTCTCCAGGAAGGGCAGCAGCGCCGGGCCGTCCCACCACGCCATGGCGGCGCCGGGGCCCGAGACGTTCTCGCCGGCCAGGGCGGAGATGGGGATGCAGGTGACCCGGGCGATGCCGAGGCGCTCGGCGAAGGCCTGGTAGTCGGCGGCGATCGCGGCGAAGCGGGCCTGGTCGTAGCCGACCAGGTCCATCTTGTTGACCGCCAGCACGACGTGGCGGATGCCCAGCAGCGAGACGATGTAGCTGTGGCGCCGGGTCTGGGTGAGCACGCCCTTGCGGGCGTCGACCAGCAGCACGGCGAGGTCGGCGGTGGAGGCGCCGGTGGCCATGTTGCGGGTGTACTGCTCGTGGCCGGGGGTGTCGGCGACGATGAACTTGCGCCGGTCGGTGGCGAAGAAGCGGTAGGCGACGTCGATGGTGATGCCCTGCTCGCGCTCGGCCTGCAGGCCGTCGGTGAGCAGCGCCAGGTCGAGGGCGCCGCCGGTGGTGCCCCAGCGCGCGCTGTCGCGGTCGAGCGCGGCGAGCTGGTCCTCGAAGATCTGCTTGGCGTCGAGCAGCAGGCGGCCGATCAGCGTGCTCTTGCCGTCGTCGACCGAGCCGCAGGTGATGAAGCGCAGCAGGTCCTTGTTCTCCTGCTCGCGCAGGTACGCCACCACCTCGGCCGTGGCGCTCTCGCGCTGGTCCCCGTGAAGCCGGTCCCCGTGACGCTGGTCCCCGTGACGCTGGTCCCCGTGACGATCGCCGGGCATCAGAAGTATCCTTCCTGCTTCTTGCGCTCCATGGAGGCGGACTGGTCGTGGTCGATGACCCGGCCCTGGCGCTCGGAGGTGCGCGACAGCAGCATCTCGCGGATGATCTCGGGCAGGCTGGCGGCGCGGCTCTCCACCGCGCCGGTCAGGGGATAGCAGCCCAGCGTGCGGAAGCGCACCCAGCGCATCTGCGGCTCCTCGCCGGGGGCGAGCGGCATGCGCTCGTCGTCGACCATGATCAGGGTGCCGTCGCGCTCGACGACCGGCCGCGGCTTGGCGAAGTAGAGCGGCACCACGGGAATGTCCTCGAGGTAGATGTACTGCCAGATGTCCTGCTCGGTCCAGTTGGAGAGCGGGAAGACGCGGATGCTCTCGCCCTTGTGGATGCGGCCCTGGTAGAGGTTCCACAGCTCCGGGCGCTGGTTCTTGGGGTCCCAGCGGTGGCTGGCGGAGCGGAAGGAGAAGATGCGCTCCTTGGCGCGGCTCTTCTCCTCGTCGCGCCGGGCCCCGCCGAAGGCGGCGTCGAAGCCGAAGCGGTCCAGCGCCTGGCGCAGCGCCTGGGTCTTCATGACGTCGGTGTGGACGGCGGAGCCGTGGGTGAACGGGCCGATGCCCTGGGCCAGGCCGTCCTGGTTGACGTGGACGATCAGCTCCAGGCCGAGCTCGCGGGCGCGCCGGTCGCGGAACGCGATCATCTCGCGGAACTTCCAGGTCGTGTCGACGTGGAGCAGCGGAAACGGCGGCTTGGACGGGAAGAACGCCTTCATGGCGAGGTGCAGCATGACCGCGCTGTCCTTGCCGATGGAATAGAGCATCACCGGGTTGCGGAACTGCGCCGCCACCTCGCGCATGATGTGGATGCTCTCCGCCTCAAGGCGCTGCAGATGGCTCAGACGTGCGGGATCGGGCATGGGTCCACTCGGATACCGGGTCGGGGGGCGCGGACGGCGGCGCGCGCGGCCGGCGGGACCGGGTCCGGCCGCTCCGCCGCGCGGCGGGCGGCGACGATGCTCACCAGGGTCGCGACGACCAGGATCTGCGTCATCCGCAGCTCGCGCAACAGCACATGTTCGCCCAGCGCGTAGAGGGAGGTTATCAGAAACAGCAGCGCCGGCCACACCGACATGGCGTCGGCGACGCGCCGGCGGTGCTCGATGGCCGCGACGATGGCCGTCGCCATGCCGCCCACCAGCGCGACGATGCCGACCGCGCCCATGCCGACCCCGACATTGACGATGTCGTTGTGGAAGTGCTGCACCTCGTCGCCCAGCATCCGCGCGATGAACGACGCCTGGTGGTGGAAGTCGGCGCTCCAGAAGGCGCCGAAGCCGATGCCGAGCAGCGGGTGCTCGGCGATCACCTCGGCGCCGATGCCCCACAGCAGGGTGCGGCCGGTCAGGGTCTCGTTGCGGCCGACCGCCGTCAGCACCTCCCGCACCACGTCGATGTTGAGCACGGTGAGCTGGAACACGGCGAGCGCCGCCGCGGCGATCCCGAACAGCGCCGTCAGCACCAGCGCCGTGGGCGGGCGCCCGACGACCGACACGGTCATGTAGAGGAAGGGCGCGGCGACGGTGACCAGCACGGCGGTGGCGGAGTTGGCGACGCTGAGCAGCCACAGCGAGGCCGCCATCGCCAGGGGCGCCAGCAGCCGCGACCGCCCGGCCATCAGCAGGACGAGTCCGGTGGCGAACTGGAACGCCGCGTGCTGGCCCAGCAGGTTCTTGTGGGAGAGGACGCCGACCGGGACGCCTTCGACGTAGGCGAAGGGCTGGTGCGTCGCCAGCGCCAGCGTGCTGAGCGCGGTGGCCGGCAGCAGCGCCAGGAAGACGAGCCACAGCAGAAGCCGCGGCCCGGCCCGCAACCCGACCGCGACACCGGCCACCACCGTCATGCCGAGGCGCACCCCGCCGACGGCGGAGGCCGAGGGGGCGACGGACCACAGCGCCGACAGCGTCGCCAGCACGGCCCACAGGACGAACGGCCACGCCATGACCAGCCCGTCGCCCAGGCTGCGCCAGTGGTTGCGGACGACGAGCAGCACCATGAGCGCGGCGAGGTGCCACTGGTAGTCGTAGAGGACGTACGGCCCGACGGTGCGGAACGGCGCCATGGCGTCGCAGGCCACCGCCAGGACGCCGAAGACCAGCCCGAGATCGAACAGGTCGGCCGCGGACAGCCGCCGGGCGCCGCTTCCGCTCCCGCTGCTGACGCTCATGGCCTCACCCCCTGCCGATCAGATCGGGCCGCGGGGCGTAGTACTTGTGGAACTGCTTCGACGCGTACTTGATGCTGTAGGCGCCGAAGTCCCCGGCGGTCCGCATCGGCACCTGGCAGAGCACCACGCCGTCGATGGCCGCCCCCATCTTCGCCAGCCGGCCCACGGTGTCGCGCACCTCGCTCTTGGGCGAAGCCGGCTTCATCACCAGGACGGTCTGCATGGCGTGCGCCCCGAGGACCAGCGCGTCGGGAGCCGCCAGCACCGGCGGCGCGTCGACGATCACCACGTCGAAGCGCTGGCCCAGCTCGCCGAGGAGGGTGCGCACCCGTTCGTTGGTGACGACGCCGTGGGGATCGACCGGACGCCCCGCCGGCAGGACGGTGACGTTCGACTCCTCGGTGGTGGTCAGGGCGACGTCGAGCGGTGCTCCGTCGGCGAACACGTCGCCCACCCCCTCGTAGTCGCGCAGTTGCAGCCGGTGCGTGATCGAGGGGTTGCGCAGGTCGAAGTCGACGACGCAGACCCGGCGGTTGGCGAGCGCGTAGAGGCTGGCCAGGGCGAGGCTGGTGGTCGACTTGCCCTCGCCCGACACGGCGGACGTCACCAGGATGGTCCGCGCCCCCTCGGTGCGGTGGGGCGACAGGTCCAGCGCCTTGGCCACCTGGTTGTAGCCCTCCATCATCAGCGCACGCCGGTGGACGAAGGAGCGCGTGGGGTGGTGCGGGACGTGCAGCGGATCGCCCGGCAGCTTGGGAATCGTCGCCAGCACCGGCAGGTCGAGCGCGCGTTCGATCTCCTCCACGTTGCGGAAGCCGCGCAGCAGGGCCAGCCGCATCACCGCCATGGCCGAGGCGCCGGCGCCGCCCATGACGAAGCCGAGGGCGGCGAACATCAACGGCCTGGGGAAGGACGGCTTCACCGGGTAGCTGGCCGAGGAGACCACGTCGGCGTTGACCGGCGCGTAGTCGTTCTCCACCTCCTTGGCGCGGTGCAGGAAGCTCTCGTACACCGAGCGCGTCGCCCCCGCCTGACGCTCCAGCGCGCGCAGCCGCACCTCCGCCTGCATGAGGTCGGCGAGGCGGGTGCGCGACGCCATCATCGTCCGCTGCAGGGATTCCCGCTCCTCGCTCAGGGACCCGATGTCGCGGGCCAGCTTGCGCATGAGGATCTGCCCCTCGTTGCGCAGCCGCGCCTGGACCTCGGCAACCTGGGATTCGATGCCGACCAGGCGGGGGTGGGCGGGGCCGAGCTTCTCGCGGGTCTCGGCGCGCTGCGCCATCAGGTCGGCGAGGCGCAGCCCGAGCTCGCTGATCAGGTCGTTGTCGACGCCGTCGAGGGCGGCCGTGCTGCCGTGCTCCTCGACCGCGCGCTCCACCGCGTCGTAGTGCGCTTGGGCGGCGTTGATCTCCGACGACAGGGTGGCGACGCGGGTGCTGAAGTTGTCGATCTGGCTCTGCAGCGATGCGGCGCTCTGGTTGGCGGCCAGCGCCGAATTGGAGCGGAATTCCTCGACCCGCTGTTCGGCCGCGAAGACCTCGCGCTGCAGTTGAGCCGATTTGTCCTCGAGATAGTCTCCGGCCTTGCTGGCGAAGCTGGAGAAATCGCCCGCCTTGCGGTCGAGATAGCCGGCGAGGACGGCGTTCACCACGTCGTGGGAGAGTTTCGGGTCGGGCGAGGCGTAGGCGACCTCGAACACCCAGGACTTGCCGACGATGTCGACCCGCAGCCCGGCGAGGAAGGCGTCGATCAGCGTCTCGCGGTCGGCCTGCGGGTCGCTGACGGCCGGTGGGTCCAGCATGGCCCGGGCCTCGCCCGGTCCGAGCAGGCCGCTGCCCTCGGCCAGCCCGATGGCGGCTTCGGTCACCGCCGCCTTGGCCTGGTCGACCAAGCCCATCTCGTCGGGAGCGGGCGGCAGGAAGGCGGGGTTGTGGGCGAGGTCGAGGGTCTGGATCACCCGCCAGGCGAAGTCGCGCGACAGGAGGATCTGCGCCTCGCTCTCCATGTATTCCGCCGTCGTCGTGACGTCGGTGAGCAGCGCCTCGATGTTGGTGACCCGCTGGCGTTCCGGTTCGATGGCGAGGCGCCCCACCGCCGTGTAGGACGGCGGCAGCGCCTTGGCCACGGCGAAGCCCGCCACCGCCAGCAGCAGCGCCGCCCCGGCGATGGCGAACCGCCGGCGCCACAGGGTCGACAGGAGCTCGGAGAACGACAGTTCGGGCGCGCCGTCGTTCACGGGCATCGCGGAGGTTTCCAACTGGCGCATGATCAACGTCCTGTACGGTTGCCGGAGCGGGCGGCCAGGCCGTCGCCGGGAGCGACGGCCGGCGCCGGGCCGGCGAGCAGGCGGTCGTAGAAGGCGAGCAGCGCCGCCTCCTGGCTGCGCCAGGAGAAGCGCGCGTGGGCCTCGCGCACGCCGTTGTCCGCCATCCGGCGGTGCAGGGCGGGGTCGGCGTGGATGCGCCGGACGGCCTCGGCCGCGGCGTCGGCGTCGCCCGGCGGCACGCAGATCCCGGCGCCGGTGTCGGCGACGAGCGCGCGCCAGGCGGGGAAGTCGGAGGCGACGACGGGGATGCCCGCCGCCATGTACTCGAACACCTTGGTCAGTTCCTTGCGGCGGTAGTGCTCGTCGTCGGGAAACACCGCGAGCGCGCAGGTCCAGGGCTCGGCGTAGGCCTCGAGGATTCGCGCGAACGGCACGTAGCGGCCGGCGCCGGTCAGGCGCAGCCGGTCGGGGTGGCGCATCGCCGCCGCCAGCTCGTCCGCCAGCGCGGTGCCGCAGCGGCCGATCATGTGCAGCTCGGCACCGTCCAGCCGGTCGGCCAGCGCCGCGTGGACGCGCGCGCCCCGCTGGGTGCTGACGTTGCCGGTGTAGAGGAGGCGCGGGTGCGGCGGCGGCGCGGCGGCGACCGCCCGGCCGAAGCCGTCGAGGCTGGGATAGTTCAGCACCGGCACCGCCGCGGGAAACCGCTCCTCGTAATAGCGCTCGGCGATGATCTGCCGGAAGGCGCGGGCGGCCCAGCGCTCGCCGTGGTCGAGGACGCGGCGCAGCAGAGGCCGCAGCGCCGCCGGGATGTAGTCGGACCGGTTGACCGCGGTGACGTAGTCCTCGTGGATGTCGTAGACGACCGGCTTGCCCAGAAGGCGCAACAGCATGCCGACGGGGATCAGCTCCGGATCGTGGAAATGGTAGACGTCCCCCTTGAGGCGCAGCGCCCGCAACCCGACCTGGACGGTGGTCACCGCCAGGCGCGCCGCCCGGCTGCGCCGCCGCGGCACGGAGGCGAAGGCGACGCCGCCGTGCGGGACGTCCGGCGCGCCGGGCACCACCAGCGTGACGCGGTGGCCGCGCCGCGCCAGCGACGCGCACTCCTTCAGCAGGATGCGGGGGTCGTTCCACTCGTGGACGCTGGAGAGATGGACGATGTGGTGGGCCATGGTCAGTCTCCCGCCTCGCCGGTGCCGGCGATCCGGCCGGCGCGGTTGCTCTCGGCCACCCGCCAGGTCTGGTAACGGTCGCCGCGCAGCGCCTTGAAGACGCCGACCGCGGTGCCGGCCAGCGCCACCGCGACCTCGAAGGGCAGCCGCGCCGCCTTGACCCCGGCGACGGCGCCCAGGGCCAGCACCGCCGGCACCGCCACCATGGCGGGCACCGCCCAGGCGGCGTGCGGGCCGGCCGCCAGCGAGGCGGCCAGGGCGACGCCGCCCAGCGCCAGCAGCGGCCCGGCGACCCAGCGCAGGATCTTGTGGGAGACGAACTTGTAGAGCGTCCACGGCGACTGGCGCCGCAGCCGCGGCCACAGGTGGCGCGTGCAGTTGACGGCGCGGCAGGCGATCCGCTCCTTGCGCCTGTACGATTCCGCGGAGCGCACCACGCAGTGCATGACGCCGACCGCCTCGGCGCCCTGCACGACCCGCCAGCCGTCGCACAGGATCGACATCGACGTGAACATGTCGTCGATGATGTCGGCCGGCACCGGGCGGAACAGGTGGCGGCGGATGGCGAACAGAGGGCCGTCGGCGCCCATGCACGAGCCCGTCTCGCTCTCCACCCGCTTCAGCCAGCGTTCGAAGCGGCAATAGGCGGCGCCGAGCGCCGCCGTGGCGTTGTCGCGGGGCTTGCTGGGGCGCAGCAGGCCGGTCACGCAACCCACCGCGGGATCCGCGAAATGGGCCTCGAACGTGGCGAGGCAGTCGGGAGTCAACTGCACGTTGGCGTCGGTGAAGACGACGAGGTCGCCGCGGGCGTTCGCCAGCAGCGTGTTCATGCCCACCGACTTGCCGTGATGGCTGGTGCCGACGATGACCCGCACCCGGCCCTCGAACCGCCGCAGCGCCTCCACCGTGCGGTCGGTGCAGGCGTCGGCGTAGACCAGGATCTCCACCGCGCCGGGTGGCGCCGCCAGGGCCAGCAGGTTGGCCATGCGGCCGGCGATCACGGCTTCCTCGTTGTGGGCGCACAGCACGACGGAGTAGCGCGGCCGCCCGCCGGCCGCCGGCGCGGCCGTCCGCTGCGCAGCGCGCCGGGCCGGTGCCCTGATCGGCGGCCGGCCGAAGGCGGCGGCGCCCAGCAGCGACAGCGGGTAGGTGGTGAACGGGTGCGCCGCCAGCGCGAACAGCAGCAGGGCGACGGTCAGCAAGGTCTCGGACATGGCGATTGGCCCCCGGACGGTGGCCCGGGCGGTGGCCCGGATGGTGGAAGGTGGCGGTCGGCGTCCGCCGGTCAGCAGGCGCCGTCGGCGGTGAGGACGACGCGGACGGTGCGCACCATGATGACGAGGTCGAGCCGCCACGATCGGTTGTGGGCGTAATGCCGGTCCAGGGCGACGCGCTGGGCGTAGCTGGTGCGGCTGCGGCCGCTGACCTGCCACAGTCCGGTGATCCCGGGGCGCACGGCGGTGTAGCAGGCGAAGTCGTCGCCGTAGCGCGGGATCTCCGCCTCCGAGATCGGCCGCGGCCCGACCAGGCTCATGTCGCCGCGCAGCACGTTCACCAGCTGCGGCAGCTCGTCGACGCTGGAACGCCGCAGGAAGCGGCCGAGCGGCGTGATCCGCGGGTCGTTGCTGAGCTTGCGCTTGGTCGCCCATTCCGCGGCGGCCTCGGGGCTGCGCGCGAGATGCTCCGCCAGCACCCGGTCGGCGTCGCGCGTCATCGTGCGCAGCTTGTAGCAGGCGAACCGGCGGCCGTTGCGGCCGATCCGCTCCTGCTTGAACAGCGGCGCGCCGCCGTCGAGCCAGATCAGGTAGACGGCGAGAACCAGGAGCGGAAAGACAATGAACAGGCAGATCAAACTGAAAAAAATGTCGACTGTTCTTTTGAAAGCGTCGGCGATCGCCCGGCCGCCGGGAGCGGCGTCCGCCCGCGCCAGAGGCGGCGCCGGGGGAGCCAGGACCCTGCCATGATCGCGCTGGGCCGCGTCATGGATCAGCGAGCTTGAAAAATTCGCCGCAAATTTGTCCGTAAGCCCTAGATCTTGCTGTGATGGCGTACGCCATGGAGTGGTCATGAAAGACCTCCTCTTGGACTCGTGGCCGATGATTGGGATTTTGGTTGCTGTTTATATTTTGTGACATGCGCTTTTGCTCTGAGCGATGCTCAGGCGTCGCGATTCTGTCTTTGGATGTACTGCCCCTCAAGTGCGGAAAAGTGTTACGGATCAGTCAATGGGCGTATTGAGGGCTATGGTTCTCGACCTGCGAGAACGAATCGACCCCGGCCGCCGCCGCAGAGGCGTGCCGGGGTCGCTGGGTGGCAAGCGGGCGAAGCCGATGGCGGGCCGCTGTCCTACCTGTGCTTGAAGAGCATGCGCACGGCGGCGGCAAGCGAGACGTCGATGCCGGCGTGCCGGCGCACCAGCAGGCTCAGCAGCGCGTTCCAGAAGAGGACCGTCAGCAGCACCGAGACGGCGGCGCCGTCCAGCCCGTAGCGGGGAATGAGGACGGCGTTGCCGGCGGCCATCACCGCCAGCGAGGCCAGGAGGACCGGCAACGCCGCCAGATGGGCGCCGACGATCGACAGCACCTGGAGGAGCTGGCCGGCCGAGGCGATGACGAGGTAGGCCAGCCCGAGGATCAGCAGGGCGACGGCGCCGTCGGTGAAGTCCGGCCCGAACAGGGACAGGAGGGTGGGGCCGGCCACCGTCAGGACGGCGAGCCCGGCGACGGCGAACAACGACTTCATCAGCGACGCGTTGAGGGCCGTGCGCTGCATCCGCTCCAGGTCGTTGTTGGCGTGGTGCCGGGCGATGTCGGCGCCGCCGACCATGTTGAACGAGAGGTTGAAGAGCGCGATCAGCCCGGCCAGGCGGAAGCAGACGTTGAACACGCCGAGATCGCCGGCGGGCAGGTACCACCCCGTGAGGATCGTCGAGAGCTCCTGGAAATAGCCGGCGAACAGGGTGGGGATCATCAGCTGGATGCCGGTGCCGGTCCACAGGGCGGGCTCGTACTCCGGCGTCGCCGTGCCGAAGCGGCGGCGGGCCTCGCCCGCCACCATCACGAGCTGGCCCAGCGCGATGGCCCCGGCGGCGGCCACGTAGAGGGTGACCGCGCCCGGCGCGTCCAGGGTCACCCCGGCGGCCAGCAGCGCGGCCACCACCACCAGCATGCCGGCCTGGCGCAGCACCGAGCGCGGCAGCGTCGCCAGCAGGAAGCGGGACAGGCCGTGCGCCAGGCCGGAGTTGAGGTTGATCAGTGTCAGGAAGGGGACGCCGACCAGCGCCACGGCGAGCGCCGTCGTCCGCTCGCCGCCGTCGCCGGCCAGCAGAAGCGCCACGCCGGCCGCGGCGGCGCTGCCGCCGACCAGCGTCGCCACCGCCCAGCCCAGACGCAGGAAGCCGCGCGCCCGGCCCGGCCGGGCGCCGGCGTCGTGCTGCACCAGGAAGCGCAGGGTGCCGGACTGGTAGCCGAGCGTCGTCAGCATCCCCAGCAGCAGGCACCAGGAGGTGGCGTAGACGTAGACGCCGAAGGCGGGGGCGCCGAGCATGCGGGCCAGCGACAGCTGCAGGAGGAAGGCGGCGCCGACGCCGGCGATGCGCGCCGCCATGACCGGCGCGGAGCGGCGGGTCAGCCCCATCAGGGCCGCCGGCAGCCCCGCCGCCAGGGTGCGTGTCTGGGCGTCGCTCATCGGCGTGCCCTCAGCGTTCCTGGTCGCGGATGGCGCGGGCCGCCTCGTGGATGCGGCGGTCGAGGGCGCAGATCTCCTCCAGGCGCCGCCGCGCGGCCGGCGTCAGCTCCGGCTTGGCGCCGCGCGCCGGGCGGTGATGGCGCACCCGCAGGCCGGCGCCGAAGCGGCGGCGGAAGCCCGCCTCGAAGGCCTCCATGTCGTCGGTGAAGCCGATCAGGGCGAAGCGGCGCAGGTTGTCGACGGCCGTGGCGAGCGCCTCCTCGCCGGCGTCCCAGGGGATCTCGGAGCGGCCGCTGAAGTAGCGCAGGTTGACGGTGGCGTGGCGCCGCGCGACGTCGCCCTCCAGGTACTCCTCGAACGGCTCGGTGACGAAGCCGGCCGAGCGGGCGTCGACGTAGTTGGACAGCACCCGCTGCACGGGGTCGCGCAGCACCGTGACGAACCGGTAGGCGTCGCCGAAGAAGCGGGCGACGGCCGGGCTGAACAGGCAGTGGCCGATGATCAGCTTCGCCTCCAGCGACATGGCGTAGAGCATCTGCGCCTCGCGCAGCCGGAACAGCTCCTCGCTGCGCGGCCCGTCCTCGTGCACGGCGTCGACGCTGTCCACCCCGGCGAAGGCCATGGCCGCGGCCCGGCGCGACGGCCGGGCGTAGACCACCTCCACCCGCTCGGTCAGCGGGCAGAGGGCGCGCAGGGCGTGCCCGACGGCCGTGCCGGCGCATTTGGGGAGGTGGATGAAGCAGCAGCGGCCGGCGAATCCCGGTGCGACGGTGCTGAGGGCGCGGCCCGTCAGCACCGTGAGGTTGGTCCGGTTGATCCGGTCGGCGAGAAGGCGTGCCATGACATCTCCCGAGTCTGGACATGCGTTCGATTGCAGCGCCGCTCCCTGGCGCCATCTTGCCTTGGCACCAGGAGAATCAAGAATCCGATGTCTAAAAAATGTCTCCGGGTCTGTCTCGCGGAGAACGGCGGCGCCAGAATTATCATTCGTCGACGGAGAATCTCCGGCGATGGTCAACGGACCGCGCCACCCAATACTATTTCCGGCGGAGTGATATCAAACCGACAGAAGGGTTAATCCGATTCTGGAGTGCGCGCTTGCGGCGGTATCTCAGAAGAGGGCCTTGGGTTGCACGGTCCGGTCGGGCTCTGCTCAGGCGGGGACGGCGCGGCCGGACGCGCGCCGCAACGACGGAGGCTGCCGCATGGATTCGACCAGCGTTCGACCGGCCGTTCACCGGCGCCAGTTCGTGCTGGCCCGGACGCCGGTCGATCGGCCGGACTGGCGGCACGCCGAGGTGGGCGACGGCTGGGTGCTGTCCCACTGCCCGACGCTGCCGGTCCAGCCGGTGGTTGGCGATCGCCGCCGGCCGGCCTGGCTGCTCGGCCATGCCCTGTCGTGCGACTCGGCCGCGCCGGCGCCGGCGGAGGCGCTGCGGCGGTGCACGACCGTCGACGCGACGCTCCACGAACGCTGGTTCGGCCGCTGGGTGCTGATCGCCGACGGGGCCGTCCATCCCGACGCCGGGGCCAATCTGCCGGTGTTCTATGGTCCCGACCGGACCGGCACGCCGCTCGTCTCGTCGTCCGCCGCCCTGGTGCAGGAGTTGGGCGGGCGCAGTGGCGGTCCGGCCTCGGTGATCAGCCACGCCATCCCGCTCAACTGGTTTCCCGGACCGCACTCCGGCCTGCCGGGAATCGCCCGGCTGCTGCCGGCGCAGACGCTGCGCCTGGCGCCCCTGCTGCGCGGCGAGGCGCCGGTCGCGCCGCGGCGTCTCGTCGACACCGGCCTGCACGGCGGCGACACGGAGACCATCCTCGGCGAGCTGGCGGCACTGTTGCGGGACGGGGCACGGGCGGCGGGGGAGCGGTTCGGCGACCTCCTGGTGCCGCTCACCGCCGGCCAGGACTCCCGACTCGTCCTCGCGGCGGCGCTGGCCAGCGGCTTCCGCCCGGCCACCTACACCTTCCACAAGGATCTGCTCGACCACGGTTCCGCCATCAGCCGCAGCGACGCGGTGCTGCCGCCGTGCCTGGCCCGGGCCTGCGGCCTGGAACACCTCTACATCCGGCCGCTGGGCCGCGACGCCGGCGCCGCGGCGGCGTTCGCCCGGCACACGGCCGGGCGCATGGACGACGTGGACCGCCATTACATCGCCCAGGGGCAGTGGGACGCGCTGCCGCGGCGGGGCGTCGTCCTGCGCGGCGGCATGTTCGAGATCGGCCGGCGCTACTTCGAAGGGAAGCTGGGGGGCGTCATGGCCGGGCATGGCGGCGACCGCGCCGGCGCCGTGCTGGGGGCCTTCCGGCTCGGCCTCTACCATCGCGACGCGCGGCCGCTGCGCCGGGCCCTCGAGGCGTGGCTGGGCACGGTCGCCGCGGCGGACCTGCCCGGGGTGGACCTCGTCGACCGCTTCTACCTCGACCAGCGGATCGGCTGCTGGCTCGCCGACATCGAGCAGGCGCTCGACCTCGTGGCGGCGGAGCGCGTGCACCTCGCCAACTGCGCGCGGGTGTTCTCGCTGCTGCTGTCGCTGCCCGAGGCGGTGCGGCGCCAGGGCGTCCATCAGGCCGAGCTGGTCCGCCGCCTGGCGCCGGACTTGGCGGCCTTTCCGGTCAATCCGCCCGAGCACGCCGCCGTGCGGCTGGCGCAGAAGCTGGCCTTCCGGCTGGTCCGCCTGCCCGACCTTCTCCGCGCCCGCTTTGGCCGCGGCCCGCTGGCGGCGTGACGGCGCCGCCCGGGCGCCCGTCCGATCGGGCGGATCGGACGGACACCGGATCAGCCGACGACGAACCAGTCAGCCGCGACGTCGGCGGCGTGCACCCCGTCCAGCACCAGCCGACTGCCGTCGTCGAGCAGGATCGCCGCGCTGCCGCCGTCGTCCACCACCGTCCAACCCAGGCCGGGCCCGACGCCGATGGCGTCGCCGGCGGCACGGTCGAAGTCGACGACGTGGTCGACGCCGCCGCGCAGCTGGAGGATGAAGAGGTCGGCCCCGTCGCCGCCGTGCAGCACGTCGTTGCCCTGGCCGCCGATCATCCGGTCGTCGCCCAGGTTCCCGTACAGCCGGTCTTCGCCCTGGCCGCCGTGCATCAGGTCGTCGCCCTGGCCGCCGAACAGCGTGTCGTCGCCGAGGTTCCCATAGACGCCGTCGCTCGCCAGCTGGCCGTACAGGACGTCCGCGTCCTGGCCACCGAACAGGAGATCGGCGTCCTGGCCGCCGAACAGGGTGTCCGCCCCTGTGTTGCCGTACAGCAGGTCGTCGCCCCGGTTGCCGTACAGCAGGTCGGTCCCGTCGCCGGCCTCGACCGTGTCGTTGCCGCCCCCGGCGTACACCGTGTCCGGGGCGGCGCTGCCGAGGAAGCGGTCGTGGCCGTCGCCCCCGGCCTGGCGCAGCACGCCGGAGCTGAAGGCGGTATCGCCGATGGCCGACTCGGTCGCACCGCCCGTCGAACCGCCGCCGCTCCCGCTGCTCCCGCCGCTGCTTCCGCCGCCGCCGGAGCTGCCGCCACCGCCGGAACTGCCGCCGCTTCCACCGCTGCCGCCGCTGGACAGGTCGCTGTTGGAAACCGGCTGGGGTGCGGCCGGCGGCGGATCGATGCTGTAGGCGCGGATGTAGTCGATCGTCATCTGCGCGGGAAAGGCGGTCTCGGCATCGGGCATGCCCGGCCAGTTGCCGCCGACGCCGAGGTTGGCGAGGAGGTACATGGGGTCGTGCATGTCGGCCGGCGTGCGGGTCGCCCCGCGCTCGATGCCGTCGACGAACCAGACGATCTCGGTGGGCGTCCAGGCCACGCCGTAGGTGTGGTAGCCGCTGGGGCTGTCCTCGATGTCGATCAGCCGGGTGTCGCTGGTGTGCACACCGGTTTCCTGGCTGTGCGTCGTCATGTGGAAGCGGGTCGGCTCGTCGCCCAGCATCTCCATGGCGTCCAGTTCCGGCGGCCAGCCGTTCTCGACCGGGCGCAGCCAGAACGCCGGCCACAGACCCTGCCCCTCGGGCAGGGCCGCGCGCATCTCGAAGTAGCCGTAGGTCTGGGAGAAGCTGTGCTGCGTCGTGATCATGCCGGACAGGTAGGTCCGGCCTTCGATGGCGTCCGTGCCGGCGTAGACACCGGCGGGAACCGCGTTGATCGCGAGCTGGCCCGCGGCGACCTGGAACGGGTTGAAGTCGGTGACCGGCTCGGTGGGATCGCCGGGATTGACGTAGTAGCTGGCCTGGTCGCCGATCAGGCCGCGGCCGGAGCGGGTGCTGGCGTACCAAGTGCCGGTGCTGCCGTTCCACAGGCTGAGGGAGTCGAATTCGTCGCGAAACGTCAGCGTCAGGTTGTAGTCCGACGCCGACCGGGCGAACGAGAAGTCGTCGGCGGCGAAATCGCCGATGCGGTGGTTGGCGAAGGTCAGGGTCTGCCCGTTGCCGAGGCCGACGACGACGTTGCCGTCCTGCTCCGACATGGCCGCGCGGACGGCGTCGAAGCTGCGGAACGGCAGGCCCTGGAACAGGACGACGTCGCTTCCTGCCGATCCCGCCGCGAAATCGGCGATGACGTCGTTGCCCGCACCGGCGCGGATCACGACGGTGTCGCTGCCGCCGGCGGTGATGATCAGGTCGTCGCCGTCGCGGCCGTCGATCAGGTTGTCGACGTCGTTGCCCTGGATGCGGTTGGCCAGCCCGTTGCCGTAGACCTCGCGCGACGAGTTGCCGAAGACGGCGAGGTTCTCGATGTGGTCGGGAAGGCGGAAGTAGGGGCTCCAGGTGTTGACGGTGTCGATGCCGCCGCCGGGCGCCTCGACGATGGTGGTGGCGGCGGTGCCGGTGTAGACGTCGTCGCCGCCGCCGCCGATCAGGGTGTCGTCGCCGCCGTTGCCGACGAACCGCTCGGCGGCGTCGGAACCGGTGAACAGGTCCGCACCGCTTCCTCCGGTGAAGGTCGTCACCCAATTGGCGCTGAGCGGATAGCGGAGGAGGACGGCGTCGTAGGTGGCCATGGCAGATCTCACGTGCGCGAAGAAACTGCCGGACACTACGTCCAGAGGTATTAACCCGAATTATAGAGAGCCGGTCAAGGGCGAGACATAGCTGTGATAAAAAGCGGACGGCCGCCGCCATGCCCGCCACCGCTTGACTGAGGGGCGAGCGAGCCCCGATCCTCGCCACAATAAATCAGCGCGATTGAATGTATTTTTCTTGGATTGTTGTCTTGTGTTGGACGAGAGTTGGGGGTGGTAAGCCGGACCGATGGTCCTGATCCATGATTGCACTTTGGATCCGGTCGCCCTGGAGGCGATAGTTCTCGTCCTGTCCAGTGATCCCGGCTGTCCGGAACGAGGAATCCCCATGCTGCGCTCCTGCCTCCAGGCCCTTTTCCTGGCCATCCTCCTCGCCGCTCCGGCAATGGCGGGGGACCTGCCGGTCGACGCGGCCGGGCGGGTGGATCCGTCGCGCATGACGCTCACCTTCGCCGACGACTTCGACGGCTTCGACCTGTGGGACGGGACTGGCGGGACGTGGCGCGCCGACACCCGTTCCGGACGGGGCGTGATCGCCCGGCAGGCGACCTACTACGTGAACCCGGCCGACGCCGCCGACGCGGTCTTCGGCTTCGACCCGTTCAGCGTGTCCGCCGGCATCCTGTCGATCGAGGCGCGGGAGGCCGGCGCGCACGCCGGCGAACGCACGGAGGGGCGGACCTACCTCTCCGGCCTGATCACCACCGAGCCGTCCTTCGCCCAGCAGTACGGCTACTTCGAGGTCCGGGCACGCCTGCCCGACGGGAAGGGGATGTGGCCGGCGTTCTGGCTGCGCCCGGTGAAGCGCGGCTGGCCGCCGGAGATCGACGTCATGGAGGTTCTCGGCGACCGGCCGTCCACCGTCTACCTGACGCTGCACACCCGCGAGGGCGGCAAGCGGTCGAAGGCGGCGTTCCGGGCGGAGGTGCCGGGCACCGCCGAGGACTTCCACACCTACGGGCTCGCCTGGACGCCCGACTACGTCGCCTGGTTCGTCGACGGGCGCGAACGGGCCCGCACCCGCACGCCGGACGACATGCACACGCCGATGTACCTGCTGATCAACCTCGGCGTCGGCGGGAAATGGCCGGGCATGCCCGACGCCGACACCGCGTTTCCGGCGCGGATGCTCGTCGACTACGCCCGCGCCTACCGGTTCTGAGGCGGGACGGTGTGGCCGGCCGCCGCGAACCGGCGGTCGAAGTCGGCGGCGATGTCGGCCAGCGTCACCGTGCCGAGACGCGCCAGGAGGGTGGCTTCCGCGGCGCGCAGGGCGTCGGCCAGCGAGGCGTTGACCGCCTGCTCCACGAGGCAGTCGGGATGGTCGGCCGACAGGCCCATGGCGAACAGCGGCGGCTCCCCCAGCGCCCGGTGGACGTCCAGGAGCGTGATCCGGGACAGCGGGCGCGCCAGCCGCCAGCCGCCGCCATGCCCCTTCTCCGACGTCACGTAGCCCTTGTCCCGCAGGCCCGCCATGGTGCGGCGGACGACCACGGGATTGGTGTTGAGCATCGCCGCGATGGCCTCGGACGTCGCCGCCCCCTCGTGCCGGTCCATGTGGATGAGCACGTGGAGCATGCGGGAAAGGCGGCTGTCGTGGCGCACGGGATGCGGTCTTCCGTCGGACGCTGCGGGACCGGCCCTGGGTAGCATCTTCGCCGTCACGGCACAACACGGGTTACGAGACCCGTTGCGCACGCCCTTTCATGTAACTTATAATGTTATGAAAATGGCGGGAGGATCGCCCGTGTGGGCAGCCGCCGGCCGCGCCGTCGGAGGGAATGACGAAGATGACCCGTGATGCGATCGTCGTGGGCGGCAGCTACGCCGGCCTCGCCGCCGCCCTGCAGCTGGCCCGCGCGCGACGGAGCGTGCTGGTGCTCGACGAAGGGGTGCGCCGCAACCGTTTCGCCGCCGCGTCGCACGGCTTTCTCGGCCAGGACGGCCGGGCGCCGGGGGCGATCGTGGCCGACGCCCGCGCTCAGCTCATGGCCTATGGCACGGTGGCCTGGCTGGACGGACGCGCCGAGCACGCCGAGCGGAGCGGGCGGGGGTTCTCGGTGGTCGATGCGACCGGCCGGCGGCACGAGGCCAGGCGGCTGGTGCTGGCGACCGGGGTCGCCGACGATCTGCCTCCCGTTCCCGGTCTTGCCGAGCGGTGGGGGCGCTTCGTCTTCCATTGCCCCTACTGCCACGGTTATGAGCTGATGAACGGCCGCATCGGCGTGGTCGCCGTATCGCCGCTGTCGATGCACCATGCGCTGATGCTGCCGGACTGGGGGCGGACGACGTTGCTCCTCAACGGCGCCTTCGAGCCGGATTCCGGGCAGTGCGCACAGCTCGAGCGGCGCGGTGTCGCGGTGGAGGCCGGGCGGATCCGCGACATCGGCGGTGCCAAGGCCGACGTGCGGCTTGCCGACGGGCGCACCCTGCCGTTCGACGGGCTGTTCGTCCTGTCGCGCACGCGCCCGGCGGGTCCGCTGGCCGGGCAGCTCGGCTGCGCGCTCGAGCAGGGTCCGCTCGGCACCGTCGTCAGGACGAGCGAGGGCAAGGAAACCAGCGTCCCCGGCGTGTTCGCCTGCGGCGACGCGGCGCGGGCGGGCGGTTCCGTGGCGCTGGCGGTCGGCGACGGCACCCTGGCGGGGGCCATGGCGCACCAGTCCCTGATCTTCCGGGACGGCGCGGACCCGTCGGGTCCCCGGGATGGGGCATAGGCAGGCTTGCCCGGATCTCGCGGGATTGCCGGGCCGGCCCACGGGGGGCGGAGGCCGGACATCGTGTTCAGTCGCTGTGGACGACCTCGTATTCGCGGTATTCGCCGATGAAGGCGCTGGCGACCATGCCGGCGCCGCGGCACACGGTGTAGCACCGCCGCAGCGCCCGCACCCGCGCTCCCCGGCCGGGCGGCAGCAGGCTGACGGCGAGCAGGCCGCTGCCGGCGACGACCCGCGCGGCGCCCCGTGCCACCGTCTTCAGGGGGGCGAGACGGGAGGGGTTCTGCTTGCGGTAGAGCATCGCCTCGGTGCGCCCGGTCCGGTACCAGCGCTTCACCAGCCACGCCGGGTTGGCGCGCGTCGGCGGCACCCATTCGTGGACCACCGCGTGGTCGGCCCAGACGATGGTGAAGCCGCGGGCTACCGCCTGGCGGAACAGCAGGCTGTCCTCGCCGCCGACGAGCGACAGCGCTTCGTCGAAGCGCAGCCCGGCCGACACGAAGAGGTGGGCGCCGATCAGGACGTTGCCGGTCCGCGCGTAGGCGATCCGCTCACCGTCGCCGTGGCGCGGGCGGTCGAAGAACTTGCCGTCCGCGATCCAGGGCGGCACCGGTCCGGCGAAGCGGGCCAGCACCGGCCCGGTCACCACGTCGGCGCCGCTGCGTCGCTGCACCGCCAGCAGCTGGTCGAGCCACTGCGGCTCCGGCTCCTCGTCGTCGTCGATGAAGGCGACGAAGTCGCAGCGGTGCGCGGCGTGCTCGACGGCCGTGTTGCGGGCGCAGGCGATGCCGCGGCGCGGCTCGTGCACGTAGTCGAGGGCCAGCCGGCCGCGCCCGCGCACCCGGGCGACCTGGTCGGCCGCCGTTCCTTCCGGGCTGTTGTCGATCACGGTGACGGCGAGGTCCGGTGGCGGTCCGGCGGCGAAGCTCAGCCGCTCCAGGGCGTCGAGCAGACGCTGCAGCCCCTTGGGGCGGCGGAACGTCAGGATGCACACCGCCACGCGGCATCCGGCGTCGGGGAGTGTCATGGTGGGGCTGCCGTCGGTTTCGCTGCGCTGCCACAATGACCCAGGGTTGCCGCCGCCTCAACCCGGGCAGAGGGGGAGGGACGTACGCCTTTCGAGCGCTTCCATCCCCCTGCGGCATGGCCGCTCGCAAGGTGGGATGAGGCCACGCCGGCGGGGTGGAGGTGTGGACCAGGACCGCGAAGCCCGTGGCTGGTCCGCACCGTGTCCGCCGGGTTTAGACGATGCCGCGTGCCTTGAGGGCGTCGACGACCTGTGCGGCGAGGGTCTCCGGGTCGTGGTTTCCGGCGGCGAGGGTGAGCTCCGGGGCCTCGGGGGGCTCGTAGGGGGAGGAGATGCCGGTGAAGTTGGCGATGGCGCCGGCGCGCGCCTTGGCGTAGAGGCCCTTGGGATCGCGCCGCTCGCACACCTCCAGCGGCGCGTCGACGAACACCTCCAGGAACTCCCCCTGCTCGACCAGCGCGCGGGCCATCCGCCGCTCCTCGCGGAACGGCGAGATGAACGACACCAGGACGATCAGCCCGGCGTCGACGAACAGCTTGGCCGTCTCCGCGACGCGGCGGATGTTCTCCACCCGGTCCTCCTCGGTGAAGCCGAGGTCCTTGTTCAGGCCGTGGCGCACGTTGTCGCCGTCGAGCATGTAGGTGTGGAAGCCCTGGCGGTGCAGGCGCTGCTCCACCAGGTTGGCCACCGTCGACTTGCCCGCCCCGGACAGGCCGGTGAACCACAGCACGCACGGCCTCTGCCCCTTGGCCGCGGCGCGCGCCGCCTTGTCCACCGCCACCGGCTGCCAGTGGATGTTCTGCGCCCGCCGCAGGGCGAAGGAGACCGTGCCGCAGCCCAGCGTGGCGTTCGTCACCCGGTCGATCAGGATGAACGAGCCGGTCTCCCGGCAGGCGGCGTAGGCGTCGAACGGCACCGCCTGGTCGAGCGCCAGGTTGCAGAACCCCACCTCGTTCAGCTCCAGCCGCTTGGCCGCGGTGTGCTCCAGGGTGTTGACGTTGACCTTGTGCTTGATCTCGGTGACCTGGCCGCCGACCAGCCGGGTGCCGAACTGCAGCAGGTAGCCGCGCCCCGGCATCAGCGCGTGGTCGTTCATCCACACGATGTGGGCGGCGAACTGGTCGGCCACCTCGGGCCGCGCCGCGGCGGCGGCGAGGATGTCGCCGCGGCTGACGTCGATCTCGTCGGCCAGGGTCAGGGTGACGGCCTGGCCGGCCACCGCCTCGTCGAGATCGCCGTCCATGGTGACGATGCGCGCCACCGTGGAGGTGCGCGCCGAGGGCAGCACGGCCACCGCGTCGCCCGGGCGCACCCGGCCGGCCACCAGGGTGCCGGAGAAGCCGCGGAAGTCCTGGTTGGGGCGGTTGACCCACTGCACCGGCAGGCGGAACGGCGCCTCGCTGCGGGCGGCGGCGACCTCGACCGTCTCCAGGAAGGGCAGCAGCGCCGGGCCGTCCCACCACGCCATGGCGGCGCCGGGGCCCGAGACGTTCTCGCCGGCCAGGGCGGAGATGGGGATGCAGGTGACCCGGGCGATGCCGAGGCGCTCGGCGAAGGCCTGGTAGTCGGCGGCGATCGCGGCGAAGCGGGCCTGGTCGTAGCCGACCAGGTCCATCTTGTTGACCGCCAGCACGACGTGGCGGATGCCCAGCAGCGAGACGATGTAGCTGTGGCGCCGGGTCTGGGTGAGCACGCCCTTGCGGGCGTCGACCAGCAGCACGGCGAGGTCGGCGGTGGAGGCGCCGGTGGCCATGTTGCGGGTGTACTGCTCGTGGCCGGGGGTGTCGGCGACGATGAACTTGCGCCGGTCGGTGGCGAAGAAGCGGTAGGCGACGTCGATGGTGATGCCCTGCTCGCGCTCGGCCTGCAGGCCGTCGGTGAGCAGCGCCAGGTCGAGGGCGCCGCCGGTGGTGCCCCAGCGCGCGCTGTCGCGGTCGAGCGCGGCGAGCTGGTCCTCGAAGATCTGCTTGGCGTCGAGCAGCAGGCGGCCGATCAGCGTGCTCTTGCCGTCGTCGACCGAGCCGCAGGTGATGAAGCGCAGCAGGTCCTTGTTCTCCTGCTCGCGCAGGTACGCCACCACCTCGGCCGTGGCGCTCTCGCGCTGGTCCCCGTGAAGCCGGTCCCCGTGACGCTGGTCCCCGTGACGCTGGTCCCCGTGACGATCGCCGGGCATCAGAAGTATCCTTCCTGCTTCTTGCGCTCCATGGAGGCGGACTGGTCGTGGTCGATGACCCGGCCCTGGCGCTCGGAGGTGCGCGACAGCAGCATCTCGCGGATGATCTCGGGCAGGCTGGCGGCGCGGCTCTCCACCGCGCCGGTCAGGGGATAGCAGCCCAGCGTGCGGAAGCGCACCCAGCGCATCTGCGGCTCCTCGCCGGGGGCGAGCGGCATGCGCTCGTCGTCGACCATGATCAGGGTGCCGTCGCGCTCGACGACCGGCCGCGGCTTGGCGAAGTAGAGCGGCACCACGGGAATGTCCTCGAGGTAGATGTACTGCCAGATGTCCTGCTCGGTCCAGTTGGAGAGCGGGAAGACGCGGATGCTCTCGCCCTTGTGGATGCGGCCCTGGTAGAGGTTCCACAGCTCCGGGCGCTGGTTCTTGGGGTCCCAGCGGTGGCTGGCGGAGCGGAAGGAGAAGATGCGCTCCTTGGCGCGGCTCTTCTCCTCGTCGCGCCGGGCCCCGCCGAAGGCGGCGTCGAAGCCGAAGCGGTCCAGCGCCTGGCGCAGCGCCTGGGTCTTCATGACGTCGGTGTGGACGGCGGAGCCGTGGGTGAACGGGCCGATGCCCTGGGCCAGGCCGTCCTGGTTGACGTGGACGATCAGCTCCAGGCCGAGCTCGCGGGCGCGCCGGTCGCGGAACGCGATCATCTCGCGGAACTTCCAGGTCGTGTCGACGTGGAGCAGCGGAAACGGCGGCTTGGACGGGAAGAACGCCTTCATGGCGAGGTGCAGCATGACCGCGCTGTCCTTGCCGATGGAATAGAGCATCACCGGGTTGCGGAACTGCGCCGCCACCTCGCGCATGATGTGGATGCTCTCCGCCTCAAGGCGCTGCAGATGGCTCAGGCGTGCGGGATCGGGCATGGATCTACTCGGATACCGGGTCGCATTGCGTCCGAGGTGTGTATCACGGGGAAATAACAAAGGCGAGCGATAAAATACCGCAGCGCACCGGGATAAATTCACATTGCTATCGGGCGAAATAGGGCCTCCAGGTCGTCGGGGGTGAGCGCCGCGGCATCGCGGGCGTCGGGGTCGAACAGGGCGTCGGCCAGCGCCTGCTTGCGGGCCTGGAGGTCGAGGATCGCCTCCTCCACCGTGCCGACGCTCACCAGCTTGTGGACGAACACCGGCTTGTCCTGGCCGATGCGGTGGGCGCGGTCGGTGGCTTGGCGCTCCACCGCCGGATTCCACCAGGGATCGTAGTGGATCACCGTGTCGGCGGCGGTCAGGTTGAGGCCGGTGCCGCCGGCCTTCGGGCTGATCAGGAACAGCGGCACCTCGCCCGCCTGGAAGCGGGTGATCGGGGCCTCACGGTTCCGCGTCTGGCCGGTGAGCGTGACGAACGGGATGCGCAGGCGCTCCAGTTCCGGCGCGATCAGGTCCAGCATCGAGGTGAATTGCGAGAACAGCAGGATGCGCCGCCCTTCGGCCGCCATCTCCGGCACCATCTCCAGGAGCCGCGCCAGCTTCGCCGACGTCCTGGCCTTGCCGGCCCCGGAGAGCTTCACCAGCCGGGGATCGCAGCACACCTGGCGCAGCTTCAGCAGCGCCTCCAGAATGACGATGTGGCTGCGCGCGAGGCCTTTCTTCGACACCTCGGCGCGCACCTTCGCGTCCATCGCCAGGCGGATGGTCTCGTAGAGATCCCGCTGCGCCCCTTCCAGCTCGACCCACTCGACGATCTCAGTCTTCGGCGGCAGGTCCGCCGCGACCTGCTCCTTCGTCCGCCGGAGCAGGAAGGGGCGCACGCGGCGTGCCAGCAGGCGGCCGCGGACGGCGTCGCCCTTCTTTTCGATCGGGGTGCGGAAGGTGGTCTGGAAACCGCGCTGGTCACCCAGCAGGCCGGGCATCAGGAAGTGGAACAACGACCACAGCTCGGCGAGGTTGTTCTCCAGCGGTGTTCCGGTCAGGCACAGGCGGTGCCGTGCGCGCAGCTGCACGGCCACCCGGCTGAGCTGGGCCTGCGGGTTCTTGATCGCCTGCGCCTCGTCGAGGATCAGCAGGTGCCACTCCTGCGCCAGCAGCACGTCCCTATCACGCGGCAGCAACGGATAGGTGGTCAGCACGAGGTCGTGCTCGTCCAGGCGTTCGTGGCCGGCCTTGCGGCCGGCGCCGTGCAGGACGAGGGTGCGCAGGCCCGGCGCGAAGCGCGCCGCCTCGGCCTTCCAGTTGGCCATCAGGCTGGTCGGCGCGACGACGAGACAGGGGCGGTCGAGGCGCCCGGCCTCCTTCTCCGTCAGCGCGTGGGCGAGCGCCTGCACGGTCTTGCCCAGCCCCATGTCGTCGGCGAGCACGCCGCCCAGGCCATATTCGCGCAGGAACTGCATCCAGCTCAGCCCGGCGGACTGATAGGGGCGCAGGCTCGCCGCCAGGCCGGCCGGCGGCGGCACCGGCGCGATGCCGGCGAAGTCGCGCAGCTTCGCGCCGATCTGCCGCAGCCGCTCGCCGCCCATCCAGCGCAGGCCGGCGGCGGCGGTGGCCGCCTCGATCTCGGCAAGCTCGGCGCTCTGGGCCGCCGAGAGGCGGATCTGCCCGTCGTCGTCGATCGCGCCGACACGATAGAGCTCGTAGAGGGTGCGAACGACCGTGCCGAGGCGGCCCGCCGGCATCGGCAGGATGCGACCGTCGGGCATCGGCAGGAACAGGGTGGCGTCCGGCTCGCGGCCGCCGATGGATTCGGGAGCGATGCCGTCGGGCAGTGTCCGCAGCACGGGCAGAAGCATGGGCAGCAGGTCGATCCGCTGCCCGTCGACGACGACGCCGAGCGACAGGCCGAACCAGTCGACGCCCGACGGCTCCTCGACCTCGGCGGTCCAGCCCTCGGGCTCGGCGAAGTCGGGCAGGGTGCCGTCGAGGAACGCGACGGTCCAGCCCTCGGCCGTCAGCGACGGGGCGGTGCGGTGGAGAAACGCCAGCAGTTCCTGTCCCGGATCGCCCACGGCGGCGTCCGCATCGTCGTCCGGCGCCAGGACGAGGACGCCCCCGTCCGCCGTTTCCAGGAAGCCGAGGCCGGCGAGCCGCTCCGCCGCCGCGGCCTCGAGGTCGGGACGCCGGGGAATCACCACGAAGCGCCCGGCCTCGGTGCGGCGCAGCTCGCCGCGCGGATCGCCGGCGTCGACCGTCTGCCCGTCATAGTCGAAGCTGAGGCGGCCGTGGACCGCCTCGATCGGCTCGTCGTCGAGGTCGAAGGCGTCCAGCGCGTCGTCCCAGGCCTGGATCCACAGGTGCAGCATCGGCCGCGGCCGCACTGCGCGGCGCACCGTCTCCTCGAAGGTGGACGGCAGCAGGTCGGCGCGGTCGGGCAGGCGGGTGGCGAGCGCGGCGCGGACCCTGGCGGCGGCTTCGGCCGAGACGGTCGGCGCGGTGGCCAGGAGATGGGCCGCGCGGTCGTCGAGACCGGTCGCCAGCGGGCCGCAGGTGCCGTCGGCGGCGACGTACCAGGGCGGCGCCAGCGGCAGCACGACGGCCTCGCCGTCGACGGCGAACGCGAAGCTCTGGGTGCCGTCGGCGGCGGGGTCCCAGCGGCCTTCGGCGCGCCGCGGCGGACCGCGCCGCAGGGCCGGCCCGTGGGGCGTGCGCCAGTGGGCGCGGCCGGTCGTCACGATGGCGTCCAGCACGCTGGCGGCGAAGGCTCCCTGCAGCGCGAAGCCGGCGCCGACGTGGCCGACGTGGCCGACGTGACCGGCGCGGCCGCTCCGCGTCGCCCACAGGAAGCGCAGGATCTCCGTATCGGCGGCGTCGACGTACTGCGGCGCGCCGTAGCCGCTGACGACGCTGGTCAGGGTCGACGATCCCATCGGCTTGGTCCCGGCGCCGGGCGACCCGTCCTTGCGCAGGGACGCCGACAGCACCTCCACCGCGACGGTGCGGGCGTCCGGCGCCAGATCGAGCCGGTAGAGGACCGCGCGTGCCGCCCCGACGCCCGGGGCCGGCTCCGTCGGTTCCAGGGACGCGAGCCAGCGGCCGAGCGCCGGGTCGACTCCCGGCGCGGCGGCGGGGACCGCGGCGTCGCGGGCGAGCAGTTCCAGCAGCACCGCCGCCATGTGCTTGCAGTAGCCGCCGAGGAAGCAGGTGCAGTCGCCTTCGAACGTCGGTCCGCGCCGCGTGCCCAGGCCGTCCAGATGCACCGTCACGCCGTAGGGCACGCGCTCCGACCCCCGCACCGACCCGTCGACGGCGCTGCCGTCGTCGGACAGGAACGCGCTGAGGACCCGACGGCCGCGCTGGTAGTCGCGACCCTTGGCGAAGGTCCGGTCACCGAAGTATCGGCGGACGTCGGCCTCGGTGAATGGAAGCATGGCACCGCCGGAGAAGCGTTGAGGCATCGCCCCGTCTTAGCCGACCACGCCCTCCGCCTCAAGGCGCCGGCTTGCTCCACTCGATGGGTTCGACGGTGCCCCCGTCGCCGAGGAAGTAGCGGCGCAACGGCCGCAAGTCCTCGCCCAGCTCGTAGACCAGCGGACGGCTCGTCGGGATCTCGAACAGCGGGATGTCCCGGTCCGCCACGTCGTCCAGGTACTTCACCAGGCCGCGCAGGCTGTTGCCGTGGGCCGACACGACCACCCGCGCGCCCAGCCGCAGCGCCGGGACGATGCCCTCGTGCCAATAGGGGACGACGCGCTCGGTCGTGTCCTTGAGGCTCTCGCCGCGCGGCTTCTGGGCGGCGGCGAGGCCGGCGTAGCGGCGGTCGTCGAGGGCGGAGACGGGATCCTCCGGGGCGACCGGCGGCGGCGGCACGTCCCAGCTCCGCCGCCACAGGAAGACCTGGTCGGCGCCGTGGCGCGCCGCCGTCTCGGCCTTGTTGAGGCCCTGCAGGGCGCCGTAGTGCCGTTCGTTGAGGCGCCAGTGCTTGTGCACCGGCAGCCACAGCCGGTCCATGTCCTCCAGCAGCAGGTGCAGCGTCTTGATGGCCCGGGTCAGCACCGAGGTGAAGGCGACGTCGAAGTCGAACCCGGCGTCCTTGAGGATGCCGGCGGCGGTCCGGGTGTCGGCCACCCCCTGTTCGGTCAGGTCGACGTCGGTCCAGCCGGTGAACCGGTCCTCGCGGTTCCACACGCTCTGGCCGTGCCGCAGCAGGACGAGACGGTGCATGACGATCCTCCTTCCTCGACCGGCGGGCCGCCGGCCGGCCGGTTCGCTTCCCGCCACGGGCAACGGCGGCGGTCGGCGAGGGTTCCGCGCACCGGCGTGGCGCCACCGCAGCGGGTTTATGTCAGCGTCGAAACAACGAAGACATATCCGGATAACATTTGCGCTCTAGGCTTTCCGCAGGGTTAGCCGGTTCGGCGGAACAACCGCCGAGTCGCAAAGGGAGGGGAAGACGATGCCATTGGACCTGCACGGTTCCGACCGACGGCATGAGAAGGGGCGTGTCGCCGCGCGCTCCGGGGCGTTCCCGACCTGCACCGCGTCTCCCGACCGAGATTCGATCAACCTGCGCACCGAGGTCGCCATGCATCATCATGACCACATCTCCAGGGCCGTGTCCACCGACCGGGAAATCACGCTCGAAGCGCTCCGCGTCTTCACCTATCTCAGCCGTCGGCTCCATTTCGACCGTTCGGTCCCCGTCCTGCAGTCCGAGCTGGCCGACGCCCTGGGCATGCAGCGGCCCAACGTGAACCGTGCCATCAAGCTTCTGGAGAACAAGCAGATCCTGCTGCGGGAATCGAAGCTCGGCCGGGCCATCACCTTCCGCCTCAACCCGGAGATCGGCGTCAGCCGGGCGGCGTGACCGGCAGTGCGCGGCCGCCGGCCTGTCCGGACGGCTCCGGGGTCGCCCCCGCAGCGACCCCGCTGACGCCGCCACCGCTTTTGCGGTACCCTGTCCGGAGGATCATCGCGGTCGAAGGGATGGGGCTGTGGGACGGAGCGCGCTCGTCTGCGTGACGCACAACAATTGCGGCACGCTGGTCCGCTGTCTGGAATCCATCTTCAACAACACCAGCGCGCCCTACCACCTGTTCCTGGTGGACAACGCCTCCGGCGACGCGACGCCGGACCTGTACCGCCAGCTGCCGCCCACCGCGACCGTGGTGCGCAACGGCACCAACCGCTGGTGGGCCGGCGGCATCAACCAGGGCATCCGCCTGGCCGGCGACGATTTCGACCGGATCTTCTTCCTCAACGACGACATCGAGCTGCCCAGGCGCTGGCTGGAGCGGCTGGGCGGCCTGCTGGACGCCAACCCGGACGTCGGCGCCATCGGCCCGCTGAACTCCAACCCCAACGACTGGCAGTGCTACGACCGGGTGCGGACCGAGATGGGCGTCGCGACGCTGCCCGCCGCGCCGGACGTCGACCGCCACGACCTCGCCGCCATGGACGCCCTGGTGTCGCGGAACGCCGACCCGCCGGGCATCGGCATCCGTGGCATGCTGGCCTTCTTCTGCGTCGGCCTGCGCCGGGAGGCGGTGGCGCGGGTCGGCCTGCTGGACGAGGCGTTCGTCATGGGCGGGGACGACGACGACTACTGCCGCCGCTTGGCGCGCGCCGGCTTCGGCCTCGCCCTGGCGCTCAACACCTACGTCCTGCACCACGGCAGCCAGTCGATCAACCGTCTCGACGAGGGCACCCGCGCCGAGTTCCGCCGCCGCAACCTGGCCCGCCTGGCCGAGAAGTATCCCCCGTCTCCCTGAGAGGCTCTACTTGACCGGCGCGTCGGCGCGGCCGGCCACGGCCTCGGCCGTGTCGCGCAGCGCCCGGGCGGTCGAGCGCAGCCCCGCCTCGTTGCGGCGGTCGGGCATCAGCTCGAACAGCAGCAGCGACCGTCCCGGGACGGGCAGCTCGTCGCCGCTGCGGCCGGTCGACAGCTCGATCCGGTCGGGTTCGGCGGTGTCGACCAGGCGCAGCCAGCGGGTTCCCCCCACCACCGCCGGCAGGGTGAAGGGCACCACGTCGTGGTGGGAATTGACGATCAGCAGCAAGGTCGCGTCGGACGCCCGCTTCTTGATGCCGGTCGCCTGGGCGCGGCCGTCCAGCAGCATGCCGAGGCAGCGCGCCAGCGGGTCCTGCCACTGCTCGGTGGTCTTCTCCTCGCCGGCGGGGGTGATCCAGGTGACGTCCTTGACCTCGAGCTCGGGGTTGAAGGCGCCCACCAGGAAGCGGCCGCGCCGCAGCAGCGGATGGCTCTGGCGCAGGGTCAGCAGGCGGCGCACGAAGTCGGTCAGGGCGCGGCCGTCGTCGTCGATCGCCTCCCAGTCGATCCACGAGATCTCGTTGTCCTGGCAGTAGGCGTTGTTGTTGCCGTCCTGGCTGCGGGCGAACTCGTCGCCCGCCAGCAGCATCGGCGTGCCCTGCGAGAAGAGCAGCGTCGCCAGCATGTTGCGCATCTGCTGCAGGCGCAGCGCCTTGATCTCCGGATCGTCGGTCGGGCCCTCGGCACCGTGGTTCCAGGACAGGTTGTGGGAATGGCCGTCGTTGTTGCCCTCGCCGTTGGCCGCGTTGTGCTTGTCGTTGTAGGACACGAGGTCGGCCAGGGTGAAGCCGTCGTGGGCGGTGACGAAGTTCACCGAGGCCCAGGGCCGCCGGCCGCGCCGGGCGAACAGGTCGGCCGACGCGGTCATCCGGGTCGCCAGCTCCGGCAGCTTGGCCTCGTCGCCCTTCCAGTAGGCGCGCACCGTGTCGCGGTAGCGGTCGTTCCACTCCGCCCAGCCCGGCGGGAAGCCGCCGACCTGGTAGCCGCCGGGGCCGCAGTCCCAGGGCTCGGCGATCAGCTTGACGCGCGACAGCACCGGATCCTGGCGGCAGGAATCGAGGAAGCCGCCGCCCTGGTCGAAGCCGTGGGGCTCGCGCCCGAGGATGGTGGCGAGGTCGAAACGGAAGCCGTCGACGTGCATGTCCTCGACCCAGTAGCGCAAGCTGTCCGTCACCATCTGCAGCACCCGCGGGTGGCTGAGGTTCAGCGTGTTGCCGGTGCCGGTGTCGTTGATGTAGTAGCGCGGGTCCGGCGCCAGCCGGTAGTAGCTGGCGTTGTCGATGCCCTTGAACGAGAGGGTCGGCCCCATCTCGTTGCCCTCGGCGGTGTGGTTGTAGACGACGTCGAGGATCACCTCGATGCCGGCGTCGTGGTAGCGCGCCACCATCTCCTTGAACTCGGCGATGCTGCCCATCGCCATGTAGCGGGGATCGGGGGCGAAGAAGGCGATGGTGTTGTAGCCCCAGTAATTGCGCAGCCCCTTCTCCAGGAGATAGCGGTCGTCGACGAAGGCGTGGACGGGCAGCAGCTCCACCGCCGTGACCCCCAGCGAGCGGACGTAGTCCACCACCGGCTGCGCCGCCAGCCCGGCGAAGGTGCCGCGGTCCTGCGGCGGCACCTCCGGGTGGCGCATGGTGTAGCCGCGGACGTGCGTCTCGTAGAGGACGGTGCGCTCCCAGGGGGTGCAGGGGTGGCGGTCGTGGCCCCAGGTGAAGGCGGAATCGACGACCACGCACTTGGGCATGCCGGCGGCGGAATCCCGGCGGTCGAAGGACAGGTCGGCCCGGTTCGAGCCGACGCGGTAGCCGAAATGGGCGTCCGACCAGCGCAGCGGGCCGAGAAGATGCTTGGCGTAGGGGTCGATCAGCAGCTTGTTCGGGTTGAAGCGGTGGCCGGCCTTGGGCTCGTAGGGGCCGTGCACGCGGTAGCCGTAGACGGTGCCCGGCCGGGCGTCGGGCAGATAGCCGTGCCACACCTCGTCGGTGTACTCCGGCAGTTCGATGCGCTCCAGTTCGCGCCGGCCCTCGCGGTCGAACAGGCACAGCTCCACCTTCGTGGCGTTGGCCGAGAACAGGGCGAAGTTGACCCCCAGCCCGTCCCAGGTGGCGCCCAGCGGATAGGGGAGTCCCTCCTGAACGCGGGACCGGCGTGCGACGGCGGGAGTGCGGGGGCCGCGGGGACGTTCGATCACGGATGATCCTCGGCGCTGGGGAAATCTGCGGGCGGTGCCACCCAACAACGGGAATTCCGCCCGGTCGATCCGCGGTTTCATGGTTTTACCCGCCCTGTTCTTTGGTGTTGGCGGCTTTATGAGGATGGTCATAGTCGTCAAGACAGGTCGAATCCCAACAATGCGCATGTTATCATCGCCTCCATCAAAAAAGGATAAATGAAGGCCGGAAAGAACCCTGTCGGATGGATGATTCGGCTCCTGTTGCCGACAATTTGCGCGGGATCGGACAGATGCGGCGGGCCGGCTTCTTCCTGTTTGGACGGGTTGGAATGCGCAACAGAATGACACCGCCGGTGTCCACCGGGACTCCCCGTGCCGGCGCCGTGACACACGCCGTCACGGCGCCGGTCGTTCCGGCAACGGTCGTTCCGGAAACGGCCGTCACGGGAACCGCCGGTGGGGTCTGGGCGGCCGCGGGGCGCGGCGAGTCCGTCCAGCGAGCCGCCGCATCGGCTTCCGTCCATCCCCTTCCGCCTTGACGCCGGCCGTTTCATGTTCCGCTCCCTGGTGCGCTCCCTTCTTCCCTCCCTGTGCCCGCGCACGGCCCTGCTGGTGATCGTCGTCACGGTGAGCGCCTTCGGCGGCGTTTCCTGGAGCGCCGTCACGCTGCTGGACCGCCGCGACACCTTGGAGCGCGCCGGCCGCGACCTCGCACGGGCGGCCGAGGTGCTGGCCGGGCACGGCCGCACCGTCATGGAGCCGCGCCGGCTGCTGCTGGACCGCGTGGCGCATCGGCTTGACGGCCTCGATCCCGCCGCCCTGGCCGGCGGCGGGGCGTCGGGGCAGGCGCTGGGCGAGGCGTTCGCCGCGCCGGAGGGCGCCGTGGCGGTGCTCGACGCCAAGGGGCGCGCCGTCTTCGGTCCCGACGTCACGATGGCGGATGCGGCGGCGCTGCTCGCCGGCGGCCCCGCCGGGACCGGCGGCGGCGCCGGGCCGCCGGTGCTGGCGGCGCGGGTCGACGGTGCCGCGACGGTGGTTTTCGCCCGGCCGCTGCGGGGAGGCGACGGGCAGCCCCGCGGCGCGGTCGTCGCCGTGGTGCCGCCGGCGTCGCTGTCGGCGGTGCTCGACGCCCTGGGCGCCGCCGGCGCCGGTGGCGGGCCGCAGGCGGGTCTCTACCGGCTCTCCGGCGAACGGCTCGCCGGCACCGGGCCGGACCGCTGGCCGGCCAGCGACGACGCCAGCGTGCGCGCCGTGCGGACGCTGGCCGGGCTGCCGCTGTTCGCCGGCGTGCTGGAGCCGCGCACCGACGTCCTCGCCCCCTGGCGGGACCGTCTGGAGCGCGGGCTCGCGGTCGCCGCCGTCGGCCTGCTGGCGCTGCTGGGGCTGGCGGCCGTCGGCTGGCGCAGCCTGCGGCGGGAGGAGGCGGCGATGCGGGCCCTGGCCGACGCCAACACCCGCCTGGAACGGCGGGTCGGCGAGCGCACCGCCGACCTCAGCGCCCTCAACCAGCAGCTCGTCGCGGCGCTGGCCGAGAAGGAGCGGGCGAACCAGGCCAAGGCGCGCTTCCTGTCGGCCGCCAACCATGATCTGCGGCAGCCCTTCCAGGCGCTGCGGCTGTTCCACCATCTGTTGGACGCGCGGCTGAAGGACCCGCGCGACCGCGCCATCGCCGACAAGATGGGGGCGGCGCTCGACAGCGGGGAGACGCTGCTCCATTCCCTGCTCGAGGTCGCCACCCTCGACGCCGGCGTGGTGAAGCCGACCATCGCGGCGGTGGCGGTCAGCCAGGTCATGGAGACGGTCGCCGCCGAGTTCCGCAAGATGGCCGACGCCAAGGGGCTGGAGCTGCGCGTCCATCCCACCGCCGCGGTGGTGCGCAGCGACCCCGCGCTGCTCACCCGCATGCTGCGCGACCTCGTCCGCAACGCCGTCGTCTACACCGCCAGCGGCTGCATCCTCATCGGCTGCCGGCCGCGCGGCCAGTGGCTGCGCATCGAGGTGTGGGACACCGGCCCCGGCATCGCGGCCGAGCATCTCGACACCATCTTCGAGGACTTCGTGCAGCTCGGCAATCCGGAGCGCGACCGCAGCCGCGGCCTCGGCCTCGGCCTGGCCAAGGTGCGGCGCAAGGCGGCGCTGCTCGGCCACACGGTGGACGTCCGCTCGCGCCCGGGCCAGGGGTCGGTGTTCTCGATCACCGTGCCGGTGGCCGCCTTCGAGCCGGTCGCCGAGACCGCCGACAGCGCCGTGGCGGCCGAGGCACGCCCATCGGTGGCCTGGCACATCCTGGTGGTGGAGGACGATCCGGTGCAGCGCTCCGGCATGCAGCTCCTGCTGGAAAGCTGGGGCCATGTGGTGACGGCCGCCGCCGACGGGACGGCGGCGGTGCAGGCGGTGCGGGACGGCGACGGCGTGCCCGACGCCATCGTCACCGATTTCCGCCTGCCCGGCGCCCTCAACGGCGTGCAGGTGGTGACCCGGGTGGGCGAGATCGCCAACCGGCCGGTGCCGGGGATCATCCTCACCGGCGACACCGCGCCCGAGCGCATCCGCGAGGCGGTGACCACGGGCTGCCGGCTGCTGCACAAGCCCTTCACACCCGACCTCCTGCGCGACGCCCTGGCGGCGCTCGCCGCGTCGCCGGAGGCGGCCGGCGCACGCGGCGCGCAGCACGTGGCCGCATGACGCGGCCGGCCGCCGGCGGCCGCTCCCATTATCCAATCCTTAAGTCCACGAGCGTCATCGTGGGGCGTCCCGGAGCCCTTCGCCCATGACCCAGTCACGCGCGCTCACCCGACTTGACCAGGCCCAGCTCGACGTCGTCGTCCGGCGCCATGAGATGTTCCGCAACGCCCGCATGGGCGGCGCGCGGGCGACGCTGTCGTTCTGCGACCTCTCCGGTCTCAACCTGGCGGGGCGCGACCTCGCCCACGCCGACATGGTCGGCGCCGTCCTCAAGGGGGCCAACCTGTCGGGGGCCCGGCTCGATTGCGCCGCCATGTTCGCCTGCGACCTGCGCCAGGCCAACCTGGAGGGGGCCAGCCTGATCAAGACCGATCTGCGCGGCGCCTGCCTGCGCGGGGCGATCCTGGTGGGCGCCAACCTGTTCGAGGCCGACCTGCGCGACGGCTCGCTGGCCGAGAAGGACCGCTCGGGCAACCTGCGGATGGTGCATGTGGAGGAGAGCCAGCCGGCGGAGGCGTCCGGCGCCGACCTCTCCGGCGCCAACCTGACCAACGCCCGCCTGTCCGGAGCCATGGCGATCCACACCGATTTCACCGACGCCGTGATGAAGGGCTGCAAGCTGGTGCGCGCCACCATGCGCGGCGCCAACTTCACCGGCTCGAACCTGGAGGGGGCCGACCTGTCGGGCGCCGACCTGCGCGGCGCCTGCCTGCGCGGTGCCGTGCTGACCGGGGCGGCCATGACGATGGCCGACCTCACCGACGCCGAGCTGGAGGACACCCTGACCGACGAGCCGGTGGGGCGCGTCGTCGCCGAGTTCGGCCGGCCCCTGGAGGACCTGCTGCACGACCACATCCAGTGGGTCGGCACCGGCGGGTCGCAGGGGGCGCCGCTCGACCTCTCGGGATTCGACCTGCGCCACGCGCCGTCGCTGGCGCACGCCTGCCTGACCATGCTGCGGGCCTCGCGCGCCACCTTCTACGGGCTCGACCTCACCAACGTTCAGCTCCAGGCGGCCACCCTCGACGGCGCGGACCTGCGCGTCTCGCGCCTCATCGGCGCCGACCTGCGCGGCACCAACCTCAAGGGTGCCCGCCTGAACAACGCCGACCTGCGCAACAGCAACCTGCGTCCGCTGGTGTTCGACGAAAGGCGCGCCATGCGCACCGACCTGTCCGGCGCCAAGCTGCGCTACGTCGATTTCCGGGGCTGCTGCCTGCGCGAGGTGAACTTCACCGGTGCCGACCTGTCCTACGCCAACCTGCTGGGCTGCGACCTCGCCAAGGCCGACTTCCGCGACGCCAAGCTGTTCGGGGCCAAGCTGGAGCGCCGGGCGCTCGACGGCGCCCTGCTCGACGGGGCCGTCGGGCTGAAACCGTAGCGGGGGCGGAGCGCGTCGCCGGCACCGTCGGCGACGCCCGGGGCGGCGGTGCGACATTTGCGCCGGTCCTCAGCCGAACGGCCTATCCTTTTGATCCAGGTCACGGTCCGGCCGGAGGGCCCGGCCTATGGTCGTCGCACCGACCCGCCCCCCGCGGCGCGCCCGGCCCGGGCTCCCCGCCCGCCCTCCCGCCCCTTCTGCCGACGACCGGACCCATGGCGATCAGACCGGACCTGCTCAAGGAACTCGCCGAGCGCCGCGAGCGCAGCGCCGCTTCGGCCAGCGAAGACAAGATCGCGCAGCGCCACGCCAAAGGGCTGCTGACCGCGCGCGAACGACTCGACCGGCTGTTCCAGCCCGGCACCTTCCAGGAGTTCGGGCGGCACGTGCTGCACGCCACCCGCCAGTTCGGCATGGAGGGCAAGGAACTGCCCGGCGACGGCGTGATCGCCGGCACCGGCTTCGTCGACGGCCGTCCGATCGCCGCCTTCTCCCAGGACTTCCTGGTGGCCGGCGGCTCGCTGGGACGCATGCACGCCCAGAAGATCTGCGACGTCATGGACCACGCGGCCCGCGCCGGCGTGCCCCTGGTCGGCTTCAACGACAGCGGCGGCGCACGCATCCAGGAGGGGGTGGAGAGCCTGTCCGGCTACGGCCAGGTCTTCAACCGCAACGTCCTGCTGTCGGGGGTCGTGCCCCAGGTCGCGGTGGTCTGCGGCACCTGCGCCGGCGGGGCGGCCTACAGCCCGGCGCTGATGGACTTCATCGTCATGACCCGGCGCGGCGCCAGCATGTTCATCTGCGGCCCGCAGGTCATCAAGGCGGCCACCGGCCAGGACACGACGATGGACGAGATCGGCAGCGCCGAGGCGCACGCCGCCATCTCCGGCAACATCCATTTCGTCGCCGAGGACGACGAGCACGCCGCCGCCCTGGTGCGCGAGCTGCTGTCCTTCCTGCCCTCCAACAACATGGAGGAGCCGCCGCACCGCCTCGATCCCGAGATCACGCTGGCCGACGATCCCGGCATCGAGGAGCTGATCCCCGAGGCCGGGAACGCCGCCTTCGACGTCCGCCAGGTGATCGGCCGGCTGGTCGACGACGGGCGGTTCCTGGAGGTGCAGGCGGCCTTCGCCGGCAACATCGTCGTCGGCTTCGCGCGGATCGACGGCATGGTGGTCGGCGTCATCGCCAACCAGCCCAACGTCAAGGCCGGCGCGCTCGACATCGACGCCGCCGACAAGGCGGCGCGCTTCATCCGCGTGTGCAACGTCTTCTCGATCCCGCTGCTCACGCTGGTCGACGTGCCGGGCTTCCTGCCCGGCGTCTTCCAGGAACGCCACGGCATCATCCGCCACGGCGCCAAGATGCTGTTCGCCTACGGCTCCGCCACCGTGCCGAAGATCACCGTCATCATGCGCAAGGCCTACGGCGGCGCCTTTCTCGCCATGTGCTCGCGCGACATGGGGGCGGACCTGGTGCTGGCCTGGCCGACCGCGGAGATCGCCGTGATGGGCGCGGAAGGGGCGGTCAACATCCTCTACCGGCACGAGCTGGAGAAGGCCGAGAACCGCGCCGCCCGCGCCGCCGAGCTGGCCCAGGCGTACCGCCAGGAGTTCGCCTCGCCCTACCTGTCCGCCGGCAAGCTCTTCGTGCACGACGTCATCGAGCCGCGGCGCACGCGCGCCGCGGTCTCCCTCGCCCTGCGCACCCTGCTCTCCAAGCGGGAGACCCGCCCGCCGAAGAAGCACGGCAACATCCCGCTGTAGGCCGCCATGGAGCACGTCCTCTTCATCCTGACCGGTTTCGCCACCGTGATGGCCGTGCTGGCGCTGCTGTGGGGCGTGCTGGCGCTGATCGGCCGGATCTTCATCGCCCGCGCGGCGGCCACCCTTCCGGCGCCGGCGGCTCCGGCCGTGCCCGCGGCGACCGCGCCGGGCGTGCCCGCCCATCATCTCGCGGCGATCGCCGCGGCGGTGACGGCGATCACCGACGGCCGCGGCCGCGTCGTCCGCGTCCAGGCCGCCGCGCACCAGTCCGCCGGCTGGGCCCGGCACGGGCGCACCGAGCAGTTCGCCGGCCACCGCGTGCGCTGGGGTTGGGCACCCCATGCCCCCCACAAGACTCGCTGAGGAGCTGCCATGAGACGTTTCCGCATCACGGTCGAGGGCACCGCCTACGAGGTGACGGTCGAGGAGCTGGACGCCGGGGCGTCCGCCCTGCCGGCGCCGTCGGCCGGCGGGCCGACCCGCGACGTCCGCCCCGCCGTCGTCGCCGGTCCCGCCGCCGCCCCGTCCGCGCCGAGGGCGGCCCAGGCGGACGCGCGCGCCGCGTCGCCCGGCGACGTGGTCAGCCCGCTCGCCGGCACCATCGTCGCCGTCGCCGCCAAGGTCGGCGACCGGGTCGAGGCGGGGCAGAGCCTGCTGACCCTGGAGGCCATGAAGATGCAGACCTCGGTGGCGGCGCCGCGCGCCGGCACCGTCGCGGTCGTGGCGGTCGCCGCCGGGACCGCCGTCCAGGAGGGCCAGATCCTCCTCACCCTGGCGTAGGAGCCGCGCCATGGAAGCCTTGTCCGAGATGTGGGCGTTGACGGCCCTTCCGCGCCTGACCTGGGAGATGGTGGTCATGTGGGGCGTGGTCGCCGGGCTTCTGTACCTGGCGATCTGGCGCAACTTCGAGCCGCTGCTGCTGGTGCCCATCGCCTTCGGCGCGCTGCTCGCCAACCTGCCCACCGAAGGGCTGGTCAACCTGCCGGCCGGCGAGACGCCGGGCGGGCTCTACCACTACATCTCCCAGGGCATCCACCTGGAACTCTTCCCGCCCATCATCTTCCTGGGAGTCGGCGCGCTGACCGACTTCGGGCCGCTGATCGCCAACCCGCGCACCCTGATGCTGGGAGCGGCCGCGCAGTTCGGCGTGTTCGCCACCTATCTCGGCGCCGTGGCGCTGGGGTTCACGCCGGACCAGGCCTCCTCCATCGGCATCATCGGCGGCGCCGACGGCCCGACCTCGATCTTCCTCGCCAACAAGCTGGCGCCGGAGCTGCTGGCGCCGATCGCGGTCGCCGCCTATTCCTACATGGCGCTGGTGCCGCTGATCCAGCCACCGATCATGCGGGCGCTGACCAGCGACGGCGAGCGGCGCATCCGCATGCGCTCCCTGCGCAAGGTGACGCGGCTGGAGAAGGTGATCTTCGCCTTCGTGGTGACGGTGGCCTGCATCCTGCTGGTGCCGGCGGCCTCGGCGCTGATCGGCATGCTGATGCTGGGCAACCTGCTGCGCGAGTGCGCCGTCGCCGAGCGGCTGTCCAAGGCGGCGCAGAACGAGATCATCAACGCCGTCACCATCTTCCTCGGCACCAGCGTCGGCGTCACCATGACGGGCGAGCGTTTCCTCAACCCCGAGACCCTGGCGATCCTGGCGCTCGGCGTCGTCGCCTTCGCCGTGTCGACGGCCGCCGGCGTGCTGATGGCCAAGGCCATGAACCTGGTGTCGCGGGAGAAGATCAACCCGCTGATCGGCGCCGCCGGCGTCTCCGCCGTGCCGATGGCGGCGCGCGTCGCCCAGGTCGAGGGGCAGCGCGCCGACCCCGCCAACTATCTGCTGATGCACGCGATGGGGCCGAACGTCGCCGGTGTCATCGGCACCGCCGTGGTCGCCGGCTACTTCATCGCCATGCTGGGCTGAGGGGCGCCGCGGGCTCGGTTCAGAGCCCGTCGAGGCACCGCCTGAGCTTCTTGTCGTTGCCCTTGTAGCGCTTGTAGCAGCCGTCGATCAGCGCGTCCTCGCTGTGGCGCACGCCGTCCACGCATTGCCGGTATTTCCGGCTGTGGTCGCCATAGCGGTCCTTGCAGCCCTGCTTCAGGGCACGGCGCTGGCTCTTGTCGAGCGTGCTGAGGCTGGGCGCCGGCTCGTCGTATCCGCCGCTGCTGTAGCCGCTGCCTCTGTAACCGCCGCCGGACGGGACGCACCCCGCCAGCACGAAGGGAACCAGAACGACCGCGAGCAGGGGAAGCGGCCGGAAACGGTGGGCAGGCATCGGCGGAACTCCGGAACGTCCGAACCCGATCAATGGCAGGTATCCTGTTGCCAACTGGTTAAGCGCGCCGGGCGGGCGCCACGTCCGGCCCCCTCCGGCGCCGGCCGGCCGGGGGCCCGTCGCGGCCGTGCGGTGTGCGGCGCGCGATCTGCGGCGCGACCGTCGGTTCATGCTATGAAGGGAGCGCCACGGACGGGACGGCCGCATGACGGGACAGCGCAACAGCACGGCGGAGGATCTGGCCCGCGCCCTCGCGCACCACCGCGACGGCGACCTCCCGGGCGCCGAGCGCTTCTACCGCAGGGTGCTGGCCGCCGATTCCGGACACGCCGAGGCGCTGCATCTCCTCGGCGTCCTCGCCCACCAGACCGGACGTCACGACGCCGCCCTGGAGCTGCTCGGCCGGGCGCTGGCGCAGGATGCCGGGCGGGCCGAGGTGCACGCCAATCACGGCCTCGTCCTGCACGCGCTGGGGCGCGTCGGCGACGCCGAGGCCGCCTACCGCCGGGCTTTGGAGCTGCGGGAGGCCTATCCGGAAGCCCACAACAGCCTGGGCAGCGCGCTCCAGGACCAGGGCCGGTTCGACGAGGCGGAGCGGCACTACCGCCGCGCCCTCGCCCTGGACCGCGATTACGCCGCCGCCCTGGTGAACCTCGGCGCGCTGCTGCGCGACGCCGACCGGACGGCGGAGGCCGAGGAGGCGCTGCGCCACGCGGTCGCCGTGGCGCCGGGGAACGCCGAGGCGCACAGCAATCTGGGCGTCGTCCTCAAGGAGACCGGGCGCCTGGCCGAGGCGGAGGCGTGCCAGCGCGAGGCGCTGCGCCTCGCCCCCGGCGATCCCGAGGCGCTGGTGAACCTCGGTCTGGTGCGCCAGGCCCAGGGCCGCGCCGACGAGGCGGAGGCGTGCTACCGGCAGGCCCTGCGGGGCGCTCCCGGCGACGCGCTCGCGCGCTGGAACCTGGCGCTGCTGCTGATCGGCCGCGGCGCGCTCGCCGAGGGGCGCGAGCTCTACGAGGCGCGCTTCGACTCCCGGCGGGTGCTCGGCGCCCGTGCCCCCGGCATCCCGCGCTGGCACGGCGAGAACCCCGCGGGCACGCGCATCCTGGTGTGGCGCGAGCAGGGCATCGGCGACGAGCTGCTGTACGGCACCTGCCTGCCCGACCTCGTCGCCCACGCCGGCCATGTGGTGCTGGAGGTGGACCGGCGTCTCGTCGGGCTGTTCGCCCGCTCGTTCCCCCGGGCGACGGTGCGGGTGGAGACGCTGGCGCCGGACGGGCGCGAGACCGTCGTGCCGCCCGACGCCGACTGGCACGTCCCGATGGCCTCGCTGCCGCGCGTCTTCCGGCGCTCGCTCGCGGAGTTTCCGCCGCGCAACGGCTATCTCGTCGCCGATCCCGCCCGGGTCGAGGCGTGGCGGCGGCGGCTGGCCGAGCTCGGCCCCGGGCTGCGCGTCGGCGTGTGCTGGCGCAGCCAGCGCACGCACGGGGAGCGGAAGGCGTCCTACACCAGCCTCGACCAGTGGGCGCCGCTGTGGGCGCTGCCGGGCGTGCGCTACGTCAACCTGCAGTACGACGTCCGCGACGACGAGATCGCCCACGCCGCCGACCGCCTGGGCGTACGCCTCCACCGCTGGGCCGACACCGACCTGAAGAACGACCTGGAGGCGGCGGCGGCCCTCACCGCCGGGCTGGATCTGGTGATCACCGTCCAGTCCTCGGTGGGGGAGATGGCCGGCGCGCTGGGCGTGCCGGTGTGGCGCTTCAGCGGCGGACCGGACTGGACGCAGCAGGGCACCGGCTGCCGCCCGTGGTTTCCCGCCATGCGCATGTGGCGGCCGCGCGGCGGCGAGGGGCTGGCGGGCGTCCTGCGGGCCATGGCGGCGGAGCTGGCGCGCCTGCGGGACGCCGCCGACCCGGTGGAGGAGCTGGTGGCGGAGGCCGACCGCCTCCAGGCGGCGGGGCAGGGCGCGGCGGCGGAGGCGCTCTACCAGCGCGCGCTGGCGGCCCGGCAGGAGCATCCCGGCGCGCTGCACGGCTACGGCCGGCTGGCGGCGCGCAACGGCCGGCCCGACATCGGCGCCCACCTCGTCGGCCGCGCCATCGCCGCCGGCGGCGGCACCGCGGCGCGCCACCGCGACCACGCCGAGGCGCTCCAGGCGCTGGGCGCGTACGCTGAGGCGGAGGCCGCGTACGGCGCCGCCCTCGACCGCGCCGACGAGGCGGAGGCCCGGGGTCAGCGCGGCGTGCTCCGCCTCACCCTCGGCCGCGCCGCCGAGGCGGAGGCCGATCTCGCCGCCGCCCTACGGCGGGCGCCGGACTGGGCGGCGTTGCACGCCAACCATGGCTTGGCCCTGCAGATGCTGGACCGCGGCGGCGAGGCCGGGGCGGCGCTGCGGCGCGCGCTGGCGCTGGCGCCCGACCTGGCCGAGGCGTGGAACGCGCTGGCCCATGGCGTGCGCGCGGCCGACGCCGCGGCCGCGGTATCGTGCGCGTCACGGGCCGTGCGCATACGGCCGGCGTACGCCGAAGCGCACGGCAACCTCGGCCTGGCGTTCGCGGCCCTCGGCCGCCACGCGGACGCGCTCGCCTGCCAGCGCCGGGCGGTGGACCTGCGCGAGGATGCGGCGACGCTGGCCAATCTCGCCCTCGCCCTCGAGGCGGCGGGGGAGGGCGGCGCCGCCGGTCTGGCGTGGTGGCGTCTGCTGCTGCGCGATCCCGCCGCCGCCGACGGCTGGGCCGGGCTGGCCGATCTGCGTTCCCGCCAGGGGCGCCCCGACGCCGCGGCGCGGGCGTGGCGGCGGGCGCTCGTCCTGGCGCCGCGGCGGGCGGCGTGGCACTACAACCACGGCAACGCGCTTCATGCGCTGGGCCGCCCGGACGAGGCGGACGCCGCCTACCGCCGCGCCGTCGAGGCGGACCCCTCGCTGGCGCTCGCCCGTTTCAACCGAGGCTACGCCGCGCTGGCGCAGGGCGACCTGGTGGAGGGCTGGACCGGGCTCGAGGCGCGCTTCGCCGCGGGCCGGGCGCAGCCGGACCGCCGCTTCCGCCGGCCGGCCTGGGACGGCGGCGACCTCGCCGGGCGCACCGTCCTGGTCTGGCGTGAGCAGGGGGTGGGGGACGAGCTGATGTACGCCTCCTGCTACCCCGACCTGATCGCCCGGGCGGGGCGGGTGATCGTCGAGTGCGACCCGCGCCTGGTGCCGTTGTTCGCCCGCTCGTTTCCGCAGGCCGAGGTGCGTGCGGCGACGACCGATCCCGACGACTTCGACGTTCACGTCGCCGCCGGCTCGCTCCCCCTTCACCTGCGCCGTCGCCTGGCGGACCATCCGCCGCGCGCCGCCTGGCTCGTCGCCGATCCGCGACGGGCCGCCGCGTTCCGTGACGGACTGGGGCCGGGGCTCGCCGTCGGCCTGTGCTGGCGCAGCCGGTTCCGGACCGCGGCGCGCGACCGCGGCTACACGCGGCTCGACGACTGGGCGCCGCTGCTCGCGCTCCCCGGCGTGCGCGTGGTGAATCTGCAATACGACGACTGCGACGACGAGATCGCGGCGACACGCGCGCGGCTCGGCACGGCGCCCCTGCGTTGGCCGGATCTCGACCTGCTGAACGATCTCGACGGCGCGGCGGCGCTGACCGCGTCGCTCGATCTCGTCGTCTCCGCCGGCACGTCGGTGGCGGAGATGGCGGGAGCGCTCGGCGTGCCGGTCTGGCGGACGGGTGCCGTCGGCGAATGGACCGCGCTCGGCACCGCCGTCCGCCCCTGGTATCCCTCCATGCGCCTGTTCGCGCCCCGGCTCGGCGAGACCGTGGCGGACCTGCCGGCGCGGATCGCCGGGGCCCTGCGGACGATTTGCTATGCGGACGATTGTTTCGGAACGCCGAAAACTGTTTTTCGCAGTCCCGCCCTCCCGCAACCGGCGGAGAGGGGGTAGCCTTTCGGTCCTTGGGTTATCGGCCCCGGCGCAATCGATCGGCTCTCGGCCGGGGGCGTCCTCACGACCTGCGGTCGCCGCTCCGCTGCGGCGACCGCATTTCTTTGCCCACGACAAACCCGGACCGCGCCGATGGGCTGGTCCCCACCCCGCCGCCGCAGGCGTCGATCCGGCCGGGCCGCCTCGTTCCGGCCGGTTCACACGACGGCGTCGGGGTCCAGGGCGGCGCGGGTGCGCTCCACCACGAACTCGGCGAAGGCGCGCACCTTGGCCGGCAGCAGGTTGCGGTGGGGGTACAGCACCGCCAGCGCCACCGGTTCGGGCGGATGGTCCGGCAGGACGACCTGGAGGGCGCCGCTGCGCAGGTGCTCGGCCACCTCCCACACCGGCTTCAGGGCGATGCCCTGCCCGGCCAGGGCCCAGGCGGTGAGGACGTCGCCGTCGTCGGCGTCGATCGGGCCGGCGACCGCCAGGGCCATCGGCCCGTCGCCGCCCTGCAGCGTCCAGCGGTACTGCTGCGATCCGGGGAAGCGGAGCTGCAGGCAGGCGTGGTCCAGCAGGTCCTCCGGCCGTTCCGGACGGCCGCGGGCGTCGAGGTAGGACGGGGCGGCGCACAGCACGCGGCGCAGGTCGGCGATCTTGCGCACCACCAGGCTGGAATCCTTCAGCACCGCCATGCGGATGGCGACGTCGACGGCCTCGCGCAGCAGGTCCAGCAGATGGTCGGAGAGGCGCAGGCGCACCTCGACGTTGGGGTGGGCGGCGCGGAACTCCGGCACCAGCGGCGCCAGCACGCGGCGTCCGAAGCCGAGCGGCGCCGTCACCCGCAGGCTGCCCGTCGGCACCGCCGACTCGCTGGCGACGGCGCTGGTGGCCCGCTCCACCGACTCCAGCACCTCCAGGCAGCTCTCGTAGAAGACCAGTCCGGCCTCGGTGGACTGGATGCGCCGGGTGGTGCGGTTGAGGAGGCGCACGCCGAGATGCTCCTCGAGCTGCTGGATGCGGTGGCTGACCACCGCCGGCGACATGCGCAGGTTGCGCCCGGCCGCCGACAGGCTGCCCAGCTCGACGACGCGTACGAAGACGCGCATGTTCTCCAGCAACGCCATCCCGATCCCCTTGTCCGACGGGCCATGCTAGGCCGGCCGGGCGCGCCGCGGGAAGGGGCGGCGCCCGCGGCGTTTCCACGCTCAGGCCCGGTCGGGCCGGACGATGTACCGGACGTCGGGGTCCCCGTTCCAGACCGTTGCCACCCGGTCGAGCGGCACGCTCGCGAAGGGGGGCGCGAATCCGGCGGCCGGGGCGGCCGCCAGCAGCTCGCCAGCCCCGCGCAGAAGCTCCTTCACGGAGACGCTGCCGATGCCGCTGCCCATCAGCTCCAGACCGGAGCCGCGCAGCATGTCACCGCGAATCGGGACGTCGTCGCCCGCCACGGTGCCGAGCTGGACGTAACGCACGCGTGGTTCGCCCGCCCGCGAGCCGCGATGGCTCGTCGCCGCCCTGAGGATGCGGCTGGCCGGATCGCCCCAGACGAAGTCCAGGACGACGTCCACGCCCCGGTCGAACTCGGCCCGCAAGGCCTGGTCGGCGTCGCCGTCCAGGGCGATCCTCACCTCCGCATCGAGCGTGGCGAGCTTGGCGCTGTTCCGGCCGACCGCGACGATCCTGCTCGCCCCGAAGTGACGGGCGACGTGCACGGCCATCCGGCCCGCGGCTCCCGTCGCGCCGCTGACGAGCACGGTTTCTCCCCCCTGGAGGGGGGTGCGCCGTGACAGCGCGATCCAGGAGGCCAGACCCGCCGTGGCGACCGCGGCGGCACGGTCGTCGGACAGCGTGTCGGGCACCGGCACGAGCATGTCCCTGGAAGCGAGGGACTTCTGCGCCATCGAGCCGAACGGGGCTTTCGGGAAGAGGAAATAGACGCGGCGCCCGTCCGGGTCGGTGCCGACGCCGTCGACGCCCGGAACGAACCCGGCCGTCCTGCCGCTCGCATAGTGCTTGCCCGAGGCCAATCCCTTCACGATCGGGCTCAAGGGGGCGGCGTTGACCGTCACGACGACGTCGTCGTCCCCGGTTTCGGGCTCCGGAAAATCGCCGAACTCCGGTGCATCCCCAAACGCCCTTATGATTGCCGCCTTCATGGTCGACCTCCGCAGACTGTCCCGGTCTTCCCACGAAGACCGCATCGCGCAGAGACATGGACACGGCGTGGCAAACGATCTATGCGTCCGTATCCGGATTTTGTTCGCAATCGTCCGAGGCGCGTGATGGATCCCCTGTCCGAGGTGCTCGCCCTCCTGAAGCCGCGCAGCTACATCACCGCAGGGTTCGATGCCGGCGGCGCGTGGGCCCTGACCCTGGACGACCTCGCCGGCCGCATCAAATGCTACGCGGTCATCAGGGGCACGTGCTGGCTGTCCCTCGACGGCGACGACGTGCCGGTCCGGCTGGACGAGGGCGACTGCTTCGTTCTTCCCAGTGGCCGTTCCGTCCGCATCGCCAGCGATCTGACCGTGCGGGCGCAGCGTGCGAGCGAGGTGCTGGCGCCGAACCGGAGCGGTGAGATCGTCGTCTTCAATGGTGGAGGCGATGTCTTTCTCGTCGGCAGCCGCTTCGAAGTGAATGGACGCCATGCCGAAGTGCTGCTGCGGACCCTCCCGCCGCTCATTCGGGTGGAGACGTCGGGTGATCAGGCGAAGCTGAGATGGTCCATCGCGCTCATGATGGAGGAATTGCGCGAGGCGCAGCCGGGATCGTCGCTGGTTGCGCAGCATCTCTCCCACATGATGCTGGTGCAGGCGCTCCGCCTCCATCTTGCGCAGCGGCCCGCCGACGAAGTCGGGTGGTTCGCGGCCCTGGCCGATCCGCACATGAGCGCGGCGATCGCGGCGATGCACGAGGATCCGTCATTTGCGTGGACGTTGCCGGAGCTGGCGCGCCGGGCCGGCATGTCGCGCTCGACCTTTGCCCAGCGGTTCCGCGACAAGGTCGGCGAGACGCCGATCGGCTATCTCACGCGGTGGCGGATGATGCTCGCCGGCGAGCGGCTGATCCACGGCGGCGACACGATCGCGCGCGTCGCCATGTCCCTGGGCTATACGTCCGAACACGCCTTCAACACGGCGTTCAGGCGCACCATGGGCTGCTCGCCACGGCGCTACGCCCGGGACCGTCGACATCCGGCCGATCCCTGAGGCGGCACGCCGGTGTGGCGCAGCGCCCGGTCCGCGCGCCCCGTTTGCCCCCACCCCGACCCTCACCCGCTTCGCAGGGGGGTGCCTATCCTCGCCCTCCCCTGCGAAGCGGGGGAGGGAAGGGTGGGGGCGAACCCGACCCGGCCGCCGCCGCCGTGCTCAGGCCCGCAGCAGGTCGCGCAGGGTGAGCGCCACCACCTCGGTGGCCTTGAAGAGGTCGGACAGCGGCAGCCGCTCGTCGGCGCGGTGGGCGTTGGCCTCCTCGATGCTGCGGGGACCGGCGCCGTAGAGGGCGATCGGCACGCCGGCGGCGGCGTAGTGGCGGGCGTCGGTGTAGAGCGGCACTCCGGTCGCCGCCACCGGCTCGCCCATCACCGCCTCGGCGTGGCGGCACAGCAGCGCCGCCAGGCGGTCGGTGGCCGCCGTCGGCTTGAGCGGTTCGGCCAGCAGGATGCGGCGCACGCGGACCTGCGCCCGCGGGAAGGCGGCCGCGGCGGTCTCCAGCACGTTCCGCAGTTCCGCCTCGACGGCCGCCCCGTTCTCCTCCGGGATCATCCGCCGGTCGAGGCGGAAGGTGATGCGGTCGGGCACCACGTTGGTGTTGATGCCGCCCTGGATCAGCCCGACCGTGAGCTGCGGCGAGCCGATGCCGGGGATCGCCGAGACGGTGGCGGCGTAGCCCTGGCGGTGGGCGTAGAGGGCGCCCAGCAGGTGGGTGGCCGCCTCCAGCGCGTCGACGCCGGTGGCGGGCAGGGCGGCGTGGGCGGACTTGCCCGCGACCTCCACCTCCAGGTGCAGGCAGCCGTTGTGGGCGGTGACGACGGCATAGCTGAAGCCGGCGGCGATGGCGCAGTCGGGCCGGGTGATCCCCTGTTCCAGCAGCCAGCGCGGGCCGATCTCGCCGCCCGCCTCCTCGTCGTAGGTGAGGTGCAGCTCGACGGTCCCGGCGAGCGGCGTCCCGAGCTGCTCCAGGGCCTTGAGCGCGAAGGCGTAGGTGGCGAAGTCGGACTTCGACACGGCGACGCCGCGGCCGTACATCCAGCCGTCGACGATCTCGGCGCCGAAGGGGTCGCGGGTCCAGCCGCGGCCCGGCGGCACCACGTCGCCATGGGCGTTCAGCGCCACCACGGGGCCGTCGCCGAAGCGCCGGCGCACCACCAGGTTGGTGGCGGACACCATGCCGTTGGCCCGCACCAGCTCGGCCGGGACGGGGTGGCGCTCCACCGCGAAGCCCATCTCCTCCAGGAGCGCGGCGGCGCGTTCGGCGTGGGCGGCGCAGTCGCCGGGCGGATTGTCGGAGGGCACCTTGACCAGTTCCGCCAGGAACCGGGTCTGCGCCGCGCGCTGGCTTTCCAGCCAGCGGCCGATGGGGGTCTGTTCGCTCATGGGGTGGAACCGTCGCAAGCCTTGGGATCGAAGTGGCGCAGGAAGTCGAGCAGCACGGCGACCGCCAGCTCGGCGTCCTCGGCGGTGATGGACTCCGCGGGATTGTGGCTGACCCCGCCGCGGCAGCGCACGAACAGCATGCCCACCGGGCACAGCGCCGCCAGCGCCATGGCGTCGTGGCCGGCGCCGCTGACCAGCCGCCGCGGAGCGATGCCGGCGCGGGCCACCGCCGCCTCCAGGGCGGCGATCACCGGCTCGGCGCAGGCGGTGGCGGCGGCGTCGTGGTAGGGCGTCGCCGTGAAGGCGACGCCGCGGCGCGCGGCGATCGTCCGGCAGGTCTCCAGGATCTCCGCCAGGGCGGCCCGGCGCGCGGCGTCGCGCGGCGACCGGACGTCGAGGGTGAAGCGGGCGCCGCCGGGGATGACGTTGACGGCGCCGGGAAGCGCCTCCAGGCGGCCGACGGTGGCGACCAGCTCGGGCTCGGCGCGGCCGCGCGCCTCGACCGCCAGCACCATCTCGGCCGCCGCGGCGAGGGCGTCGCGGCGCAGGGCCATCGGCACGGTGCCGGCGTGGCCGGCCGTCCCGCTCACCGACAGGTTGGCGCGCGAGGCGCCGTTGATGGCGGTGACGACGCCCAGCGGCAGGCCCTCGGCCTCGAGGACCGGCCCCTGCTCGATGTGCAGCTCGACGAAGGCCAGCACCTCGTCGCGGCGGCGGGCGGCCGCCGGCAGGGCGGCGGGGTCGCCGCCGAAGGCGGCCAGCGCGTCGAGCAGGGCGACGCCGTCGCCGTCGCGGGCCGCCGCCAGGGCGTCGAGGTCGAGCGTGCCGGCGACGGCGCTGCTGCTGGTCAGGGTGACGGGGAAGCGCACCCCCTCCTCGTCGCCGAAGCCCAGCACCTCGACGGCGAAGGGCAGGCGCTCGCCGCGCCGGGCGAGTTCGGCGACGGCGGCGACGCCGGCCAGCACGCCGAAATTGCCGTCGTACCTGCCGGCGTTGCGCACCGTGTCGATGTGCGAGCCGATCAGCAGCGCCGGCCCGCCGGGCTCGCGCCCCTCGTAGCGGCCGATCACCGTGCCGGCGGCGTCCATCCGCACGCTCATCCCCGCCTCGTGCATCCACGCCATCAGTTGGTCGGCGGCGGCCCGGTGCTCCGGCGTCAGGTAGAGGCGGGTCAGCGCCCCCGCCTCGGCGGAGAAGGCGGCGAAGGCGTCCAGACGGTCCATCAAGGCGGTCATGGCAGCAGCTCCTTCAGGCGCAGGAGCGCGATCCGCTCCACCTCGGCCAGCGCGGTCGCGAATTCGGCGTCCGGCGTGTCGTCCACCCGGCGCGCGAAGGCGGCCAGGATCTCGTCGCGGCGCCGGCCGCGGACGGCCATGATGAAGGGGAAGCCGAAGCGCGCGGTGTAGGCCGCGTTGAGAGCGGTGAAGCGGGCGAACTCCTCGGGCGAACAGCGGTCGAGGCCGGCGGACGCCTGTTCGGCGGTCGATTCCGCCGTCAGGGCGCCGGCGACGGCGAGGCGGCCGGCGAGATCGGGGTGGGCGCGCAGCACCGCCAGCTGCCGGTCCCGCCCGGCGGCGCGGAACACCGTGCACATGGCCGCGTGGAGGCCGTCGGCCCGGTCGTGCTGCGGGCCGAGGCCGCCGTCCCACACGGCCTGCGCGATCCATGGCGAGTGCTCGAACACGCCGCCGAAGGCGGCGAGGAATCGCTCCCGGTCCATGCTGCTGGGCTTCATTGCGCTCCTCCGCCAGACGGGCGGGTCGTCCGCCTGCGCCCACCATAGCCGAGCCGGGAGGGTTCCACCTTTCCAATCCCTTTGAAACTGTTTTCGGGAGGTGCCCGGGCCCGGCCACCCGCAGGACCGGTCTGTCCCTCCATCTTTCGGAAAACTTTGAAACTGTTCGCGCCGGCGTGCTGCGTCGCAGCGGCAGCCGCCGGGCGCCGGTCCATGGTAGAACCGCGGGATGGCGTTTTCGGGGAGAGGGCGGCAATGGACGCGTTCGTCTGGGACTGGGTCAATTTCATGGTGCGCTGGCTGCACGTCGTCGCCGCCGTCGCGTGGATCGGTTCGTCCTTCTACTTCATCCACCTCGACGCCAGCCTGCAGCGGCGCGACCACCTGCCGGCCGGCACGGCGGGCGAGGCGTGGCAGATTCACGGCGGCGGCTTCTACAACATGGTCAAGTACCTGGTGGCGCCGCCGCACCTGCCGGAGGAGCTGACCTGGTTCAAGTGGGAAGCCTACACCACCTGGCTCAGCGGCTTCGCCCTGATGGTGGTGCTGTACTACCGCGAGGCCGACCTGCTGCTGGTCGACCCGGCGGTGCTGCCGCTGGCGGCGTGGCAGGCCGTGGCGATCTCGCTGGGCGCCCTGGTGCTGGGCTGGATCGTCTACGACCGGCTGTGCAAGTCGCCGCTCGGCGACCACGACGGCCGGCTCGCCGCCGTCGGCTTCCTCTTCCTGGTCGCGGTGGCGTGGGCCATGACGCAGGTCTTCAGCGGGCGCGGCGCCCTGCTCCAGGTCGGCGCGCTGGTCGGCACCATGATGGCGGCCAACGTCGCCATGGTCATCATCCCCAACCAGCGCAAGACGGTGGCGGCGATGCTGCGCGGCGAGACGCCCGACCCGATGCTGGGCAAGAAGGCCAAGCAGCGCTCGCTCCACAACAATTACCTGACCCTGCCGGTCGTCTTCCTGATGCTGTCGAACCACTACCCCCTGGCCTTCGCCACCCGCTACAACTGGGTGATCGTCGCCGTGGTGCTGGTGGTGGGGGCGTCGATCCGCCACTTCTTCAACAGCCGTCACGCCGGCAAGCCGACGCCGTGGTGGACCTGGGGCGTCGCCGTCGCCGGCATGCTGGTCGCCGCCTGGCTCGGCAGCTTCGGCCCCAACCGGCCGGTGACGGCCGCAGCCGCGGCGGCGGCGCCGGTCCGGTTCGCCGCGGTGGAGGAGATCGTCCTGTCGCGCTGCAGCATGTGCCACGCCGAGGCCCCGGTGTGGGAGGGCATTCCCGCCCCGCCGCGCGGCGTCGTGCTCGACACGCCCGAGGCGATCCGCCGCCACGCCGGCCCCATCGGCATCCAGGCCGGCCTGTCCGCCGCCATGCCGCCGGCCAACATCACCGGCATCACCGACGACGAGCGCCGCACCCTCGCCCTGTGGGCCGCCGACCCCGCCGCCGCCGCTGACTGACGGAGACGACATCATGGCCGACCCCGCCGTCCACGCCCTGCGCGGGCGCCTGCTCAGCTTCACCGCGGCGCCCGCCGGCCCGGGGGACGCCGCCAGCCACCGCTTCGTCGAGGACGGCATGGTCCTGGTGGAGGGCGGCCGCATCGCCGCCGTCGGGCCGGCGGCCGAGCTGGCGGCGCGGCTGCCGGCGGGGGCGGCGGTCGACCACCACCCGGACGGGCTGATCGTCCCCGGCTTCATCGACACCCACATCCACTTCCCGCAGACCCAGGTGATCGCCTCCTACGGGGCGCAGCTCCTCGACTGGCTGGCCACCTACACCTTCCCCGAGGAGCAGAAGTACGCCGATCCGGCGCACGCCGCGGCCAACGCCCGTTTCTTCGTCGACGAGCTGCTGCGCAACGGCACGACCACCGCGGTCGCCTACGGCTCGGTCCACCCGCAGTCGGTGGAGGCGCTGTTCACCGAGGCCGAGGCGCGCGGCATGGGGCTGGTCGCCGGCAAGGTGATGATGGACCGCAACGCCCCGGCGGCGCTCACCGACACCGCCGAAACCGGCTACACCGAGAGCCGGGCGCTGATCGAGCGCTGGCACGGCCGCGGCCGCCAGCGCTACGCGGTGACGCCCCGATTCGCCATCACCTCCACGGCGGCGCAGCTCGAGGCGGCGGGGACGCTGCTGAAGGAGTTCCCCGGCGTCTACCTGCAATCCCACCTGTCGGAAAACACCGACGAGATCGCCGCGGTGCGCGCCCTGTTCCCCGCCGCCGCCAGCTACACCGACGTCTACGACCGCTTCGGCCTGCTGGGACCCCGCTCCCTGTTCGGCCACTGCATCCACCTCGACGAGGCGGAGCTGCGGCGGCTGTCGGAGAGCGGCTCGGTCGCGGTGTTCTGCCCGACCTCCAACCTCTTCATCGGCAGCGGCCTGTTCGACCTGGAGCGGACGCTGCGGGCCGAGCGGCCGGTGCGGGTGGCGCTGGCCACCGACGTCGGCGGCGGCACCAGCTATTCCATGCTGCGCACCGCCGCCGAGGCCTACAAGGTGCTGCAGATGCGGGGCCAGAACCTGCCGGCGCTGGCCGCCTTCGACCGGATGACCCGCGGCAACGCCGCGGCGCTCGGCCTGGAGGACGAGATCGGCCGGCTGGAGCCCGGCCGCTGGGCCGACCTGGTGGTGCTCGACAGCCGCGCCACCCCCGCCATGGCCCACCGCATGGAGACCGTCCGCGGCGACCTGGAGGAGGAGCTGTTCGTGCTGATGACCCTGGGCGACGACCGGGCGGTCCGCGCCACCTACCTGCAGGGCCGCCGGGTGCATCGGCGGGACGCCTGATTCCGCTCGCCACGCCGCGCGAAATTGTGGAAACTCATCCGTATCGTGGAAGCGGCGGGGACGGATGATGGCGAAGGCGAGAGCGGTGGAGGCGGCGCGCACCCGCGTCAGGGTCGCGGACAAGGGCAACGCGGCCGACAAGGCGGGGCAGGTGCAATCCCTGCAGCGGGCGCTGTCGATCCTGCAGACCCTGGCCCACAGCCACGACGGCCTGACCCTGACCGAGCTGTCGCAGACGGTCGGGCTGGCGCCCTCCACCAGCCACCGGCTGCTCACCACCCTGCAGCAGCAGCAGTTCGCCCGCTTCGACCCGATCGGCAACGTCTGGCAGGTCGGGGTGGGGGCCTTCACCGTCGGCAACGCCTTCGTGCGCACCCGCGACGTGGCGCTGATGGCGCGCCCGCTGATGCGCGGCCTGATGGAGGAGAGCGGCGAGACCGTGAACCTCTACGTCGAGGATGGCGGCGAGGCGATGTGCCTGACGCAGATCGAGTGCCGCCAGCTCATGCGCGCCATCGCCCGGCCGGGCGGCCGGGTGAAGATGCACTGTTCGTCGGTCGGCAAGGCGATCCTCGCCTGGCTGCCCGACCGCGACGTCTCCAAGGTGCTGGAACGCCACGGCCTGCCCACCTTCACCGCGCACACCATCGCCACGCCGCGGGGGCTGCGCGACGACCTCGCCCGCATCCGCGCCCGCGGCTACGCGGTCGACGACGAGGAGCACGCCGTCGGCATGCGCTGCGTCGCGGCACCCATCTTCGACGAGCACGGGCGCCCGGCGGCGGCGCTCTCCGTGTCCGGCCCGGCGGCGCGCATCGACGACGCGCGCCTCGCCGTCCTCGGCTCGCTGGTGGTCGCCGCGGCCGGCGCGGCGACCCGCGAGCTGGGCGGGCTGTCGGCGACGCGGGAGGCGTCCTGACGCGCTCCTCCCGCGGGTGCCGCCGGCCGTCAATTCACCGCGACGTTCCCCAGCGGGGTGAAGGTCGGCGGTTCGGTGGTGCCGGGCACGGAGAAGCTGGCTCCGCCGGTCACGGACTCCAGCGCCTCGTCGGAGAGGGGCTGGGGCGCGTCGGCCGGGTGGACGGTCTCCGAGAGGTCGGTCGGTGTCTTCGGGGTCATCGTGACGATCCTCCGTCGGAATGGTGGATGGCCGGCGTGAAGGGCGGTGCCGGCGGCTGGCCGGGTCGCCGCTGGTCCGGGTCCGGTCCGCCGCCGCGCCGGGCGGCAGGAGGCCGCGGACCGCCCTCGTCGAGAACGCGCGGACAACCGGCACCTGTCAAGCCGGCGGCGCCTGTCAAGCCGACAGCGAAACGACCGCCGGAGGATCGCCGTGGGAGTCCCGTTCCCCACCATCGGGGAGAGGGCTGACGGAATCGGGCGCGATGCCTCCGAGACGGCCGTGCCGCCGGCGGTGGCACGGCGCGGGCTCAGCCCGACGTGACGACCTTCCACGCGACGGCCAGGGGCGTACCGGGCGCGGTCACCGGCTTCTGAAAGACGGGGACCGGCGTTTCCTGACCGCCGTTCACGAACGTGATCGTGTACGTGGTGGCCCCGCCGGCGGCCGCGTCCAGCTCCTCTTCGCCGAGCGGCGTGGCCTGACCCTCGTCCGGAAGCGGGCTGGCGTCGTCCGGTGCGTTCGTCGTGCTCATGGATGCTCCTGTGGCTCGCGTCGATGGCCGCAGTGTAGCAGGTCGGGCCGTGGTGCACTTGGCCCACCGTCTCGATTTCTGTGCAGCGCGTCCCGCCCGCCGCCCCGCTCGCCGCTGCCTTGCTTCCGATTTGTGACGACTGGGCAACCCGTTGTCGTAGAACGGTAAAAAGGCCGATTTCCATATCCTGAAAAGCCTTCCACGACCCATTGCGCGACCCTCCCCGGCGGGCCTAGCGTGTCGTTCGGACATCGAACAAGGGGAGGGACCAGCGATGCCTAAGATGACCGCGATCGATGCGGCGGTTCACGTCCTGGAGAAGGAAGGCGTCTCGGTCTGCTTCGGCGTTCCCGGCGCGGCGATCAACCCGTTCTACGCCGCCCTTCAGCGCAACGGGCGGATCGGCCACGTGCTGGGCCGCCACGTCGAGGGCGCCTCGCACATGGCCGAGGGCTACACCCGCGCCAAGGCCGGCAACATCGGCGTGTGCGTCGGCACCTCCGGCCCGGCCGGCACCGACATGATCACCGGCCTCTATTCGGCCATCGCCGATTCCATCCCGATCCTGTGCATCACCGGCCAGGCGCCGCGCGCCCGCCTGCACAAGGAGGACTTCCAGGCCATCAACATCGCCGACATCGCCAAGCCGGTGACCAAGATGGCGGTGACGGTGCTGGAGCCGGCGCAGGTGCCCTACACCTTCCAGCAGGCCTTCCACCTCATGCGCTCGGGCCGGCCGGGGCCGGTGCTGATCGACCTGCCGCTCGACGTGCAGATGGCGGAGATCGAGTTCGATCCCGACACCTACGAGCCGCTGCCCGCCTACAAGCCGGCCGCCACCCGCGCCCAGGTGGAGAAGGCGCTGGCCATGCTGAACGAATCCGAGCGGCCGCTGATCGTCGCCGGCGGCGGCATCATCAACGCCGACGCCAGCGACCGCCTGGTGGCCTTCGCCGAGCTGGTCGGCGTGCCGGTGATCCCCACCCTGATGGGCTGGGGCGCCATCGCCGACGACCATCCGCTGATGGCCGGCATGGTCGGCCTGCAGACGGCGCACCGCTACGGCAACGCGACGATGCTGGAGGCCGACTTCGTGCTCGGCGTCGGCAACCGCTGGGCCAACCGCCACACCGGCTCGGTGCCGGTCTACACCAAGGGCCGCACGTTCGTGCATGTCGACATCGAGCCGACCCAGATCGGCCGGGTGTTCATGCCCGACTTCGGCATCGTCTCCGACGCCGGCGCGGCGCTCGACCTGTTCATCGCCGTGGCCGGGGAGTGGAAGGCGGCGGGCCGGCTCAAGGACCGCTCCGCCTGGGTGGCCGCCTGCCAGAAGCGCAAGCGGACCCTGCACCGCCGCACCGACTTCGACAACACGCCGATCAAGCCGCAGCGCGTCTACCAGGAGATGAACCGCGCCTTCGGCCGCGACACCCGCTACGTCTCGACCATCGGCCTGTCGCAGATCGCCGGCGCCCAGTTCCTCCACGTCTACCAGCCGCGGCACTGGATCAACTGCGGCCAGGCCGGCCCGCTGGGCTGGACCCTGCCGGCGGCGCTCGGCGTGCGGGTGGCCGATCCCGACTGCAACATCGTCGCCCTGTCCGGCGACTACGACTTCCAGTTCCTGATCGAGGAGCTGGCGGTGGGCGCCCAGCACAACCTGCCCTACGTGCACGTGCTGGTGAACAACTCCTACCTCGGCCTGATCCGGCAGGCGCAGCGCGCCTTCCAGATGGACTTCCAGGTGCAGCTCTCGTTCGAGAACATCAACGCCCCGGAGGTCAACGGCTATGGCGTCGACCACGTCAAGGTGGCCGAGGGGCTGGGCTGCAAGGCGATCCGCGTCACCGATCCCGACGACCTCGGCGCCGCCTTCGCCAAGGCCCAGGCCTGGACCAAGGAGTTCAAGGTGCCGGTGGTGGTGGAGGTGATCCTGGAGCGGGTGACCAACATCGCCATGGGCACGGAGATCGACAACATCACCGAGTTCGAGGAAACCCTCGACATCACCGATCCGCAGCCGGAGCCGGTGCTGGTCTAGAGCGGGATCACTCCAGGTGGAATCACCTGGAGTGTGAATCCCGCTCTAAAGTCAAATGTTTAGAGCAAGATTCACGCTTTTGGCCGGATCGGCCAAAAGCGATCTTGCTCTAAGCGCTCGGTCCTTTCAGGGAGAACGATTCGATGGTGAAGTTCGCAGCCAACCTGTCGATGCTCTACACCGACATCGACTTTCTCGACCGCTTCGACGCGGCGGCCAAGGACGGCTTCACGGGCGTGGAGTACCTGTTCCCCTACGCCTTCGCCAAGGACGCCCTGGTCGAGCGCCTGCAGCGCAACAAGCTGACCCAGGTGCTGCACAACCTGCCGGCCGGCGACTGGGACAAGGGCGAGCGCGGCATCGCCTGCCTGCCCGACCGCGTCGGCGAGTTCCAGGACGGCGTCGGCCGCGCCATCGAGTACGCCACGGCGCTGGGCTGCACGCAGGTGAACTGCCTCGCCGGCAAGACGCCGGAGGGGGCGGGCGACGCGGCGGCCCGGACCTTCGTCGACAACCTGACGTTCGCCGCGGCGAAGCTCAAGGAGGCCGGCATCCGGCTGCTGATGGAGCCGATCAACACCCGCGACATCCCGGGCTTCCACCTCACCACCACCGCCCAGGCGGAGCGGGTGCTGGAGGCGGTCGGCTCCGACAACCTCTTCATCCAGTACGACGTCTACCACATGCAGATCATGGAGGGCGATCTCATCCCCACCATGAAGCGCCTGCTGCCGAGGATCGCCCACATCCAGATCGCCGACAACCCCGGCCGCAACGAGCCGGGCACGGGCGAGATCAACTATCCCAACGTCTTCGCGGCGATCGACGCGATGGGCTACGAGGGCTGGATCGGCGCGGAGTACAAGCCCGCCGCCGGCACCTCCGCGGGGCTGGGCTGGTTCGCCCCCTACCGCGCCAAGAGCACCGTCGCCGCCTGACCAATCAAGACATGCGAGGAGAGACGCTATGAAGGTGGGTTTCATCGGGCTGGGCATCATGGGCCGCCCCATGGCCGTGCATCTCATCAACGCCGGCCACACCCTGTTCCTCTACGACATCGCCCCGGTCGCCAAGGAGCTGACCGACGCCGGCGGCACCGCCTGCGCCAGCGCCGCCGAGGCGGCGCGCCAGGCCGAGGTCGTCATCACCATGGTGCCCGACACGCCCCACGTCGAGGCGGCGCTGTTCGGCGAGAACGGCGTGGCGGCCGGCCTGTCGGCGGGCAAGATCGTCGTCGACATGTCCTCGATCTCGCCCATCGCCACCAAGGAGTTCGCCAGGAAGATCAACGATCTCGGCTGCGATTACCTGGACGCCCCGGTGTCGGGCGGCGAGGTCGGCGCCAAGGCGGCGTCGCTGACGATCATGGTCGGCGGGCCGGAATCGGCGTTCGCCACGGTGAAGCCGCTGTTCGAGCTGATGGGCAAGAACATCACCCTGGTCGGCGGCAACGGCGACGGCCAGACCACCAAGGTCGCCAACCAGATCATCGTCGCGCTGAACATCGAGGCGGTGGCCGAGGCGCTGCTGTTCGCCTCCAAGGCCGGCGCCGACCCGGCCAAGGTGCGCCAGGCGCTGATGGGCGGCTTCGCCAACTCGCGCGTGCTGGAGGTGCACGGCGAGCGCATGGTGAAGCGCACCTTCAACCCCGGCTTCCGCATCGAGCTGCACCAGAAGGACCTCAACCTGGCCCTGACCGGGGCGCGGGCGCTCGGCCTGAGCCTGCCCAACACGGCGACCGCGCAGGAGCTGTTCAACGCCTGCGTCGCCAACGGCGGCAGCGCCTGGGACCACTCCGCCATGGTGCGCGCCCTGGAGCTGATGGCCAACCACGAGGTCGCCCAGCCCGAGGCGGTGGCGGCGGAGTGAGGTGAGCGACGACCCCTCCCCCGGCACCGCCGGGGGAGGGTGGCGCCGAAGGCGCCGGGTGGGGGCAAGGTCTTTCGGGGATGTCGGTGCTGGCGCTGCGCTGGCTGGGGCATCGGCTCGCCCCGTGATACCGTGCCCCCACCCTGACCCTCCCCCGGCGGTGCCGGGGGAGGGAACGACTTAGGAGACACCCATGCAGGACCCTCGGCAGCTTCTTCGGGCGATGTTCACGGCGGCGGTGGAGGCCGCCCTGCCGGCGGTCTGCGTGCCGCCGCACCTGCCGAAGCCGCCGCGGGGCCGCACCGTCGTGGTCGGCGCCGGCAAGGCCGCGGCCTCCATGGCGAAGGCGGTGGAGGACCACTGGCCGGGCGAGCTGTCCGGGCTGGTGGTGACACGCTACGGCCACGCCGTGCCGACCGAACGGATCGCCGTCGTCGAGGCCTCCCACCCCGTGCCCGACGCCGCCGGCGAGGATGCCGCGCGCCGCATCCTCGACCTCGTGTCCGGTCTCGGCGCCGACGACCTGGTGCTGTGCCTGATCTCCGGCGGCGGCTCGGCGCTGCTGGCGGCGCCGGCGCCGGGGTTGACGGTGGCGGACAAGCAGGCGGTGGCCAAGGCGCTGCTGCGCTCGGGCGCCGACATCACCGAGATGAACTGCGTGCGCAAGCACCTGTCGGCCGTCAAGGGCGGCCGGCTCGCCATGGCGGCCCATCCGGCGCGGGTCGTCTCGCTGGTGATCTCCGACGTGCCGGGCGACGACCTCTCGGTGATCGCCTCGGGCCCGACGGTGGCCGATCCCACCAGCTTCGCCGACGCCCGCGCGGTGATCGCCAAGTACGGCATCGACCTGCCGCCCGCCGTGCGCGCCCATCTGGAGCGCGGCGAGGGCGAGACGCCGAAGCCCGGCGACCCGCGGCTGGCCGGGGTCGAGAACGTGCTGGTCGCCACCCCGCAGGCGTCGCTGGAGGCCGCCGCCGCCGTGGCGCGGGCGGCCGGCGTGGCGCCGCTCATCCTCGGCGATTCCCTCGAGGGCGAGGCCCGCGAGGTCGCCAAGGTGCACGCCGCCATCGCCCGCCACGCCGCCCGCACCGGCCAGCCGGCGCGGCCGCCCTGCGCCATCCTGTCCGGCGGCGAGACCACGGTGACGGTGCGCGGCACCGGCCGCGGCGGCCGCAACGTGGAGTTCCTGCTGGGCCTCGCCGTGGCGCTCGACGGGGCGCCCGGGATCTGGGCGCTGGCCGCCGACACCGACGGCATCGACGGCACCGAGGACAACGCCGGCGCGCTGCTCGCCCCCGACACCCTGGCCCGCGCCGCCGCCGCCGGCGTCATGGCCAAGGAGCGGCTGGCCGACAACGACGGCTACGGCTTCTTCGGCGCCCTCGACGATCTGCTGGTGAGTGGGCCGACCCTGACGAACGTCAACGATTTCCGGGCGATGCTGGTGATGCCGCCGGGCTGACGCAGGCCCGCGTTGCCGGGCGCCGCGGAGGCGGGTAGGGTCGCCGCCGGCCGCGCCGGTCGGCGGCCGGCCTGCCAGACCCGGAGAGCGAAGCCGTGCGGGAGCGTCTGTTCGACATCGACGGGGGCCTGCTGCTGACCCTCGACGCCCTGCTGAAGGACCGGAACGTCACCCACGCGGCGGCCCGCCTCGGCATCACCCAGCCGGCCCTGTCGGGGCGGCTGACCCGGCTGCGCCAGCTCTTCGAGGACCCGCTGTTCATTCCCGCCGCCTCCGGGCGCGGCGTGGTGCCGACGCCGCACGCCTGCGCCCTGCAGCCGGAGCTGGCCAAGCTGATCGAGCGCCTGCGGGAGTTCGCCCACCTCGCGCGGACCTTCGACCCGGCGGCGAGCGAGCGCGTGTTCCGCATCGCCGCGACCGACAACCCCGCGGCCATCCTGGCGCCGGACCTGGTGCCCGCGGTCCAGGCCGAGGCGCCCCACGTCCGCCTGGCGTTCGTCCTGCCCGCCGCGGGGCGGGTGGCGGAGCAGCTCGAGCAGGGCGACGCCGACCTCTTCGTCGGCGGGGCCGAGGACGCCGCCGGGGGGCTGGTCGGCCGCGTCCTGTTCGACGAGGAGTTCGTGACGGCGCAGCGCCGCGGCCACCCCCGGGGCACCGGCCCCTTCACCCTGGATGCGTTCTGCGCCATGGACCACCTGCTGGTGTCGACCGCCGGCGGCCGTTTCGCGGGCCAGGTCGACGAGGCCCTGGCCGCCCTGGGGCGCCGGCGCCGGGTGGCGGTGTCGATCCAGAGCTACGCCCTGGCGCCGCTGGTGCTCGCCAACAGCGAGTGCGTCTGCACCCTGCCGCGGCGCTTCCTGCAGCGCTTCACCGACGTGCTCGACCTCTTCGCCCCGCCCCTGCCGCTGCCGAGCGTCCAGTTGAGCGCCTTCTGGCACGAGCGGATGAGCGGCGACGCCGGCCACGCCTGGTTGCGCGAGCGGCTCCTCGCGGTGGTGCAGGCCCACGGCCGGTGAGCCCGGGCGGCGCCCCGGCCTACCGGCCGGCGCGGTTGCGGTATTCCAGCGGATGCCAGCGGTACGCGTCGCCGTCGCGGCCGATGTGGCCGACGCCGGGGAAGGGGAGGTGGGGGGCGGCGACGAGCTGGCGCCGGTCGGCGAAGGCGGCGAAGGCCGCCCGGCGCGCCGCCGCCGCTTCGGCCGGGTCGACGTCGTAGACGATGGTCGTCGCCGGGTCGGGGAACTGCACCGCGCCGACGTGGATGACGTCGCCGATGAAGACGATGGAGCGTCCGGCGCTGGTGACGGTGAAGAAGGCGCTGCCCGGCGTGTGGCCGGGGTGCAGCGTCGCCACGATCCCCGGCAGGACCGTGGCGCCGTCGCCGAAGGTCGCCACCTTGCCGGCCTTGGCGTAGACGCCGATGGTCGCCGCCGCCTCGTCGAAGTAACGGCGGTCGTAGCCGGCCTTTTCGGCGTTCGCCGCGTCGAGGAAGAAGGCGAGGTCCGGCGCCCCGACATGGACCGTCGCGTTGGGGAACGCCATCCGTCCGTCGACGACCAGGCCGCCGCTGTGGTCGGTGTGGACGTGGGTGATCAGGATGTCGGTGACGTCTTCCGGCGCCGTCCCGGCGGCGGCCAGGCTGTCCGGCAGCTTGCCGCCGTTGCCCGGGCCGAACAGCGCGCCCGCGCCGGTGTCGACGAGGATGCGCCGCTCGCCGTCCTCGATGAGGAAGGCGTTGATCGAGGCTTCGACCGGGTTGCTCAGGAACGACCGGTCGAGCAGCCGGTCGACCGCCGACGGGGTGGTGTCGAGCAGCAGCCGGTGCAGGTCCTGCGGCACCGTGCCGTCGGACAGCGCCGTGATCACCAGGTCGCCGAGGGGGAAACGGTAGATGTCGGCCGCCTGGGCGTAGGCGGCGGCCACCGCCGGCGGGCTGCCGGCCGCGGTCGGCGGGACGGTGCCCGGGCCGAATCCCAGGCCGATGCCGAGGCCCAGCAGGGCGCCGCGCAGGATGGTTCGACGGTTCATGACGGTTCGCTCTCCGTGCCGGATGGGTGTTGCCCCCCCGTGCTTACGGGGGATCGGCCGGCGGGTGAAATCCGAACGCTCGATGGCACCGATCGGCGGGGCTTATCGCTCCGGCGCCCGGCTGGTGCATAGTGGGGCGTCCGGTCCCCGGCGACCGTTCACTGCAGGAGAGCGCGACCGTGACGCAGAAGGTGATCGGCCTGATCGGCGGCATGAGCTGGGAAAGCTCGGCCGAATATTACCGGATCATCAACGAGCGGGTGCGCGACCGGCTCGGCGGCGTCCACTCCGCCCGCTGTCTGATGTGGTCGTTCGACTTCGCCGAGATCGAATCCCTGCAGCACGCCGGCCGGTGGGACGAGGCGACGGAGCGGGTGATCGACGCGGCGCGGCGCCTGGAGCGCGGCGGCGCCGATCTCGTGCTGATCTGCACCAACACCATGCACCGCATGGCCGAGGCCGTGGCGGCGGCGATCGCCGTGCCCCTGCTGCACATCGCCGATCCCACCGCCGCGCGCATCCGCGCCGCCGGCCTCCGCACGGTCGGCCTGCTCGGCACCGCCTTCACCATGGAGCAGGACTTCTACAAAGGCCGGCTGGCGGACCGCCACGGGCTGGAGGTGCTGGTGCCCGACGCCGCGGACCGCGCGCTCGTCCACCGCGTGATCTACGACGAGCTGGTGCAGGGCCGCGTCGAGCCGGCCTCCCGGCAGGCCTACCGCGCGGTGATCGGCCGGCTGGCGGAGCGCGGCGCCGAGGCCGTGATCCTCGGCTGCACCGAGATCATGCTGCTGGTCGGTCCGGCGGACAGCCCGGTCCCGCTCTACGACACCACCGCCATCCACGCCGAGGCGGCGGTCGATGCCGCGCTGGCCGGCGACGAGGGGCGCGGGCGTTGAAGGCGGGCCGGCCGACGCCAGGCCGGCGTGCGGAACCGTCGGCCGTCGTGCGGGGGACGGCCGGGCGTCAACACGGTCGGTCCGGGGGCGGCGCTTCCCCACCGTCCATGACGCCTTCGACGAAATCCGCAAAGGCCCGCGCCTTGGTGCTCGCCAGCCGGCCGGTGGGGAAAACCGCCCAGAGATCGATGGGCGGCAGCGTCCAGTCCTCCAGCACCCGCCGCACCGCACCGCTGGCCAGCTCCGGACCGAACATCCAGTCGGACGCGACCGCCAGACCCATGTCGGCCAGCACCGCCGCGCGAATTCCTTCCGCCGCGCTGACCCGCAGCCTGCCGCGCACCACGACCGACGCTTCGGTGGCACCCCGTCGAAAGGCCCAGCTGTTGCTGAGCTGGCTGTAGACCACGGCGTCGTGATCGGCAAGGTCGGCGGGCGTCTGCGGCACCCCCGCGCGGGCGAGATAGGCCGGCGTGGCCACCACGGACCGGCCTCCGCTGGCAACCCGCCGCGCGACCGCCGCCGAGTCCGCCAGCGTGCCCATGCGCAGCGCGACGTCGATCCCTTCGGCGACCAGATCGATCACCCGGTCGTCCAGGACCACGTCGATGTCCAGCGCGGGGTGGCGGGCCAGGAACGCGGGTAGGCGCGGCACGATCAGCAGCCGGGCGAAGGTGGTCGCGGCGCAGACGCGCAGCCGCCCCGACAGCCCGGCTCCCGCTCCCCGCGCCGCCAGCTCCGCCTCGTCCGCTTCCCGGATGGCGAGCCGTGCGCGCTCGTAGAAGCGCAGCCCCGCCTCGGTGGGGGTGAGCCCATGGGTCGAACGCAGCAGCAGCCGCACCTGCAACCGCTCCTCCAACTGCGCGATCGTCTTGGAGATCGCCGGCTGGCCCACCCCGAGTTGCCGGGCCGCGCCCGAGAAGGAACCGTTCTCCACCACCCGCACAAAGGCGGTCATCGCCTGCAACCGGTCCATCGCCATTCCATTTGGGAATTAACGTTATCGCTCCGGGCCATCTGCCCTACGCGGCCCGGAATGGAGAAGACTCTCCCATCGGCGGCGACGCCGGCAAGGGGAACCGGAAGATGATCGAAGAACACGCGTTCGCGGCATGGAAGCGCGACATCGACGGGCGTGCCACCGCCAGGACGGACCGCATGCTCGATCGGCTCGACGCACTGCCGGGCCGGCGCCGCTCCGACGTCGCCTGTTCCGCGGTCACGAACGGTTGACCCACCCCCCATCCCTCTCGACAAAGGACATGTCCATGTCGCTTCAGGACAAGCTCGACGCCTTCAAGGCCGATTTCGAAGCGGGCAAGCCGCCCTACAGCGTTCCCCGTTCGGTGATCGAGACGATGCGTCGCGCCACCGCCGAACTGGTCGCCTCGGGCGCCGCCGCCCGTGCGCTCAAGGCCGGAGACAAGGCTCCGGAATTCACGCTCAAGGACCCCGACGGCAACGCCGTGTCCTCCGCCGAGCTGTTGGCGAAGGGGCCGTTGGTGGTCAGCTTCTACCGCGGTGTCTGGTGCCCCTATTGCAACATGGAACTGCAGGCGTTGCAGGCGGCACTGCCCGCCTTCCAGACGTTCGGCGCCGGTCTGGTCGCCATTTCGCCCCAGACGGCCGCCAACAGCCGCAAGTCGGTGCGTCAGAACGCCCTGCAGTTTCCGATCCTGTCGGACCCGAACAACGACGTCGCCGCCGCCTTCGGCCTGCGCTTCGCGCTGCCCGACTATCTGGTCGCGCTCTACAAGGGGCTGAAGAACGATCTGGCTGCGTTCAACGGCGACCCGAGCTGGACCCTGCCCATGCCGGCGCGCTTCGTGATCGGGCAGGACGGGACGATCCTCTACGCCGAGGTCAACCCGGACTACACCCGCCGGCCCGATCCCGAGGACTTGCTCCCGGCGCTGCGCGGTGCCCGCGCCGCCGCCGTCTGACCCCGTTCGACAAGAGCCCCGCGCCATGCCGGAGCGGGGCCGGAGACCGATCATGCAGCGCAGTTTCCTGATCACCGGCGCGAGCAAGGGCATCGGCCTGGCGCTCGCGCACCGGCTGGCCGCGGGCGGCCACGCCGTCGTCGGCGTCGCGCGAAACGCCGCCGGACACTTCCCCGGAACCCTCTACGCACTCGACGTGGCGAGCGCGGCGGCGCCCGCCGCGCTCTCGGACATCGTCGCACGCCATGCCGTCGACGGCGTGGTCAACAACGTCGGACTCGTGCGGCCGCAACCGCTCGGCGCGGTCGAGCTGACGGCGCTGGAGGATGTGATGCGGGTCAATCTCCATCCCGCGCTGACGGCGGCGCAGGCGGCGTTGCCGGGGATGAAATCGCGCGGCTGGGGCCGGATCGTCAACGTGTCGAGCCTCACCGTGCTCGGTGCGGTCGAACGCACCGCCTATGCGGCCGCCAAGGCGGCGCTGGTCAGTTTCGCGCGCGGATGGGCGCTCGAGCTGGCGGGCGACGGCATCACCGTGAACGCCGTGTCGCCGGGCCCGACCGAAACCGAGCTGTTCCGTGCCAACAATCCGCCGGGCAGCGTCGGCGAGGCGCGTTACCTCGCGGGCGTGCCGATGCGCCGCTTCGCCAGGCCGGAGGACATCGCCGCGGCGATCGCCTTTCTGCTGTCCGACGAGGCGGGCTTCATCACCGGCCAGACGATCCACGTCGACGGCGGGGCTTCGATCGGACGAGTCGGGTTCTGAGGGTGGGCGTGGCGTGAACGCCAGTGCGCCGATCCGCGTTCCCGCGGACACGGCGCCCGGCGCCCGGCGCCGCAGCCGGGGCCGCGGCCGGCCGCGCCCGTGGCTGCGGGTTCGTTGTTGACCGTTGATGTTCGCAAAGGGCAGGGTCGTCGACGCTCACGCCTCGCCCGGACCCGCCCATGGACGCCACCTTCCGCCAGCAGCAGATCGTCTCCCTGGTGCGCGAGCGGCGCATCCTGCAGGTGCAATGGCTGGCCGACCATTTCGGGGTGACGCCGCAGACCATCCGCCGCGACATCGACGAGCTGTCGTCGCAGTCGCTGGTGCGGCGCTTCCGCGGCGGCGTCACCGTGCCGTCGAGCGTCGAGAACGTCGCCTACGCCACGCGGCAGATGCTGATGGCCGAGGAGAAGCGGCGCATCGCCGCCCTGGCGGCGGAGCACGTGCCGGACGACGCCTCGCTCTTCATCAACATCGGCACGACGACCGAGGCGGTGGCCCACGCCCTGCTCGACCACCGCGGGCTCCGGGTCATCACCAACAACCTCAACGTCGCCAACATCCTGCACACCAAGACGAGCTTCAGCGTCGACATCGCCGGCGGCCCGGTGCGCCAGCGCGACGGCGGCATCGTCGGCGAGGCGACGATCGCCTTCATCCGCCAGTTCAAGGTCGACATCGGCATCATCGGCATCAGCGGCATCGACGAGGAGGGCGACCTGCTCGACTACGACTACGACGAGGTGCGCGTCGCCCGCGCCATCATCGAGAACGCGCGCCGCGTCTTCCTGGTCACCGACCACACCAAGTTCGGCCGCAGCGCGATGATCCGTCTCGGCCACATCGGCGAGATCGACGATCTCTTCACCGACCGCCCGCCGCCCGCCGACATGGCCGAGGTGGTGGCGGCCAGCGGCTGCCGGGTGCACGTCGCCGCGGCGTGACGGTCACGCCGGCACGCGCTCGCCCCCGGTCCAGCAGGCATGGGGCCGCCAGGAGGGGAGCCAGCCGGGCAGGTCGTTGGCCGGCATCGGCCGGGAAATGCCGTAGCCCTGGGCCAGCTCGCAGCCGAGATCCAGCAGCCGCCGGCCGTGCTCGGCCGACTCCACGCCCTCGGCGAGCACCGTCCGGTTCAGCGCCTTGGCCAGCACGATGACGCTCTCGACGATGGCGAGGTCCTCGGGGTCGTGCGGCAGGTTGCGCACGAAGGACTGGTCGATCTTCAGCGTCTGCACCGGCAGATGGCGCAGGTAGGTGAGCGACGAGTAGCCGGTGCCGAAATCGTCCAGCGCCAGGGAGACGCCGAGTTCGCGGCAGGAGCGCAGGACGGCGCGGGCGCGGGCGATGTCCTCCAGCGCGGCCGTTTCCAGCACCTCCAGCTGCAGGCGGTCGGGCGGCAGGTCGGGGTGCGCCGCCAGCAGCGCGCCGAGCCGCTCGGCGAAGTCCTGGCACAGCAGGTGGCGGGCGGTGATGTTGACGCTGATGGGCAGGCCGATCCCCGCCCCCTGCCACGTCGTCATCTGGGCCAGCGCCGCGGCGACCACCCACTCGCCCATCGCCACCTCCAGCCCGCTCTCCTCGACCAGCGGCAGGAAGTCGCCGGGCAGCAGCAGGCCGCGCTCCGGGTGGTTCCAGCGGATCAGCGCCTCGGCGCCGATCACCTGGCCGAGCCGCATGTTGACCTTGGGCTGGTAGAACAGGGTGAACTGGCCGGCGTCGATGGCGTGGCGCAGTGCGGCCACCGTCTCGCGGTAGGCCTGCACCCGGTTGTCCCGGTCGGCGTCGTAGAACTGGTAGCGGTTGCGGCCGGCCTGCTTGGCCTGGACCATCGCCTGGTCGGCGTGGCGCAGCAGCGTGTCGGGGTCGCCCTCGTCGTCGGGGAACAGGCTGACGCCGATGCTCGCGGTGACCCGGACCTCGGCGTCCCGCCCCGGCAGGGGGGCCGGCTCGGCGACCGCCGCCAGGACGCGGGCCAGGGCGGCGCCGCACTCCTCGGCGCCGTCGCGGTCCGGGAGCAGGACGACGAACTCGTCGCCGCCGAGCCGCGCCAGGGTGTCGCCGCTGCGCAGGACGGCGGCGATGCGCCGGGCGACCTCGATCAGCAGGGCGTCGCCGGCGACGTGGCCGTGGCCGTCGTTGACCGGCTTGAAGCCGTCGAGATCGAGGTAGCACACCGCCACCGTCTTGCCGGCGCGCCGCGCCCGGGCGATGGCGAGGTCCATCCGGTCGGCCAGCAGGACGCGGTTGGGCAGCCCGGTCAGCGCGTCGTGGTGGGCGAGCCGGCGCAGCGCCTCCTCCTGGTGCTTGACGGTGGAGATGTCGGTGAAGACGGCGACGAAGCGGCCCACCGTGCCGGCGGCGTCGCGCACGGCCGAGATGCTGAGCCACTCCGGATAGACCTCGCCGTTCTTGCGGCGGTTCCACACCTCGCCGGTCCAGTGCCCCGCCGTGGTGATGGTGGTCCACAGGTCGCGGTAGAAGGTGCGGTCGTGGCGGCCCGAGTTGAGCAGGCGCGGGTTGGCGCCGACCACCTCCGCCGGGGCGTAGCCGGTGATGCGGCTGAACGCCGGGTTGACCCGCAGGATCGTCCCGTCGGCGTCGGTGATGATGATCCCCTCGTGCGCGCTTTCGAACACGCTGTCGGCCATGCGGGCGTTGCGCTCGGCGGCGATGCGGTCGGTGATGTCGCGGGCGACGACGATGCCGCAGGTCCGCCCGGCGATGCGGGCGAGGTCGACGGAGGCGAGCGCCGTGAAGTCCCCGCCGTCCTTGCGGAGGAACCGGGTCTCGCCGCCGGCGGGGAGGCCGGCGGTGGGCACGGCCTCGTCGCCGCCGCCACCGTCGCCGCCACCGTCACCGTCGGGGGCGACGGTGCGGAACGGCCGGCCGAGCACCTCGCCGCGGGAGAAGGCGGTGGCGCGCTCGAACGCGCCGTTGACGTCGACGATGGTGCCGTCCGCCCAGTCGACGATGGCGACCGGCTCCGGCGAGGCCTGGAAGATGGTGGAGAACCGCGCCTCGGATTCGCGCACCCGCGCGTGGGCGATGCCGAGGCGCAGGATCGACCAGCCGAGGCCGCCGAACAGCAGCAGCGTGAGGCCGCCGAGCACGGCCGTGATCGTCCGCGACCACCATTGCCGCTCGGCGTAGCCGGCGAGATAGCGGCCGCGCAGCCGCTCCAGCGCGGCGTGGGCGTCGATGGCGAAATAGGCGTCGATGGCCTGCGTCAGCGCCCGCCTCTGCTCGCGCAGGGCGCGCAGGTGCATGGTGACGTGGCCCAGGCCGTCGCCGTCGTCGATGGCGGCCGCGAGCGCGCCGCCGTCGTCGGGCGGTGCCCCCGCCAGCTCGCCGATCAGCGCCTGCTGCAGGCGCCGGGTGACGTCCGGCCGCCCGCGCTCGCCGTAGCGGGCGATCTGGAACGGCAGGTAGTTGACCTCGTTGCGCACGAAGGCCGCCGTCCCCTTGATGCGCTCGGCGGCGTCCAGCTTCGCCGCGACGCGCCGGCGGTAGGCTTCGGTCAGCTCCGGCGGGAAGTCGGCGGGGGCGGCGGCGAGGCGGTCGCCCAGCGTGTGGAGCGCGCCGGCGTGCTGCACCAGCGTGTCGTAGTGCGCCAGGATGCCGGCGACCACCTCCAGGAGATCGCGGTCGAGGCTGGTCTCGACGTGGCCGAGGCGGTCGAGGGTCGCCAGCGCCTCGGCGTGGCGGCGCGCGTCGGCGCCGCGGTCGGCCATGAAGACCAGCAGGCCGGCGGCCACCGTCATCGCCAGGGCGAACGCCAGGCCGGCCGAGAGCGAGAAGCGGTTCATGGCCCGTCCTCCGCCAAGGTGCCCGGCAGGGTGCCGAGGAACTGCACGATCAGCGCGACGTCCTCGTCGGGGATCTCGTGCCCGAGCTGGTAGCGTCCCATCAGGCGGACCGCCTCGGGCAGGGTGGCGACGCTGCCGTCGTGGAAATAGGGCGCGGTGTGAACCGCCAGCCGCAGGCTCGGCACCTTGAAGACGTGGCGGTCGTCGGCCCGGCCGGTCACCGCGTAGCGGCCGAGGTCGGCCGGCCGCTCGGCGCCGCGGTCGGCGAAGAGGTCGCCGAAGAAGCCGAACCGCTGGAACATGTTGCCGCCCACGGCGGCGCCCTGGTGGCAGGAGGCGCAGCCGTACGACTTGAACAGGGCGTACCCCGTGCGCTCGTCCGCCGTCAGGGCCCCGCCGTCGCCCGCGAGCCAGGCGTCGAAGCGCGAGCCGGTGGTGATCAGGGTGCGCTCGTACTCGGCCAGCGCCTCGCGCACCGCGGCCTCGCTCGGCTCGGTGCCGAAGGCGGCGCGGAACGCGTCGCGGTGGGGCGACGCCCGCAGCCGGTCCAGCACGTCCGGCCAGGTGCCGCCCATCTCCAGGGGGTTGGTGATGGGGCCGCCCGCCTGCTCCTCCAGCGTGCGGGCGCGGCCGTCCCAGAACTGGGCGAGGTTCAGCGCCGCGTTGTAGACGGTCGGGGTGTTGACGGCGCCGCGGGCGCCGCCGATGCCGACGGCCGTGGCTTCGGGATCGGCGCCGCCGCGCGCCAGGTCGTGGCAGGACCGGCAGCTCACCGTGCCGTCCGCCGACAGGATGGGATCGGCGAACAGCCGTCGTCCGAGCTCCGCCTTGGCCCGGTCGATGTCCGCCGGGGCCGGCAGCGGCAGGATCGGCTCGTGCGCCGGCCGGTCCGCCGCCGCGGCGGCCGGCGGCGGGGCCGCCAGCAGCGCCGCCGCCAGCAGCGCTGCGGCCCACGCGACGATGCCGGAGGCAGGGCAAGTCCGCTTCATGGGGCCCGTTCGCTTTCGTCGCGCCGCACAAATAACCATACAATTTAAGTTACTATAGCAGACCGCTTATGACCCCTGCAATTGCGGCGCGGGCACGGCAGGCATTCGGCGATGGCGCAAACGACGGCACAGGACCGCCGGGGTGGTTATGATTTTCGTTATAGCGTGGCAAAAACCGCTTTACGAACAATCAGGATCACCATAGCGTTCGAAAACGAAAGCAAACGCGTGTGAACGAAAATGACGGCGATCGCGGACACGGCCCCAACCGGCGCGCCCGGCCAGCAGCCCACCGACCTGCTCGTCATCGGCGGGGGCGTGAACGGAGCGGGCATCGCCCGCGACGCGGTCGGCCGCGGCTTCACGACGCTCCTGTGCGAGCAGAACGACCTGGGCAGCGCCACCTCGTCGGCCAGCACCAAGCTCATCCACGGGGGCTTGCGCTATCTCGAATATTACGAGTTCCGGCTGGTGCGCGAGGCGCTGGTGGAGCGCGAGGTGCTGCTGGCGCTGGCGCCGCACATCGTCTGGCCCATGCGCTTCGTGCTGCCCCACGACAGGTCGATGCGCCCGGCCTGGATGCTGCGTCTCGGCCTGTTCCTCTACGACCACCTCGGCGGGCGCAAGCGGCTGCCCGGCTGCAAGGGTCTCGACCTGCGCAGCCACCCCGCCGGCGCGCCGCTGGCCGAACGCTTCCGCACGGCCTTCGAATACTCCGACTGCTGGGTCGAGGACAGCCGGCTGGTCCTGCTGAACGCCATGGACGCCGGCGAGCGCGGCGCCACCGTGCTGACCCGCACCCGCTGCGTCGAGGCGCGGCGCGACGCCGGGCTGTGGCAGGCGGTGCTGGAGGACGGCGAGACCGGCGTGCGCCGCACGGTGCGGGCGCGCGCCCTGGTCAACGCCGCCGGGCCGTGGGTGGCGGAGGTGCTGAACACCCGGCTCGGCGCCCAGGCGCGGGCGACGGTGCGCCTGGTCAAGGGCAGCCACATCGTCGTGCCGCGGCTGTTCGAGGGCGACCACGCCTACATCTTCCAGAACGACGACCGCCGCATCGTCTTCGCCATTCCGTACGAGCGCGACTTCACCCTGATCGGCACCACCGACGTCGACTACCAGGGCGATCCCGGCGCGGTCGCCATCGACGACGGCGAGATCGCCTATCTCTGCCGCGTCGTCTCCCAGTATTTCCGGCAGTCGGTGACGCCGGACCGGGTGGTGTGGACCTATTCGGGCGTGCGCCCGCTCTACGACGACGCCAGCGGCAGCGCCTCGGCGGTGACGCGGGACTACGTGCTCGACCTCGACGCGGGCGAGGGCAGGGCGCCGCTCCTGTCGATCTTCGGCGGCAAGATCACCACCTACCGCCGCCTCGCCGAGGAGGCGGTGGAGATGCTGCAGAAGGCCATGGGCCGTTCGGCCCCGCGCTGGACCGCCGCGGCGCCCCTGCCCGGCGGCGACCTGCCCGACGCCGATTTCGACCGCTTCCTCGAGCGGCTGTGCGCGCGCTATCCCTGGTTGCCGGCGGGCATGGCGCGGCGTTGGGCGCGGGCCTACGGGACGCGCGTCGACCGGCTGCTCGACGGGGCGGCGTCCCTGGCCGACCTCGGCGTCCGCGTCGCCGGCGACGTGTACGAGGCGGAACTCAACTACGCCGTCGCGGCGGAGTTCGTGCGCGGCGGCGACGATTTCCTGTGGCGGCGCAGCAAGCTCGGCCTCCATCTCGACGCGGCGGGCCGGCAGGCGGTCGCCGCCTGGATCGACGGACACCGCCGGGCCGACGACGCCCCGCTGGTGCAGAGCTCCATGGGAGGGCGGCGATGACCCTCAGGCTGGACGGGATCACCAAGACGGTCGGCGGCGAGACGCACATCGACGGGATGTCGCTCGACCTCGAACCCGGCTCCTTCAACGTGCTGCTGGGCCGCACCCTGGCGGGGAAGACGACCCTGCTGCGCCTGATCGCCGGGCTGGACCGGCCGAGCGCCGGCCGCATCCTCGACGACGGGCGCGACGTCACCGGGCTGGGGGCGGGGCGGCGCGACGTCGCGATGGTCTACCAGCAGTTCATCAACTATCCCTCCTTCACGGTCTTCGAGAACATCGCCTCGCCGCTGCGCCGCCAGGGCCTGCCCCAGGACGAGATCTCCCGGCGGGTGCACCGCATGGCCGGGATGCTGCACATCGAGGGGCTGCTCGACCGCCTGCCGTCGCAGCTCTCCGGCGGCCAGCAGCAGCGCACCGCCATCGCCCGCGCGCTGGTCAAGGACGCCGGCCTGCTGCTGCTCGACGAGCCGCTGGTCAATCTGGACTACAAGCTGCGCGAGGAACTGCGCGAGGAGCTGCGCGAGCTGTTCGCCGAGCGCCGCACCATCGTCGTCTACGCCACCACCGAGCCGGCGGAGGCGCTGGTCCTCGGCGGCAACACGGCGGTGCTGCACGAGGGCCGGCTGCTCCAGTTCGGGCCGACGCTCCAGGTCTACAACCGGCCGGCCGACACGGCGGTGGGCGCCATCTTCAGCGACCCGCCCATGAACTTCGTCGACGGCATCCTGACGGGCGACGGGGTGGCGCTCAGCGACGGCACCCGGCTGCCGCTGGCCGCCCACGACCGCGGCCTGCCCAGCGGCCCCTGCCGGATCGGCGTGCGCGCCAACCACCTGTCGGTGGTCCGCCGCGCCGAGCACCTGGTGCCCATCGAGGCGCGGGTGGAGCTGGCGGAGATCAGCGGCTCGGAGACCTTCGTCCACGTCGTCCACAACGGCGTGCCGCTGGTGGCCCAGGAGGACGGGGTGCACGCCCACGCCATCGCCGACACCATCCCGGTCTACGTCGATCCCACCCGCGTCTTCGTCTTCGCGCCGGACGGCCGCCTGCTCGCCGCCCCGCGCAGCCTGCCCAGCCGCCTCAAGGGAGTGGCCTGAGCCATGGCGACCATCGACCTGCGCAACCTCGCCCATTCCTACCGGCCCGACCCCCGCGGCCCGCAGGACTACGCGCTGCGCCCCTTCTCCATGACCTGGGAGGACGGCGCCGCCTACGCCCTGCTGGGGCCGTCGGGCTGCGGCAAGACGACCCTGCTCAACATCATCTCCGGCCTGCTCACCCCCAGCGAGGGCCAGGTGCTGTTCGACGGCCGCGACGTCACCGATCTCTCGCCGGAGCGGCGCAACATCGCCCAGGTGTTCCAGTTCCCGGTGATCTACGACACCATGACGGTCTACGAGAACCTGGCCTTTCCGCTGCGCAACCGCGGCGTCGCCGGGGTGGACGTCGACCGCCGGGTGCGGCAGGTGGCCGAGCTGCTGGAGCTGACGCCGGACCTCGCCCGGCGCGCCCGCAAGCTGACGCCGGACGCCAAGCAGAAGATCTCGCTGGGGCGCGGCCTGGTGCGCTCCGACGTGGCGGCGATCCTGTTCGACGAGCCGCTCACCGTCATCGACCCGCACATGAAGTGGCGCCTGCGCCGCAAGCTGCGCGAGGTGCACCGGGAGTTCCGGCTGTCGCTCATCTACGTCACCCACGACCAGGTGGAGGCGCTGACCTTCGCCGACCGGGTGGCGGTGATGTACGAGGGGCAGGTGGTGCAGCTCGGCACGCCGCAGGAGCTGTTCGAGGCGCCGCAGCACACCTTCGTCGGCTACTTCATCGGCAGCCCGGGGATGAACCTGCTGCCCTGCGCCCTGGAGGGCGACCACGCCTGGGTCGACGGCGTCGCCATTCCGCTGCGCCCCGGCGCGACCGAGCGGGTGGCGCGCGGCGACGGCGCCTGGGAGCTGGGCATCCGGCCGGAGTTCCTGGAGCTGGCGGCGCCCGGCAAGCCCGGGTCGGTGCCGGTGTCGGTGGCCGGTGTGGAGCATCTGGGCACGCACAAGATCGTCACCGCGCGCCTCGGCACGCGCGCGGTCAAGGTGAAGGTCGGCGAGGAGCAGCCGGTGCCGACCGACGCGGCGCTGCGCTTCCCGCCGGACTGGACGCGGCTCTACCGCGACGGCCGCCTGGCGGCGTGAGCGAAGGTGGGGAGGGCGGGGGCGATCGCCCGCCCGACGTGAGGGAACGAGGGCTCGCGAAGGGCTCCGCCATTGGGGAGGGGAAGGGCATGGACAAGCCCTGGAACAACCGCGCCTGGTTCCTGGTGCTGCCGGTGTTCGCGCTGGTGGCCTTCAGCGCCGTCATCCCGCTGATGACGGTGGTCAACTACTCCGTCCAGGACATCTTCGGCCCCGGCCAGGCCTACTGGGTCGGCACGGAATGGTTCGAGAAGGTGCTGAACGACGAGCGCCTCCACGACGCGCTGCTGCGCCAGATCCTCTTCTCGCTGGCGGTTCTGGCGATCGAGATCCCGCTGGGCATCCTGGTCGCCCTGTCCATGCCGACGGGCAAGGGCTGGCGCACCTCGCTGGCGCTGGTGCTGCTGGCGCTGCCGCTGCTGATCCCGTGGAACGTCGTCGGCACGATCTGGCAGATCTTCGGGCGCGGCGACATCGGCCTCGGCGGTGCGGCGATCCAGGCGCTGGGCGTCGACTACAACTACACCGGCGACCCGCTGGACGCCTGGCTCACCGTGCTGGTGATGGACGTCTGGCACTGGACCTCGCTGGTGGCGCTGCTGTGCTACGCCGGGCTGCAGGCGATCCCGCCGGCCTTCTACCAGGCGGCGCGCATCGACGGCGCGTCGCGCTGGTCGGTGTTCCGCCACATCGAGCTGCCGAAGATGCGCGGCGTGCTGATCATCGCCGTGCTGCTGCGCTTCATGGACAGCTTCATGATCTACACCGAGCCGTTCGTCGTCACCGGCGGCGGCCCCGGCAACGCCACCACCTTCCTCAGCCAGTACCTGACGCGGATGGCGGTGGGGCAGTTCGACCTCGGCGTCGCGGCCGCCTTCTCGCTGGTCTATTTCCTGATCGTGCTGCTGTTCTCCTACGTCTTCTACACCGTCCTCACCACCGTCGGCACGGGGGACAAGCCATGACCGTCCAGTCCCACGCCGCGGCCGCCGTCGCCGCCCCCCGCCGCCCGGCGGCCGCCAAGGTCGGCGTGTCGCGCGGCACCCTGGTCCTCGTCGCCTACGTCGTCTTCCTGCTGCTGCCCATCTACTGGATGGTCAACATGTCGCTGAAGACCAACGAGGAGATCCTCTCCGGCCTGACCCTGTACCCGCGCGACCCGACCCTGCAGAACTACGTCACCATCTTCACCGACCCGAGCTGGTACTCCGGCTACATCAACTCGATCCAGTACGTGGTGCTGAACACGGTGATCTCGCTCACCGTGGCGCTGCCGGCGGCCTACGCCTTCTCGCGCTACCGTTTCCTCGGCGACAAGCACCTGTTCTTCTGGCTGCTGACCAACAAGATGGCGCCGCCGGCGGTGTTCCTGCTGCCGTTCTTCCAGCTCTACTCGACCATCGGCCTGTTCGACACGCCGGTCGCCGTCGCGCTCGCCCATTGCCTGTTCAACGTGCCGCTGGCGGTGTGGATCCTGGAGGGCTTCATGTCCGGCGTGCCGCGCGAGCTGGACGAGATGGCCTACATGGACGGCTACCGCTTCCCGCGCTTCTTCGCCACGATCTTCGTGCCGCAGATCCGCGCCGGCATCGGCGTCACCGCCTTCTTCTGCTTCATGTTCAGCTGGGTTGAGCTGCTGCTGGCGCGCACCCTGACGGCGGTGGAGGCCAAGCCGATCGCCGCCACCATGACCCGCACGGTGAGCGCCGCCGGCATGGACTGGGGCCTGCTGGCGGCGGCCGGCGTGCTGACCATCGTGCCGGGGGCGCTGGTGATCTGGTTCGTGCGCAACTACATCGCCAAGGGCTTCGCCCTCGGCCGCGTGTGAGGAGAGAGGCCCCATGGAATGGATGGCCTGGACCTGGCCGACCGCCGCCTTCTTCGCCACCATCGCGCTGATGCTGGCGGGCATGACCGTGTGGCAGGCGCTGTCGCCCTCGGTGGAACGCCGCGGCCTGCTGCCGATGCCGACGACGCGCGGCGACCGGCTGTTCATCGGCCTGCTCGGCAGCGCCTATCTGCACCTGGGCTGGCTGGTGCTGGCGGACGCCAGCCTGTGGTGGGCGCTCGCCCTGTCGCTCGTCTGGATGATCGCCGTGATGCGCTACGGGTGACCCCCGGGCGCTGGTCAACCAAAACAAGAAACCACACCCCATAACCCGTTCAAGGAGGAAACAGAAGATGACGGTTGTTCACGGGAGGAAGCTGCGGCGCACCCTCGCCGGCACGGTGCTGGCGGGCACGCTGGGCTTCGTGCTTCTGGCGTCCGGTCCGGTGTCGGCGCAGGACGTCGCACAGTTCCGCGCCGCCGCCCAGCGCTGGATCGACCAGGAGTTCCAGCCTTCGTCGCTCTCCAAGGAGGAGCAGATGAAGGAGATGGACTGGTTCATCAAGGCGGCCGAGCCGTTCCGCGGCATGGAGATCAACGTCGTCTCCGAGACCATCACCACCCACGAGTACGAGGCCAAGACGCTGGCCCGGGCCTTCAGCGAGATCACCGGCATCAAGCTGAAGCACGACCTGATCCAGGAAGGCGACGTCATCGAGAAGCTGCAGACGCAGATGCAGTCGGGCCGCAACGTCTATGACGCCTACGTCAACGACAGCGACCTGATCGGCACCCATTTCCGCTACGGCGCGGTGGTGCCGCTGTCCGACTTCATGGCCGGCGAGGGCAAGGAGGTCACCCTGCCGACCCTCGACGTCGACGACTTCATCGGCAAGAGCTTCACCACCGGCCCCGACGGCAAGCTCTACCAGCTGCCCGACCAGCAGTTCGCCAACCTCTACTGGTTCCGCGCCGACTGGTTCGCCCGCCCCGACCTGAAGGAGCGCTTCAAGGCCAAGTACGGCTACGATCTCGGCGTGCCGATGAACTGGTCGGCCTACGAGGACATCGCCGACTTCTTCACCAACGACGTGAAGGAGATCGACGGGGTGCGGGTCTACGGCCACATGGACTACGGCAAGAAGGACCCGTCGCTGGGCTGGCGCTTCACCGACGCCTGGCTGTCGATGGCCGGCGCCGGCGACAAGGGGCTGCCCAACGGCAAGCCGGTGGACGAGTGGGGCATCCGCGTCGAGGGCTGCAACCCCGCGGGCTCCTCGGTCAAGCGCGGCGGCGACACCAACGGGCCGGCGTCGGTCTACGCGCTCACCAAGTACATCGACTGGCTGAAGAAGTACGCCCCGCCCGAGGCCCAGGGCATGACCTTCTCGGAGGCCGGCCCGGTCCCCGCCCAGGGCAACGTCGCCCAGCAGATCTTCTGGTACACCGCCTTCACCGCCGACATGACCAAGCCGGGCCTGCCGGTGGTCAACGCCGACGGCACGCCGAAATGGCGGATGGCGCCGTCGCCGCACGGCGCCTACTGGGAGGAGGGCATGAAGCTCGGCTACCAGGACACCGGCTCCTGGACGCTCCTGAAGTCGACGCCGCTGGAGCGCCGCAAGGCGGCCTGGCTCTACGCCCAGTTCACCGTGGCCAAGTCGACCTCGCTGAAGAAGACCATGGTCGGCCTGACGCCGATCCGCGAGTCGGATCTGCAGACCCAGGCGATGACCGAGATGGCGCCGAAGCTCGGCGGGCTGGTCGAGTTCTACCGCAGCCCGGCGCGCGTCTCCTGGACCCCCACCGGCACCAACGTGCCCGACTATCCCAAGCTGGCGCAGCTGTGGTGGCAGAACGTCGCCGAGGCGGTGACCGGCGAGAAGACGCCGCAGCAGGCGATGGACAGCCTGGCCGAGGCCCAGGACGCCGTCATGGCCCGCCTGGAGCGCGCCGGCGTGCAGGGCGAGTGCGGGCCGAAGCTGAACAAGGAGCAGGACGCCAGCTTCTGGTTCGACCAGCCGGGCGCGCCCAAGCCGAAGCTGGAGAACGAGAAGCCCAAGGGCGAGACGATCGCCTACGACGCGCTGATCCAGGCGTGGAAGGAAGGCCGCGCCCGTTGACGCCGGCGCCTCTCCCCCCGATCCTCGGCTGACGACCTCGGGGTGGCCTCGGCCACCCCGCCTTTTTCGAGCCCCGGGGCGGCCGTGGCCACCCCGCCCTTGCCCAAAGGTGTTCCATGACCGGCCCGGCCCGCCATCTCCTGGCCATCGACCAGGGCACGACCTCGACCCGCGCCATCGTCTTCGCCGTCGACGGCACGGCCCGCGCCACGGCACGGCGCGAGTTCCCCCAGCACTACCCCGACGACGGCTGGGTGGAGCACGATGGCGAGGACATCTGGCGCGACACCGTCGCGGTGGTGCGCGAGGCGCTCGACCGCGCCGGGCTGGTCGCCGCCGACGTGGCGGCGCTGGGCATCACCAACCAGCGCGAGACCGTCGTCCTGTGGGACCGCGCGACCGGCGAGCCCGTGCACCGCGCCGTCGTCTGGCAGGACCGCCGCACCGCCGGGTTCTGCCGGGACCTGCTGCGCGACGGCGCCGAGCCGGAGATCCGTGCCCGCACCGGGCTGGTGGTCGACGCCTATTTCTCCGCCTCCAAGCTCGCCTGGCTGCTCGACCACGTGCCCGGCGCGCGGGCCCGGGCGGAGCGCGGCGAGCTGGCCTTCGGCACCATCGACAGCTTCCTGCTGTACCGCCTGACCGGCGGGCGGGTGCACGCCACCGACGCCACCAACGCCTCGCGCACCATGCTGTTCAACATCCACACGCAGGCGTGGGACGACGAGCTGCTGCGCCTCTTCGACGTGCCGCGCGCCGTCCTGCCGGAGGTCCGCGACAGCAGCGCCGACTACGGTGCCACCGACCCGGCGCTGTTCGGCGCGTCCATTCCGATCTGCGGGGTGGCCGGCGACCAGCAGGCCGCCATGGTGGGCCAGGCCTGCTTCACGCCCGGCATGGTCAAGTCGACCTACGGCACCGGCTGCTTCGCCCTGCTCAACACCGGCGGGCGGCCGGTGGATTCCGCCCACCGCATGATCACCACCGTCGCCTACCGCCTCGACGGCCGCCCCACCTACGCGCTCGAAGGGTCGATCTTCGTCGCCGGCGCGACGATCAAGTGGCTGCGCGACCGCCTGGGCGTCATCGACAGCGCCGCGCACACGGCGGAACTGGCGGTGACGGTGCCCGACAGCCACGGCGTCGTCCTGGTGCCGGCCTTCGTCGGCCTCGGCGCGCCCTACTGGGATCCCCACGCCCGCGCCTCGATCCAGGGCCTGACCCTGGACGCCGGGCCCGAGCACATCGCCCGCGCCGCCCTGGAGGCGGTCGCCTTCCAGACCCGCGACCTGCGCGACGCCATGGCCGCCGACAGCGAGGCCGCGCCGCAGACCCTGCGGGTGGACGGCGGCATGGTGGTGAACGACTGGCTGTGCCAGTTCCTCGCCGACATGCTGGACGCGCCCGTGGAGCGCCCGGCGGTCACCGAGACGACGTCGCTGGGGGCGGCCCTGCTGGCCGGCCTGCGCACCGGCCTCTACGACGGGCTGGAGGGGGCAGGCGGGCTGGCCGCCACCTGGACCTGCGAGCGCCGCTTCGAGCCGCGCCTCGACCCGGCCCGCCGCACCGCCCTCTACGACGGCTGGCGCCTGGCCGTGGAGCGGGTGCGCTGGCCGGGGGATCAGCGGCAGCGGTCGTAGAAGGCGGCGTAGCCGCCGATGGCGACCGCCAGCCCGATCAGCGTCTTCAGGCCGGCCAGCGCCGGCATGTAGAGCGACAGGAAGGCCGCGGCACCGCCCGCCAGGAAGGCCACCAGCGCCAGGGTGCCGCAGGTCATCTTCGGCCGGCGCGGTGGCGGGGAGCGGCGGAGGTGGTGGATCTGGGCCATGGCGGGCTCGGCAGCGGTGAGGTCCGGTCGGGCCACTATGCGCAGCCGCCGCCGCTCGGGCAAGAGAGGGATCGGGGCAGCGCCGATCCACGGGGACGACCGCTCCGGGCCGTACCGGACCCTCCGGGGTGGTCCGGCCCCCGCCAGCGTCCGTTCTTCTGCGCCGGAACGGCGCCCGCGCGGCATCCGCCGCTCCCCCCGAAGCGGCATCCGCCGCTCCCCCCGAAGCGGCATCCGCCGCCCCCCTGAAAAAAAGTGCGCCAGCTTTTCGCCGGCGCCGCGTGGATAGCTTCGGAACGGGACGGCACGGCGCTTCGCCGATGCCACCCGACAGCGAACAAACACCTCCTGTCGACGCGGAAGCCTCGGACTTCCGCGAACGGGATGCTGCACCCCGGAGACCGTCCATGCAGGTCGACACCACCAGCGCCTCGACGTACACGGCGTCCTCGACCAAGAGCTCGTCGGCATCCCTGGTCGAGAACTACGAGTCCTTCCTGACCCTGCTGCTCAAGCAGCTCGAGGTGCAGGACCCGACCGACCCGGTCGACGCCGCGGAATACACCAGCCAGCTGGTCCAGCTCGCCTCGCTCGAGCAGGAGGTGGCCAACGGCGACAAGCTCGACACCCTCAACAGCGCCGTCGCCCAGCTCGGCGCCGGCACCGCCGCCCTCGGCTACCTCGGCCGCTCGGTGGAGGCCGAGGGCGACACCACCGCGCTGCAGGACGGCGCCGCCACCTGGGCCTACGACCTCGACGGCACGGCGGACTCGGTGACGCTCACGGTCACCGACGAGGACGGGAACGTCGTCTACAGCGCCGAGGGCGAGACCGCCAAGGGCAGCCACTCCTTCACCTGGGACGGCACCGGCAGCGACGGCACCGCCTACACCTCGGGCAACTTCACCCTGTCGGTGAAGGCGCTCGACGACGGCGGGGAGGCCGTCGGCAGCGAGACCCGCATCAAGGGCAAGGTGACCTCGGTCGACACCTCCGACGGCACGACCACGCTCGGCATCGGCGGCGTCGACGTCGCCATCGACGACGTCGTCTCCCTCTCCTGATCCCCCTTGCCAGCGACAGGTGCGACCATGGGCATCTCCAGCGCGCTCTACACCGCCACCTCCGGCCTCAAGGCCCAGAGCAAAGCGCTCAGCTCGATCTCCAGCAACATCGCCAACTCCAGCACGGTCGGCTTCAAGAGCACGGGCACCACCTTCACCTCGTACCTCAACAAGACGACGACGGTGGACACCCAGACCGGCGGGGTGCTGGCCGGCAACTACCGCTCGATCAACCAGCAGGGTGACGTCCAGGCGAGCACCGTCACCTCCAACCTGGCGATCAACGGCGACGGCTTCTTCGTCGTGTCGGACGACACCGGGAACGGCGACGTGCTGTTCACCCGCAACGGCTCCTTCGAGCCCGACGCCGACGGCTACCTGTCGAACAGCGACGACGTCTATCTCTACGGCTGGGCGCTCGACGAGAACGGCGACATCATCGCCAAGAACACGTCGTCACTGGACAGCCTGGAGGCGATCAACGTCACCGACATCAAGGGCACGCCCAAGGCGACCACGGAAACGTCGATCGACGGCAACCTGCCGTCCGACGCCGCGGTCGGCGACACCTTCGCCTCCGACATCGAGGTGTTCGACTCCCTCGGCAACAGCCATTCCGTCACCTTGACGTGGGAGAAGACGGCCGACAACACCTGGGAGGTGAGCGCCGCCGACCCGACCCTGTCGTCGGACTCCAGCGCCACCTCGGGCACCATCGCCGGCTTCCCCGTCACCGTCTCGTTCAACACCGACGGCTCGCTGGCCTCCACCAACCCCAATCCGGCCAGCTTCTCCGTCACCGGCTGGAGCACGGGCGCCACCGACAGCGCGGTCGCGCTCGACCTCGGCACGGCCGGCGGCGCCGACGGGCTGACCCAGTACGCCTCGGGCGAGGACACGCCGTCGGTGGACCTGGAGAGCGACCAGGACGGTTACGAGCCGGGCACTCTGACCGGCACCGAGATCGACGAGAACGGCATCGTCCGCGCGGTGTTCGACAACGGCGAGACGCGGGCGATCTACCAGATCCCCATCGCCACCTTCGCCAACGCCAACGGCCTCGCCAGCGAGACCGGCAGCATCTTCAGCGCCACCGCGGCGGCCGGCGCCTACCAGCTGCGCACCGCCGGCGACGGCAAGGCGGGGACGATCACCGCCAGCGCGCTGGAAAGCTCCACCGTCGAGCTGACCGACGAGTTCAGCCGCATGATCGTCGCCCAGCAGGCCTACACCGCCGCCTCCAAGGTGGTGACGACGGCCCAGGACATGATCGACACCCTGCTGTCCAGCAAGCGGTGAGGAGGACGCCATGGCCACCGCCACCGACCTCGTCGCCGACGAGAAGCGCCTGATGGGCGACCTGCGGCGCCTGGGCGGGCTGGTCGCCCGCCACCGCGCCGGCGCGGACGACCCGGCCCTGCGGCTCGCCCTGATCGACGAGCTCCTCCAGCTGCGCCGCCGCCTGCGGACGGCCCGGGACGGCGTCGCCGTCCTGCTGCGCCGCACCGCGGCGGCGCGCACCGCGACCTCGGCCTACGGCCGGGTCGGCGCCCTGCGGCGCTGACGCCGGAGAGGGAACCGCCATGACGCCGACCCCGCGCACCCGCCCCGCCGACACCGTCCGCCTCGACCCGGTGGAGGTCGTGGAGCGGTTCGCCGCCGCCCTGAACGGCCACGCCGACCGCGCCGCGCGCGCCGTCGCCGAAGGCCGGGCGCGCGACGCCCTGCTGGCCGCCGGTGCCATGCAGATGCTGCTGAAGGCGCAGGCCGACATGCTGCGCGAGGCGCTGGGAGCGGCGCGCAGCAAGCGCGTGCCGCCCGCCGTCCGCGCCGCCGTCCGCGCCGCCGCCGACGGCGCCGCCGACGGCGCCCTGGCGCCGGCGCAGCGGGCGCTGGCCACCCTGCGGACCGGCGCCCGGGTGGCGCGGACGCGCCAGGCGGCGATCGGCGACGCGCTGCGGGCGACCGCGGCCGCCCGCGCAAGCCGGCCCGGCCCCGTCGGCTACAACGCCGCCGGCGGGCACGGCACGGCGCTGCGCCAGTCCGTGCGGATCACCGTCTGAAACCCGGTCGCCACTCGGAGACGTGCCATGTCCCTGCGCATCGCCGGCAGCATCGCCACCTCCGCCCTGCGGACGAACGAAGTCGGCCTGGCCGTCGCCTCGTCCAACGTCGCCAACGTGGACACCGAGGGCTACACCCGCAAGACGGCGACCGTCGCCGCGACCAACACCGGAACCGGGATCTCCGGCGTCGACGTCACCGCCATCGGCAGCACGGTCGACGCCTATCTGCTGAAGTCGCTGATGGCGGCGCAGTCCGACCTCGGCTACGCGCAGACGACGGCCGACTATCTCGGCCGCTACCAGGAGACCCTGGGCGGCACCGAGTCCGACACCACGCTGGCCGACGCCTTCGACGACCTGGCGGACTCGCTGGCGACGCTCGCCACCTCGCCGGAGAGCGAGAGCGCCAGCGCGGTGGCGGTGCAGGATCTCGAGGAACTGGCATCCGAACTGCGGTCCGCGTCGGCGACCGTGCAGGAGCTGCGCAACCAGGCGGACGACGAGATCGCCACCACGGTCGACCGCATCAACACGAACCTGGAGACGATCGACGACCTCAACGACCGGATCGTCAAGGCCAAGGCGCTGGGGCAGGACACCAGCGACCTGGAGGACCAGCGCACTCTGGCGTTGCAGTCGCTCTCCACCGACATCGGCATCAGCTACCAGACCGAGTCCAGCGGGCGCGTCCGGGTGTACACGTCCTCCGGCACCGCCCTGGTCGATTCCACGGTGCACGAGCTGGCCTACACCCCGGCCGCCACGGTCAGCGCCACCACCACCTTCTCCGCCATCACCATCGGCGGCAAGGACGCCGGCGGCGCCGTCTCCTCGGGCACGCTCGGCGCGCTGGTCACCCTGCGCGACGAGACCCTGCCGGCGCAGCAGGCGGCGCTCGACGAGCTGGCGACGACCCTGATGGACACCTTGAACGGCATCCACAACGCCGGCACCGCGGTGCCGGCGCCGCAGACCCTGACCGGGACGCGGACGGTGAGCGGCGGCGACGCCTTCAGCGCGACCGGCACGCTGCGCGTGGCGGTGACGAACGCCGACGGCGAGGCCGTCGAGGTGCTCGACCTCGACCTGTCGGGCTACGCCACCGTCCAGGAGGCGGTCGACGCCATCAACGGCATGGGGTCGCTGTCCGCCTCGATCTCGGCCGACGGCAAGCTGGTGCTGCAGGCCGACGATCCGGCCAACGGCGTGGCGCTGGTCGGCACCGACGACGCGGTGGGGGCGGACGGCGAGGGGTTCTCCGCCTATTTCGGCCTGAACGACCTGCTGACCGGCACCGGGGCCGCCGACCTCCGGGTCGCCGACGCCATCGCCGCCGACAGCGCGCGGTTGGCGACCGGCACCCTGTCCGCCGCGGCCGGGCTGGCGGCGGGCGACACCGCCGTGACCAGCGGCGACGCGACGACGGCGCAGGCGCTGAGCGCCGCCCTGTCGGCCTCGGTGGCGTTCGACGCCGCCGGCGGCTTGGCGGCGCGCACCGAGAGTTTCGCCTCCTACGCCGGCGACATCGTCCAGGCCGCGGCCACCGCGGCCAGCAAGGCCGACGCCGCCCTGGAGGACCAGGAGGCCTATGCCGGGGCGATCGCCTCCGACATCGCGTCGCAGAGCGGCGTCAATCTCAACGAGGAACTGGCGGCGATCGAGGCCCTGCAGACGGCCTACGACGCGGCCGCCGCCGTCATGAACGCGGTGCAGGAGATGTTCGACACCGCTTTGGACATGGTTGGATAGGGAAGCAGTCATGGAACGGATCGCCACCCACAACCACCAGAACCAGCTCGTCCAATACATGCTGAAGGCCGAGGCGCGCGTCGCCGAGGTGCAGGTCCAGGCGTCGACCGGACTGAAGTCCACGGACTTCAAGGGCGTCGCCGACGACAGCGGCCGCATCGTCGACCTGGAAAGCTACTACCGCCGGTCCGAGCGGTACGTCGACGAGGGCGAGGTGGTCAACGGGCGCATCGAGGCGATGCACGACGCGGTCGGCGGCATGATCGACCTGACGACGCAGCTGCGCAGCCTGGTCACCAGCCTGCAGGGGTCCGGCAGCGCCGCCGCCGAGAGCATCAAGACCGAGGCGCAGGGCCTGCTGGAGGAGTTCGCCGCCCTCCTCAACACCCAGCAGGAGGGGCGCTACCTGTTCGGCGGGTCGCGCACCGACCAGGCGCCGGTGAGCGTCGACGCCGCCGACTATCCCGCGGCGACCACGCCGTCCTCCGCCGACACCAGCTACTACAGCGGCGACGGCACGATCTCCTATTTCCAGGCCTCCGACGAGCTCATCGTCGAATACGGCGTCACCGCCGCCGACCCGGCGTTCGAGCAGGCGCTGCGCGCCCTCAACCTGATCGCCAACATGGACACGGACCCGGTCGATTCCGACCTGCTGGCCGAAGCCTACGACCTGTCCGACGAGGCGGCCGACGGGCTCACGGTGGTGCAGACCAAGCTGGGCGCCGCGTCGGAGACCCTGGAGCGCACCATCGACCGCCACGTCGAGGAGCAGCTGGTCCTGCAGACCCAGGTGGACGACCTGCGCAGCGTCGACCTCGCCGAGGCGACGGTGCGCCTGTCGCAGCTCCAGGCCTCGCTGGAGGCCACCATGAGCCTGATGAAGGTCCTCGAGGAGACGAATCTCAGCCAGTACCTGTGAGCGGCGCCCGGTCCGGCGATCCGCCGAAAATCCTGCGCCAGCTTTCGGCGCGTGGCGCGTGAGATCCAGAGAGGGCCGGGCGGACGGCCCGTCCACAGCCGCCGGGGGCATCCTTCCAGCCCCCGCAGATCCAGGAGGCCCATCATGCCTGTCATCTCCACCAACACGGCCGCCAACTCGGCGCTGCGCTACCTCAACATCAACTCCGAGAACCAGACCGCCTCGGTGTCGAAGATCGCCAGCGGCTCGCGCATCACCAAGGCGTCGGACGACGCCGCCGGTCTCGCCGTCGGCACCTCGCTGCTGTCGGACGTCACCGTGCTGAACCAGGCCGCTACCAACGCGGCCAACGGCTCGTCGATCCTCCAGGCCGCCGACGGCGGCATGGCGCGCATCTCCGACATCGTCCAGCGCATGCGCTCGCTGGCCACCCAGGCCCTGTCGGGCACCGTCACCGACACCGAGCGCGGCTATCTCGACGCCGAGTACCAGCAGCTCCTGGAGGAAATCGACGGCATCGCCTCGGGCACCCGCTTCAACGACGAATCCCTGCTGGACGGGACGACGAGCTGGACGAGCGGCATCGATTTCCGCGTCGGCACCAACAGCGCCGACACCATCAACGTCACCATCTCCGACGTCACCACCACCGGCCTCGGCATCAACGGCGGCGACATCGGCACGACCGCCACCGCGTCGGCCGCCCTCACCGCCCTCGACACCGCCGTCACCTCCCTGTCGACCGCCCGTGCCGACGTCGGTGCGCTGATCTCGCGCTTCGAGTTCCGCGGCGAGATGCTGGCCACCACCATCGAGAACACCGAGGCCGCACAGTCCGCCATCATGGACGTCGACGTCGCCGCCGAGCAGTCGAAGCTGGCCTCGACCAAGGTGCTGACCCAGGCGGCCATCGCCGTGCTGTCGCAGGCCAACGAGATGCCGCAGAACCTGCTGTCGCTGCTCCGCTAACGCGCTGCGCCGGCGGCGCTCCGCCGCCGCCGGCGCTGCCGCTTCTTCACGTCCGGCCGCGGGGCCCGTGCCATGACGACCATCACCAGCACCACGACGACGTCCGCCAGCTCGACCGGCAGCGCCGCGCTGACCGCCGCCGATTCCGGCACCGGGCTGGACTACGACGCGCTCATCGAAGCGGCGGTCGCCCAGCGGCTGGTGCCGGCCGACCGCATCGAGACGACGATCACCGAGAACGAGGCGAGGATCGCCGCCTACACCGAGCTGCAGACGCTGCTGCTGGCCGTCAACGATTCCCTCGACGGCCTGCGCAACCGCGGCGAGTCGACGGGAGCGGACGAGAATCTGTTCGACACCCGGACCGCCTACCTGTCGGGTGGCGGCTCGACCTCGGCCGACGACGTGCTGGCGGTGAGCGTCGAGGACGGCACGGAAACCGGCATCTACAGCGTCGAGGTGGTGCAGCTCGCCACCCGCCACAAGATCGGCGCGGCGACGACCTCGAGCCAGACCGCTGCCCTCGGCCTCAGCGGCACCCTTTCCGTCGGCGTCGCCGGCGGCACCGCGGTCGCCGTCGCCGTCGACGCCGACATGTCGCTGGCCGACCTGCGCGACGCCATCAACGACGAGAGCGACACCACCGGCGTCAAGGCGAGCATCGTCCAGGTGTCGGCGGGCGAGTACCAGCTCATCCTCACCGCCACCGACACCGGCCAGGAGATCGCCCTCGACGATTCCGGCAGCGGCCTGACGGCCGGCCTCGGCTTCACCGACGCCGACGGCGCCTTCGCCAACGAGCTGGTGGCGGTCCAGGACGCCATCATCAAGGTCGACGGCGTCACCATCACCCGCGACAGCAACACCATCGACGACGCCGTCGAGGGGATCAGCTTCGATCTCTACAGCGCCCTTCCCGGCGAGACCATCAACGTCGAGGTCTCGGCCGATCTCGCCGAGATCAAGACCGCCATCACCGACTTCGTCGACGCCTACAACGCCCTGCGCGCGTTCGTGCTGACCCAGCAGGCGACGAGTTCGGACGGCACGGCCGGCGCGGACGCGACCCTGTTCGCCGACAGCCTGCTGCGCCAGATCAACGCCGCCGTCTACGACGCCCTCAACACCAGCGTCACCACCGCGGACGGCGACGTGCTGTCGCTGGCGACGCTCGGCCTGTCGTTCGACAGCGACGACAACACGCTGGAGCTCGACGAGACCGCCCTCAACGAGGCGCTCACCGACAACCTGGAGGATGTTCGGCTCCTGCTCGGGCTGAACATGACGGCGTCTTCGAACGATTTGCAGCTGCTGCGCTACGACAGCGGCACCGTGCGCGACACGTCGTTCTCGCTGGACATCGCCGTCGACGACGACGGGAACCTGGTTTCGGCCTCCGTCGACGGCGACTCCTCGCTGTTCGAGATCAGCGACAGCCGCATCATCGGCGTCGAGGGCTCGGCCTACGAGGGGCTCGTCTTCGTCTACACCGGCAAGTCCGCCACCGTGGACGTGTCGTTCTCGAATGGCCTCGCCGAGCTGATGTACTCCGCCATCGACGGGGTGGCGAACGCGGACGACGGCTCCATCACGGAGATCGTCGAGCAGATCGAGGACAACAACGCCACCCTGGAGGCGCGGGTCGAGCGCATCCAGGAAAGCGCCGAGACCTACCGCAGCTATCTCACCGCCTACTACGCGCGTCTCGAAGCGGCGGCCGAGGAGGCGAAGATCCTCCTGGAGCAGCTTCAATACAGCGACGACGACGACGACTGACCGGGGCGTTCCCGCCCGAACGCCGGCCCTCGAGGACCAACGCCATGCCCAACCACACCCTGACCAAGGCGATGTCCGCCTATGCCGCCGCCAACAGCATGGTGCCGCCGCTCATCGCGGTGGCGCGGCTGTACGAGCGGGCGATGACCCACCTGCACATGGCGCGCGAAGCGGCCCGTGCCGGCTGGTTCGAGGATCACTTCCGCGGCGTCGAACGCGCCATCACCATCATGGCCGCGCTCGATTCCGTGCTCGACATGGAAAAAGGCGGCGAGGTCGCGCAGGTGTTGCGGCGCTTCTACCGTATACTCATGGTGCAGGCCGGGCTGGCCGCCGCCCGCAAGGACCCGGTGGCCGCGACCGACGCCGTCATCCGCCAGCTTGAGCCCATGGCGAAGGCTTGGCAATCCATCGCCGCGCAACGCGGCCCCCTCTCCACCGCCGCAGAACGCGGCGGGGTTTCCGACGCATCCGGGGCGCGGGCCAAAGGGTCCCACACCGCCGCGGTGGGGAGACCGAACGATCATGAGCACGGCGGTGCAACTCGAGCGGCGTGGCGAGTGTGAGGTGTCGGCGCCGCAGGTGGACGTGCGGGTCTGCGACGACCGGCCCGAGGACTCCGACGAAGCGCTGATGGCGCGCATCCGCGGCGGCGACCAGGACGCCTACCGCCGCCTGGTGCACCGCCACCTGAAGCGGACCTACGCGCTGGCCCGCCGCGTCAGCGGCAGCGACAGCGAGGCCGAGGACATCGTGCAGGACGTCTTCCTGCAGGTCTGGCAGCGGCGCGTCCAATGGTCCGACCAGGGCGCGCGCTTCACCACCTGGCTCTACCGGGTCGTCGTCAACCGCTGCATCGACCACAAGCGGCGGCCGGTGAACGAGGAGCTGGACGCCGTGGAGGAGCCGGCGGCCCAGGGCGCCGACGCCGTCCACACGATCCAGCGCCACCAGGTCGCCGCCCGCCTGCAGGACGCCCAGCGCAGGCTGCCGCCCCAGCAGCGGGTCGCGCTGACGCTGTTCTACTATGAGGGCCTCAGCAACGCCGACATCGCCTCGGCTATGCAGATCAGCGTGACTGCGGTAGAGTCGCTGCTCAAACGCGCGCGCCAGCAACTCCGGGTCCTGCTGCGCGCCAGCGCCCAGGCGGCCAGGGATGCCTTTGATGACGGATGACGAGTTCCGCGCGCTGCTCGACCGCCACGGCGCCGACCTGGGTGCGTGGCCGGCCGGGGCGGCGCGCGAGGCCCGGCGTCTCCTGGCCCGCTCGACCGACGCCCAGGCGATGCTGGACGAGATGGTCGGGATCGAGCTGGCCCTGTCGGCGCGCGAGCCCGGTCCCCCGGCCGATCTCGCCGAGCGGATCTTCGAAAAGGCGTTCGGACGCCCGTCGGCCGACGCCGGCCGCCCCGCCGGACCGCCGCCCGCCGGACCGCCGCCGCCACGCCGGAACTGACCGGCGACCAGCCCGTACCGGATCGCCCGTCACTGGGGGCGCCGCCGCCGGCCGGCCTCGTCCGGCCGTGTCGCGGCGTGCGCCGACGCGGCGACGCGGCGCACCGCCTCGGCGATCCGCCGCAAGGCGCCGGCGGCGCCGTCGTGGCCGGGCGGGAACACGCGCATGGTCGGATACCAGGGACGGACGACGGTGCCGAGATGGGTCCAGTCGCGATCGCTGAAGCGCCAGACCGGGACGCCCAGCGCCCCCGCCAGTTCGCCCACCGAATTGGCCGGGGCGATCACCAGGTCGAGGTTGGCGATGAGCGCCGCCGTGCTCTCGAAGTCGTTCTTCAGGTCGACCGGCTCCAGGCGGCCCTTGTGGGCGGCGACCATCTGGTGGATGCGCACGCCGAAGCGGTCCTCGGCCCGGGCGATCTCGGCGCGCGCGTCGTCGTACTGCAGGTTGATGAAGAGAATGCCCGGCACCGCGAACAGCGGCCCCCACCCGTCGAGCGGCAGGTACGCCCATTGCCGGTCCAGCGCCATGTTCTGGCTGCGCCAGCTGATGCCGACGCGCAGCGCCCCGCCCATCCGGTCGAGCCGCTCGCGCCAGTCGAGCGTGCGCATGTGGTCGGCGAACAGCCACGCCGCACGGGGCGGGAAGGACGCCAGGTCCGGGCGCAGCCGGCGGGGCAGGGAGCCGGCGGGGACGTGGACGTCGCAGTCCACCACCTCCACCACCGGCTGGCCGCGGGCCGGCTGCTCGGCGCGGACGGTGGCGTGCGGGAACGAACGCTGGAACAGGGAGACCAGCCGGTGATCGCATTCGATGACGGTGTGCTCCGCCGCGCGGATGGCGTCGGCATAGCAGGAGGCGAACAGGAACTCGTCGCCCACCCCCTGTTCGCGCCAGACGAACAGGCGCTTGCCGGCCAGCGGCTCGCCGGTCCATTCCGGGATGGCGAAGCGGCGCCGGCGGCCGGCCCGGCCGGCCTCGAACCGGCAGGCATAGCCGGCCCAGCCGGCCTGCGGCCGGCCCCGTTCCAAGTCCAGCAGGCCGCGGTTGAAACGGGCGAGCGGGTGGCCGGGGGATGCGGCGGCGGCGCGGTCCAGCCAGCGCTCCGGCCGCCGGCCGCCGCCCCACCATTCGGCCAGGCCGAGGGTGCACAGGGCGTCCGGCAGCGCCGGCGCCACCGCCAGCGCCAGGCGGCAGGCCCGGCGCGCCTCGTCGAACCGCCGCTGCCCGCACAGCACGTAGGCGCGGACGGCGTGCAGCGGAGCGTGCAGCGGCGCCAGCGCCAGGCCGCGCCGCAGCAGCGCGTTCGCCTCCGCCATGCGCTGGGCGTCGCGCCGCGCCGCACCCAGGTTGGCGAGCGCGTCCACCGAGGCGGGGTCCAGGGCCAGCGCCACCTCCCAGCAGCGCACCGCCGCCGCGGGCGTCCCCGCCGCCTTGAGGGCGTTGCCCAGAGCGTTCCACGCCGCGGCGATGCCGCCGTCGCAGGCGAGCGCCCGGCGGTACCAGCGGATCGCCCCGGCGGGGGAGCCGTGGCCCATCGCCATGAGGCCGAGGTTGACCAGCGCCGGCGCGTGGTCAGGCGCGGCGGCCAGGACGTTGGCGAAGCAGGCCGTGGCGGCTGCCGACCGGCCGGCGCCGCGCAGCAGGACGCCCAGCGTGTTGCGGGACTCCACGTCCCCGGGCCGCAGCTGCAGGGCGACGGCGAGGCTGGCCGCGGCTTCGCCGACCCGGCCGACGCGCTGGCACGCGTCGGCCAGCAGCACGCGCAGCTCCGGCACCCGCGGCTGCAGGGCCACGGCGCGGCGGTACGCGCCGACCGCGAGGTCGACCCGGCCGATGCCCTCCAGCGTCTGGCCGAGCTGCAACGTCGCCACCACGGGATCCGCGGCCGGAGCGCCTGCCGTCATGATGTGTCACCCTGGAGAAAGATCCTGTCCTGTCCGGTGGTACGGACGACCGGCTCCACCGCCTGCGGCCGGCGGCGAAAAAAACTCGGGCGGGACCGCAGGAGACGGTGGGGCGGCCCGTATCATGGGGTGACACGAAAGGATGGCGACGACGGGTATGCGCCGCGAACGACCAAGGATGCTCGGGTGAGGTCCTTCGACGATGCCGATGACGAGGAACTGATGGCCGCCGCGGCCGCCGGCGACCGGGCCGCCTTCGACGCCCTGTCGCGCCGGCACCTGCGGCGCAGCATCGCCCTGGCCTATCGTGTCGTGCGCAACGCCAACGACGCCGAGGAGGTGGTGCAGGACGCCTTCCTGCAGATCTGGACGCATGCCGACCGCTGGCGGGCCGACGGCACCCGCTTCTCGACCTGGCTGTACCGGATCGTCGTCAACCGCGCCATCGACTACCGCCGCCGCCGCACCTTCGCCCCCATCGAAACGGTGGGGGAGATGGAGGACCCCGACGGCGGCATCGAGGAGCGGCTCGCCGACCGCGAGGCCGGTGCGGTGGTCGCCGCCGCCATCGCCGAACTGCCGGAGCGCCAGCGGGCGGCGTTGAGCCTTTGCTATTATCAGGAGATGAGTTGTTCCGAAGCTTCGCAGGTCCTGCAGGTTTCGGTCTCGGCCATGGAAAGTCTGCTGGTCCGTGCCCGGCGAACGCTGCGTGCCCGGCTCGCCCCCTTGCTTCCCCCGACCCGTCAGAAGGACGGCCCTTAGCCATGACACTCAAAGAGTTCAAGCACTACACGGACCTCTACGGCGGCGATCTGCGCCGTTGGCCCGACAGCCGGGCGGCCGACGCCGCCACCCTTCTCGCCACCTCCGACGAGGCAGCGGCCATCCTGGCGGAGGCCGTGGCCCTGGACGGCCTGCTCGACACCGCCGCGCCGCGGGTGTCGGCCGCCGCGGTGAACCGCGTCGCCGCCGGCATCGCCGCCCGGATCGACGCCGCGCCGGCGCGCCGCACGCCTCCCTGGTTCATGGTCCCGCCACCGGTCCGCCTGTGGCCAGCCGCGGGGGTTCTCGCCGTGTCCGCCCTGGCGGGATTCCTCGTCGTGTCCCAGGCGGTCCTGCCGCTCGCCACGGCCACCATGGCCGGCCCGCAGGGCTTGTCGGACGTGCTGGTGGCCGGCGGCGGCTACTGGGGCACCATCCAATGAGCGTGACGACCGTGGGCCGCCGCTGGCCGTGGTACCTGCTGATCGCCTCGCTGGCCGCCAACATGCTGCTGATCGGCATTTTCGTCGGCCAGCTCATGCACTGGGGCCCGCCGCCGCCGCCGCCGCCCGGCCCCGAGCGTCGGCTGGCCCACTTCGTGGACCGGGTCGCCGAGGTGCTGTCGCCGGCCGACGCCAGTGTTCTGCGCGAGACCTTCGAGGCGAAGCGGTCGCTGCTCCGCCAGCAGGAGGACAACCGCGACGCCTTGCGCCGCGCCGTCGAGCGGGCGCTGAGCGGCGACACCTACGACGCGCAGGCGCTGGCCGACGCGTTCGCGCGGTTCCACGCGGCCGACGACGAGCTGAGCCGGCAGGTCGACGCCGCCGTGGTGGACGTGCTCGGCCGGCTCTCCGCCGAGGGGCGCCAGACGCTGGCGGACTTCCGTTTCCGCGGGCCCTGACCGGGCCCCCGCGGACGCGGCAAGGAAGCGCTTGGCGTACGGGCCGCGGTCGGATAAACTGTCCTCCATGACGAACGCGATCCGCCCCGCGGGGGTGTCCGCCGTTTCGGCGCGGGCATCCCGATATTTTGGCCGCTGGTTTCGACCGGCGGCATAGGATCGCGCACACTCGTCGCCGACCCCGAAGCCGCCCGATACTGCAGCGGCTTCCTTGCGCGACGCACCATCCTCGGCATCGACCATGCGGTTTCGGGCGGCCTCACAACCCAGAGAGGCCAGCCATGTTCGATTTCGATGTCGTCACCGGACCCACCCAGCCGCCCCGCCCGCCCAAGGATGCGCCCAAGGGGAGTTCCGCCGCGCCGCCGCGCGCCGAGGCTCCGCCGCCTCCGGCCCCCCGGAGCAACGGGCACTGATCCCGTGGACCGCCCGCGACAAGCCCTTCTCCCGCCGGGGGAAGGGCTTTTTTCACGGGCCGGAAAGGGGGTGCGACATTCTGCCGCACCTCTCCTGGCGTGCAGGGGAGCGCCCGTGCCACCCTGGCCCGGCACGCCCACCCGCGGCGGGCCTTCGCTCCGACGGCCCGCACCGTCGGGGCAGGCGGGATGCCGCACCAGCCTGCCCGATCGGGCAGGATGTTGGTTTGCGAAACCAATTGCCGGGGCGGCCGCTCCGTATTAGCCAGACCTCATGAGAAGACGCGCGCACGCCGCCAGTGTGCATCACGGAGCCGAGCCGGGAGGACGCCATGCCGATCACCGAGCATCCCACCATCGCCCAGTATCTCCTTCAGGAGAAGCGCACGCGCGGCACCTTCGGCACCGATCTGGTCCAGCTCCTCCTCGACGTCGCCCAGGCCTGCAAACGGATCTCGCGGACCGTCGCCGCCGGCGCGCTGCGCGAGGTGCTGGGCAAGCTCGACGCCGTCAACGTGCAGGGCGAGACCCAGCAGAAGCTCGACGTGCTGAGCGACCAGATCTTCCGCCAGCGCACCGAGTTCGGCGGCCACGTCGCCGCCGTCGCCTCGGAGGAGCAGGAGCAGCCGGTGCCGGTGCCCGAGCACTACCCGCGCGGCGACTTCCTGCTGCTCTACGACCCCTTGGACGGCTCCTCCAACATCGACGTCAACGTCTCGGTGGGCAGCATCTTCTCGGTGCTGCATGCGCCGCGCCCGGGCGAGCCGGTGGTGGCGGAGGATTTCCTGCAGCCCGGGGCGCGCCAGGTGGCGGCGGGCTACGCCATCTACGGGCCCTCGACCATGCTGGTGCTGAGCGTCGGTGCCGGCGTCCAGGGCTTCACGCTCGATCCCGTGATGGGCGACTTCGTGCTGACCCATCCCAACCTGACGATCCCGGCGGCGACCCGGGAGTTCGCCGTCAACGCCTCCAACAGCCGGTTCTGGGAGGCGCCGGTGAAGCGCTACGTCGAGGAGTGCATGGCCGGCGCCGAGGGGCCGCGCGGCAAGGACTTCAACATGCGCTGGATCGCCTCGCTGGTGGCGGAGGTGCACCGCATCCTGATGCGCGGCGGCGTCTTCCTCTATCCCCGCGACAGCCGGGCGGTGTCGCGCGACGGCCGCCTGCGCCTGATGTACGAGGGCAACCCCATGTCGCTGCTGGTGGAGCAGGCGGGCGGCCTGTCGACCACCGGCACGGAGCGGGTGCTCGACCTCGTTCCCACCGGCCTGCACCAGCGGGTGCCGCTGATCCTCGGGTCGGCCGAGGAGGTCGAGCGCATCCAGGCCTACCACCGCTTCGCCGCCGAGCCGGTGCTCGACACCCCGCTGTTCAACGCCCGCGGCCTGTTCCGCACGGCCCAATAAGAGGTGCGCATCCCATGTCCGAGAAGCATCCGATCATCGCCATCACCGGCTCGTCGGGAGCCGGCACCACGTCGGTGACCCGCACCTTCCAGGAGATCTTCCGGCGCGAATCCGTCGCCGCCGCCATCATCGAGGGCGACAGCTTCCACCGCTACGACCGCACCGAGATGAAGCAGGAGATGGCGCGGCGCCTCGGCGACGGCGATCCCACCTTCAGCCATTTCGGGCCCGACTCGAACCTGTTCGAGGAGCTCGAGCGCCTCTTCCACACCTACGCCGAGAGCGGCACCGGCCTGCGCCGCAAGTACCTGCACGACGAGGCGGAGGCCCGGCCCTACGGCCAGCCGCCCGGCACCTTCACCGACTGGGAGGAACTGCCGCCCAGCGACATGCTGTTCTACGAGGGGCTGCACGGCGCCGTCGCCACCGACGCGGTGGACGTCTCGCGCTACCCCGACCTGAAGATCGGCGTCGTGCCGGTGGTGAACCTGGAGTGGATCCAGAAGATCCACCGCGACAAGGCGACCCGCGGCTACTCGACCGAGGCGGTGACCGACACCATCCTGCGGCGCATGCACGACTACGTCCACTACATCTGCCCGCAGTTCACCCGCACCCACGTGAACTTCCAGCGCGTGCCGACGGTGGACACCTCCAACCCCTTCATCGCCCGCCACATCCCGACGGCGGACGAGAGCTTCGTGGTGATCCGCTTCGCCAACCCCAAGGGGATCGACTTCGCCTATCTGTTGAGCATGATGCACGACAGCTTCATGTCGCGCGCCAACACCATCGTCGTCCCCGGCGGCAAGATGGAGATGGCGATGCAGCTCATCTTCACCCCCTTCATCTGGCGGCTCATGGAGCGGCGCAAGCGGGCGCTGGGGTGATCGGGCGGCGCCGGCGCGGCAACCAAGCGGGATCTCGGCTGTTTCACCAGGACGGAACGCCACCGCCGAGGACGCCGCCATGCCGATCCTGCTGTTCGTCATCCTGGTCATCCTGATCGCCCAGTTCGGCTTCTGGGACACGCTGCAGGGCGTGTTCGGCGCCGTCGGCATGGTGATCCTGCTGGTCGCCCTGATCGCCGGCGCCGCCTGGGCGGCGCTGCGCCTCGCCTACCGCCGGGTGCGCGGCGGCCGGTGAGGGTCAGTCGGCGGCCGAGCTGACCACTGCCTCGTCGACCGCCAGGTCGAGCAGCGGCAGGAAGCTGGCCGGCTCCTGGGCGCCGGACAGCGCGAAGCGGCGGTTGAAGATGTAGCACGGCACCGCCTGCAGGCCGAGCTGGCGGGCCAGGGTGTCGGCGCTGCGCACCGCCGCCGTCTCCGCGTCGGTGGCCAGCATCGTCTTCACCTCGCGGACGTCGAAGCCGAGCCCGGCGGCGGTGGCGGCCAGGGTGTCGCGGTCGCCGATGTCGAGCCCCTGGGTGAAGTAGGCGGCGAACAGCGCGTCGGCCATGGCGTCGCCGCGGCCGTGGCGGGCGGCGAAGCGAACGGTGCGGTGGGCGTCGAAGGTGTTGGGGGTGCGGCGGATGCGCTCCAGCGCCAGGGCCAGCCCGTCCCGCTCGGCCGTCTCCTCGACCACGGCGTAGATCTGCCGCGCCCGCTCCGGCCCGCCGAACTTCGCCGCGAGGTAGGCGTCGCGGTCCATGCCGCCGCGCGGCATGTCGGGGTTGAGCTGGAACGGCTGCCAGCGCAGCTCCGGGCGCAGCCGCGGCCGGCTGTCCAGGGCGCGCCGCAGCCGGTGCTTGCCGATGTAGCACCAGGGGCAGATCAGGTCGGCGAAGGTCTCGATGAGCATGGCCGCCACTATCCCCCAACCGCGCCCCGCCGGCAACAACGCGGCGGTGGGAACCCTTTGTTAACCGTTCCGCCCGACAGTCGGAGACGGTGGGCCTCCGTGCGACGGGCCCCTTGTCGGAGGCCGGCGGCGATGAGCGAGTCCTACGTGGAAACCAAGGTGCGCGAGGCGCTGGTGGCGGCCCGCGGCAGCCACGCCGTCGCCCAGAAGATCCTGATCGCCTGGGCGGCGGAGGACCAGCGGCTTCTGCTCGGCATGGCGCAGCCCTTCATGAAGGCGATCGCCGGTGCCGCGGTGGAGCGGCTCGTGCGCCGCGCCGGCGCGGCGCCCGCGGCCCGGCCGCAGGGCCGTCCGGCGGCGACCGCCGGCCGCGCCACGGCGCCGCCGGCGCCGCTGTCGCGCGAGGCGCTGGAGCGGGTGCTCAGCCGGATGGGCGGCGGCGAGGCCGAGGACGCGCCGGCGGCGGCCGCCCGCCCCTCGGCGGCGGCCATCCTCGGCGGCCCGGCGGCGGGGCCGGGCGCCGGGGCCGGGCACGAGAAGTCGATGATGGCGATCGCCAAGGCCTTCGCCGCCAAGAAGATGGGGTGACCGGCACGGTTTCGGTGGAACGTCGCCCGGCGGCGCCCTAGAAAGGCGTCCCCGACGCCATTCCAGGGAGCAGCGCCATGTCCATCCAGCGTTTCCACCGCGGCCCGCGCATGAGCCAGATGGTCGTGCACAACGGCACGGTCTACCTCGCCGGCCAGGTCGCCGACGATCCCAGCGGCGACGTGACCGCGCAGACCGGCCGGATCCTGGCGCAGATCGACCGTCTGCTGGCCGAGGCCGGCACCGACAAGAGCCGCCTCCTCGCGGCGACCATCTATCTCACCGACATCGCCACCTTCGCCGAGATGAACGCGGCCTGGGAGGCCTGGGTCGATCCGGCCAACACCCCGGCCCGCGCCACCGTCGAGGCGCGTCTGGCCGCGCCGGAGTACCGCGTCGAGATCCAGGTGACCGCCGCGGTGTGAACGGACGGCGTCCGTGGCCGCGCCGGACCGGGTGCGGCCACGGGCGAACCCCGCCCGGCCGCAGCGCCGTTCTTGTCGAATTTCTTAAACACATGTACCGTCGAGCCGACGGTTAGCGGCCCGGGCGTTTCCCACGCGGCGGGCGGACGGCAGGAACGGAGCCTATGGACGGCGGCACGCCCGCGACAACGGATACGCTCGTGCGTTTCGCCGGCGTGCAGAAGACGTACGACGGCGAACATCTGGTGGTGCGGAATCTCGACCTCGACATCCGCCGGGGGGAGTTCCTGACCCTGCTCGGACCCTCCGGTTCGGGCAAGACGACGACGCTGATGATGCTGGCCGGCTTCGAGGTGCCGACCGAGGGCGAGATCGTCCTCGACGGCCGGCCGATCAAGAACGTGCCGCCGCACAAGCGCGACATCGGCATGGTCTTCCAGAACTACGCCCTCTTCCCGCACATGACGGTGGAGGAGAACCTCGCCTTCCCGCTGTCGGTGCGCCGGATGGCGAAGGCGGAGATCCGCCGGCGGGTCGCCCGTGCCCTGGCCATGGTCAAGCTGGAGGCGCTGGCGAGGCGGCGGCCCGGCCAGCTCTCGGGCGGCCAACAGCAGCGCGTGGCGCTGGCCCGCGCGCTCGTCTTCGAGCCGCAGCTCGTGCTGATGGACGAGCCGCTGGGGGCGCTGGACAAGCGGCTGCGCGAGCACATGCAGCTCGAGATCAAGCAGATCCACGAATCGACCGGCATCACCGTGGTCTACGTCACCCACGACCAGGGCGAGGCGCTGACCATGTCGGACCGCATCGCCGTCTTCAACGACGGCGTGATCCAGCAGATCGACCGGCCGGACGAGCTGTACGAGCGTCCCGTCAACAGCTTCGTCGCCAACTTCATCGGCGAGAACAACGTGCTGCCGGGAACCGTCGAGAGCGTCGACGGCGGTGGCTGCACCGTCCGCCTCGACGCCGGCGGCCGTGTCCGGGCGATGCCGGTGCGGGTCGACGGGCCGGGGGCGCGCACCGCCCTGTCGGTGCGCCCGGAACGGGTGCGCCTTCACCGCGACGGCGACGCCGTCACGGAACCCAACGTCCTGCCGGCGACCGTGCGCGACACCATCTATCTCGGCGACCACACGCTGGCCGTGCTGGAAGCCGCGGGAAATCCCGAGTTCATGGTCAAGCTGCCGCCCGGCGTCCGCTTCGAGGCGCGCCACGGCCAGCCGGTGACCGTCGCCTTCCTCCCCGAGGACTGCCGGGCGCTCGACCCGGTGTGACAACCAGAACCGACGAGGAACAGGGGCCATGTCGAAGAAGAGCTTGAGTGTGGGGATCGCCGCGGCGCTGACCGCGGGGCTGCTGGCCGGCGCGGCGCATGCCCGCGACCTGACCGTGGTGTCGTGGGGCGGCGCCTACCAGGACGCCCAGAAGAAGGTCTATTTCGAGCCCTTCCGCCAGGCCGCCGGCGTGGCCATGAACGACGAATCCTGGGACGGCGGCATCGGCGTGCTGCGCGCCAAGGTGCAGGGCGGCGCCTCCACCTGGGACGTCGTGCAGGTGGAGAGCGAGGAGCTGGCGCTCGGCTGCGAGGAAGGCCTGTTCGAGACCATCGCCTATTCGAAGATCGGCGGCGAGGGCCAGTACTACAAGGAGGCCGTCAATCCCTGCGGCGTCGGCGCCATCGTCTACGACTTCGTGCTCGGCTACGACAAGGACAAGCTGAAGGACGCGCCGGACGGCTGGAAGGACTTCTTCGACACCGCGAAGTACCCGGGCAAGCGGGCGCTGCGCCAGGGGCCGAAGACCACCCTGGAGATCGCCCTGATCGGCGACGGCGTGGCGCCGAAGGACGTCTACGCCGTGCTGGCGACCGACGAGGGCGTCGAGCGCGCCTTCCGCAAGCTCGACACCATCAAGAACGATCTCGTCTGGTGGAAGGCCGGCGCCCAGCCGCCGCAGCTCCTGGCCTCGGGCGAGGTGGCGATGACCTCGGTCTACAACGGCCGCATCGACGCCGCCAACAAGGGCGAGGGCAAGAACTTCGGCATGGTCTGGGACGGCGCCCTCTACACCCTGGACAGCTGGGTGATCCTCAAGGACAGCCCCAACGTCGACGCCGCCTACAAGTTCCTCGACTTCGTCGGCAAGGCCGAGAACCAGGCCAAGCTGTCGCAGAACATCGCCTACGGCACGTCGAACAAGAAGGCCGCCGACCTGGTGCCGCCGGCGGTGCTGGCCGACCTGCCGACGGCGCCGGCCAACATGGCGAACTCCATCGAGATCTCCACCACCTTCTGGCTGGAGAACATCGACCGGCTGACCGAGCGCTTCAACAAGTGGGCGGCGAAGTAGGCCGCGATCGACACGGTCGTGGCGGCCCCCCACCCGAACCCTCTCCCCGCGCAGTGGCGGGAGGTCGGGCGGGGGGCCGGCGCGGCTCTTCGCCCGAGGATCGTCTCTCCATGCCCGACATCCCGCTGAAGGTCCGGCTCCGGCGGGCGGAGCGGATGCGCCGGACGAAGGCGCTGGCCCTCGTGGTGCCGCTCCTCCTGTTCCTGCTCTTCACCTTCCTGGTGCCGATCGCCGGCATGCTGTGGCGCAGCGTCGACGACTGGGAGGTCGCCGAGGTGCTGCCGCGCACGGCGGTGGCGCTGGCCGCCTGGGACGGGCGCGGCCTGCCGGAGGAGGAGGCGTACGCGGCGCTCGCCGCCGACCTCAAGGAGGCGTACGAGGCGCGTACGGTGGCCGTCGCCGCGAAGCGGCTGAACTACGCCCAGCCGGGCTTCCGCACCCTGCTGATGGGCACGGCGCGGCGCATCAAGACCTTGCCGGAGCCGGGGCAGGCGAAGGCGGCGCTGCTCGACGCCGACCCGGCCTGGGGCGAGCGCGGGACCTGGGCGGCGATCCGCGGAGCGCGCGGGCCGCTGACCGACTTCTACCTGCTGGCGGCGCTCGACCTGCGGCGCGACGCCGACGGCGCCGTCGTCGCCGCGCCGGCGGAGCAGTCCATCTACCGCGACGTGTTCGCGCGCACCTTCGGCATCGGGCTGGGGGTGACCGCGCTGTGCCTGCTGCTCGGCTTTCCCGTCGCCTACCTGCTGGCGACCTTGCCGGCGCGCACCTCGAACCTGCTGATGATCTTCGTGCTGCTGCCGTTCTGGACGTCGCTGCTGGTGCGCACCTGCGCCTGGATCGTGCTGCTGCAGGGCCAGGGCGTGGTCAACGACGCCCTGCGCTGGGCCGGCCTGATCGACGAGCCGCTGCGCCTCATCTACAACCGCACCGGCGTCCTCATCGCCATGACCCACGTGCTGCTGCCGTTCATGATCCTGCCGCTCTACAGCGTCATGAAGGCGATCCCGCCGGCCTACCTGCGCGCCGCCGCCTCGCTGGGGGCGCCGCCGGCGGTGGCGTTCGTCCGGGTCTACCTGCCGCAGACGGTGCCCGGCATCGGCGCCGGCTGCCTGCTCGTCTTCATCCTCGCCATCGGCTACTACATCACGCCGGCGCTGGTGGGCGGGGCGGGGGACCAGATGATCAGCTACTTCATCGCCTTCTACACCACCGACACGGTCAACTGGGGCCTCGCCTCGGCGCTCGGCGCCGTGCTGCTGCTGGCGACCCTGCTGCTGGCGGTGGTCTACGGCCGGCTGGTGCACGGGCCCGCCGCGACCGGAGGCCTCAAGACATGAGCGGCCACGCCCCCCGCACCGCCGGCCAGCGCATGGCATGGGCGACCACCGTGGTGGTGGCGTCCCTGGTGCTGGTGTTCCTGATGGCGCCGATCCTGGCGATCATGCCGCTCTCCGTCAGTTCGGGCAGCTATCTCACCTACCCGCTGCCCGGCCTGTCGCTGCGCTGGTACGCCGACTTCGTGACGTCGGAGCGCTGGACGGGGGCGCTGAAGAACAGCCTGATCATCGGCGTGTCGGCGACCGTCCTGTCGATGATCCTCGGCACCCTGGCGGCGCTCGGGCTGGCGCAGTGGAAGAGCCGGCTCAAGCCGCTGGTGCTGGCGGTGGTGCTGTCGCCCATGGTGGTGCCGCTGGTCATCACCGCGGTCGGCGTCTACTTCTTCTTCGCGCCGCTCGGGCTGACGGGCAGCTATCTCGGCCTGATCCTTGCCCACACCGCGCTGGCGACGCCGTTCGTGGTGATCACCGTCAGCGCCACCCTGCAGGGCTTCGACACCAACCTGACGCGCGCCGCGGCGTCGCTCGGCGCGCCGCCGCTGCAGGCCTTCCGGCGCGTCACCCTGCCGCTGATCCTGCCCGGCGTCGCGTCGGGCGCGCTCTTCGCCTTCGCCACCTCCTTCGACGAGGTGGTGGTGGTCCTGTTCATGGCGGGACCGGAACAGCGCACCCTGCCGCGCGAGATGTTCAGCGGCATCCGCGAGAACATCAGCCCGACCATCACCGCCGTCGCCGTCGTGCTGACGGTGATCTCGGTCCTGCTGCTGGCCTGCATGGAGTGGTTGCGCCGGCGCGCCGAGCGCCTGCGCGGGACGGTGTAGGACAAGCGCCGGGGGTCAGGCGCCGTCGCGCCGGGCCAGGCTGGCGCGCACCGTCGCTTCCAGCGCCCCCGGCTGGATCGGCTTGTGCAGCAGCGCGCACTGCGCCGCCGACGCCTCGCGCAGGCGGTCGGACGAGGTGTCGCCGGTGAGCAGGATGCCCGGCGTGTCGCCGCCCAGGCGGCGGCGCACCGTGTCCATCAGCATCAGCCCGGTCTCGCCGTCGGGCAGGCGGTAGTCGGCCAGCAGCAGGTCGGGCTTCAGCCCGTGGTCGTTGAGGTGTCCCAGCGCCTCGCGCACCGAGCCGGCCTCGACCACCCGGTACCCCCAGCCCTCCAGCATCATGGCGAGCGCCATGCGGATGACGGCGTCGTCCTCCACCAGCAGCACCAGCGCGTCCTCCCCGCCCTCGGCCCGGCCGTCGCCGTCCGCCGGTCGGGCGGCGGGCGGGGTCGCGGGGGCGGCGGCGAGGGGCAGACTGACGGCGAAGCACGATCCCTTGCCCAGGGTGGAGCGGACGTCCATGGTGCCGCCCAGCATGGCGATCAGCCGCTTGGCGATGGACAGGCCCATGCCCAGCCCTTCCCGGCGGTCGCGGGCCAGGTTGCCGACCTGGTAGAAGTCCTGGAAGATCCGGTCGATCTGGTTCTCGGCGATGCCGATTCCGGTGTCCCACACCTCCAGGCGCAGCCGGCCGCGGTGGCGGCGGGTGCCGAACAGAACCCGCCCGGACCGCGTGTAGCGCAGGGCGTTGGACAGCAGGTTGCGCAGCACCCGCTCGAGGAGCGCACCGTCGCTGTCGAGCGCGGCGCGCGTCGGCACGCAGCGCAAGCGCAGGCCCGACGACGCGGCCAGGGGTTCGAACTCGGCCTGCAGGCGGCTCATCAGGCCGTGCAGGTCGACGCGCGCGATCACCGGCGTGACCAGCCCCGCCTCCAGGCGCGAGATGTCGAGCAGGCAGTCGAGCATGGAGCCGAGCGCCCCCACCGAATCGCGCAGCTGCTCGGCGAAGCGGCGCGCCTTCGCGGGCAGCCGCTCCTTGAGCAGGAGGTCGGAGAACAGGGTGAGCGCCTGCACCGGCTGGCGCAGGTCGTGGCTGGCCGACGCCATGAAGCGCTCCTTGGCGTCGAGGGCCACGTTGAGGTCGCGCTCCATCGCCTTGATGGCGGTGATGTCGCTGACGCTGGTGACCACCGCCTCGAAGCGGCCGCCGTTGCCGTCGACGGGATGGCTGCTGATGCGCAGCCAGGTGGCGCCGTCGCCGGCCGCCGCGCCGACGCCGTCGCCGGTGGCGATGCCGACGACCTGCTCGATCACCGGCCGGCCTTCCCGCAGCGCCCGGGCGGCCGGCGGCAGCCCCTGCAGGCGCGAGCCGTCGGTGTCGATGAACCGGCGTCCGCTCCCCTTCTCCTCGTCCAGCGTCTCGGCCCGCGGGTCGAGCAGGGCGGCGGCCGGCCCGGCGAGCAGCCGCTCCGCCATGGCGTTGGTGACGAGCCGGCGGCCGGTCGCGTCGTGCAGCACGACGCCCTCGTGCAGCGACTGCACCAGCGTGCGGTGGCGCTCCTCGCTGACGCGCAGGGCCTCCTCCGCGGCCAGGCGGGCGGTGACGTCGCGGAACGACAGCACCGCGCCGGTGAGGCGCGTGTGCTCGACCAGCGGCGACACCGACACCTCGGCCGCGAAGGTGGAGCCGTCGTGCCGGCGCATGGTCTGCTGCGCCACCGTGCGCGCCGTCCCGTCCCGCAGCGACGCCGCCAGCGCGGCGGCGGCTCCGTTCCGGCCGGCGAAGAGGGCGCCGGCCGGACCGCCCACCAGGTCGGCGGTGGTGAAGCCGGTGATGGACAGCGCCGCGGCGTTGGCGAAGGTGACCGTCCCCTCCTCGTCGACGCCGCACAGGCCTTCCGACACCGACTGCAGGATGTGGTGGTAGGCGGCGCGGTTGCGGTCGGCCTCGTCGCGGGCGGCCTGCAGCTCGCGCACCCAGACGTTGCGTTCGGTGACGTCGGTGATGGTCAGCAGCACGTCGCCCTTGTCGCCGTCCTCCAGCGCCACGCGGTGGCCGCTGGTGAGGCCGTCGATGGGACCGTCGGCGCCGACGAAGACGTACTCCTGGGCCGTCCAGGTGCCGCTCTCGCGCAGGCGCGACAGGGCGGCGAACAGCCGCCCGTGGTCGTAGGAGGCCACCAGCAGGGTCAGCGGCCGGCCCTTGAGCTGGCGGTGGGGCAGCCGGAACTGCCGCTCCGCCGCCGGATTGGCCTCGCCGACGATGCCGGCGGCGTTGACGGTGAAGCAGGCGAGCGGCAGCGCCTGGAAGAGCTGGACGTACTCGCGCCGCGACACCTCCAGCGTCTGCTGGGCGTTGCGCAGCTCCTCGTTCTGGATCTCCAGCTCGGCCTGGTGCACGTACAGCTCGTGCACGATCTCCTTGAAGGTCCCGGCCGCCAGGCTGGACGAGTCGAAACCGCCCTCGGTGATGACCGCCTCGGCGCGCCGTCGCAGCCCTTCGAGCCGCTCGTCGCTCACGTGGCCCTCTCCACCGGTTCCGCCGTCGTCTCGTCCGTGACCTTCAGCCCGAGCAGCTTGCGGCTGGTCACCTCGATGTGGCTGACGACGGCGCCCCCGCCGCCGTCGCCGGCCCCGTCGGGCAGGCTGACGGCCGACAGCAGGAACCAGCGCGGGCCCTTGGCGGTCGGGCAGGCATACTCCATGGCGAAGCGGTCGGCGTTGCCCGCCAGCACCTCCTGGACGCCCTGGCGCACGGCGTCGGGCAAGGCCGACCCGGCCAGACCGCCGGGCCCGTCGGCGACCGGCGGCCGCATCGCCTGGCCGTCGTCCGCCGCTTGGCGCCAGGAGGCGTTGGCCATGACCACCGTGCCGCCGCGGTCGAGCACGGCGATGTGTTCGGGCAGGCTGTCGATGATGGTCTGCAGGCGCTCCTCCGCCTGTTTGGTGGCGGAGACGTCGACGAAGGTGACGACCGCTCCGGCGACGGCGTTCTTGTCGCTGACGTAAGGGAGTATCCGCGTCAGGATCCAGCGGCCGTCGCGCACGCGGACGTGCCGTTCCACCGGTCCGTGGCTGCTGAAGACCGTCCGGATGTCGGAGAGGAAGTCGGAATACTCGATGTTGGTGGAGAGGTGCGTGATCGAGCGGCCGACGTCGCGGGCGATGATGTTGATGAACGTCGTCGCCGCCGGCGTGAAGCGGCGGATGATCATGTCGCCGTCGAGGAACACCACGCCGATCTCGGTGGACCGCAGCAGGTTGTCGAGGTCGGTGGTGATCTCCGTCAGCTCCTCCACCTTCGCCTGGTACTCGGCGTTGACGGAGTACAGCTCCTCATTGACCGACTGCAGCTCCTCGTTGGTGCTCTGCAGTTCCTCGTTGGAGGCCAGCAACTCTTCGTTGGTCGCCTGCAGCTCCTCGTTGGCGGTTTCCAGCTCCTCGATGGTCGCCTGCAGGTTCTCGCCGCGCGACAGCAGCTCCTGCTCCAGGCCGCGGATGCGCTCGGCGGCGTCGGCGTTGAGGTCGAACTCGGTGTCGGTCATGCCGACCGACCGGGCCGCCGGCTCCAGCAGCACCAGGGCGTAGCGCCGGCCGGTCTTGCGCGAGACGAACGGCTTGACCCGCAGCCCGACGGCGCTCAGCCCCTCGCGGTCCTTGACCGGGATGTTGGCCAGGGCGAACTCCTCCGACGACCGGAAGGCGCGGTTGAGCGCCGTGCCCGCCACCATGGCGACCGACGAGGGCAGGAGCTTCAGCACGCTCAGGGTCGCCTCGCCGGGCGGCACCCGCAGGATCGGCCCGGCGTCGCCGAACACGTGCAGGATGTTCATCTGCTCGTTGATCAGCAGGCAGGGCGGGGCGTAGGCCTTCAGCAGCAGCCCGATCGACTCGTCGATGGCGGCCGCTTCCTCGGTGGCCGGGCTCATGGACGACTCGTCGCCGCTGCGGTGCGGCGCCGTGCTCTGCGGCACCAGCAGGCGCGACAGCCGGTAGGAGCCGGCGCGCAGGGACTGGAACAGCTTGTTGCGGCTGTCGACGGTGTGGAACTCTGGCGCGAGGTCGCCCAGCGACTCGCTGGTGCCGAGGAACAGGAAGCCGCCCTGGCGCAGGGCGTACTGGAACAGGCTCAGCACCTTGCGCTGCAGCGGGCTGTCCATGTAGATCAGCAGGTTGCGGCAGCTGATCAGGTCGATCTTGGTGAAGGGCGGATCGCGCATGATGTTGTGCGCGGCGAACACCACCATGCGCCGCAGCTCCCGCGCCACCACGTACTTGTCGCCGCGCAGCTGGAAGAAGCGGTGCAGGCGCTCCTGCGAGACGTCCTCGGCGATCGAACGGGGATACTCGCCGATGCTGGCGAACTCGATGGAATCGTGGTCGATGTCGGTGGCGAAGATCTTGACGTCGGCGTTCCGGCCGAGGCGCTCCATGGCCTCGGTGAAGAGGATGGCCAGGGAATAGGCCTCCTCGCCGGTGGCGCAGCCGCAGACCCAGACGCGGATCGTCTCGGGCGGCCCCAGCTTGCGCACCAGCGCCGTCACCGCCTTCTCCGCCAGCGTCTCGAAGGCGCTCTCGTCGCGGAAGAAGCGGGTGACGCCGATCAGCATCTCCTTGTAGAGGGTGACCGTCTCTGCGTTGTTGCCCCGCAGCATGGCGGCGTAATCGTCGAGCGATTCCAGGCCGACGGCGTGCATGCGCCGCTCGATCCGCCGCATCAGCGTGGCGAGCTTGTAGAGCGAGAAATCGACGCCGGTCACGGTGCGGATCGCCGCCACGATCTGCGCCAGCGGGTCGCCGGCGGCCTCGCGCCGGCGTGCTCCCGGCAGCGGCCGGGCGCGGGCCAGCGCCCGACCGGCGTGCTCGACGATGCAGCGCGGCAGCTGGTCGGGCGGCAGGACGGCGTCCATCCGGCCCGCCGCCATGGCGCTGCGCGGCATGCCGTCGAACTGCGCGGTCTCCGGCTCCTGGACGGCGGCGAAACCGCCCGCCGACTTGATCGCCAGCAGGCCGCGGGTGCCGTCCGACCCGGTTCCCGAGAGGATCACGCCGATCGCCAGCGGCCCCTCGTCGCGGGCCAGCGCCGAGAAGAAGATGTCGATCGGCAGGCTGATGCCGGTGGCGGCATCCTTGGCGGTGAGGCGCAGGCTGCGCCCCTCGATGGTCATGTGCTTGCCCGGCGGCAGCAGATAGACGGTGTTGCGCTCCACCATCATGCCGTCGACGGCCTGCAGCACCTCCATCCTCGTGTGCTTGGCCAGCAGGTCGCCCATCAGGCTCTTGTGCACCGGCGACAGGTGCTGGACGACGACGTAGGCGAGATCGCTGTCTTCGGGCACATGGTCGAAGAAGCGCTGCAGCGCCTCAAGCCCGCCCGCCGAGGCGCCGATGCCGACGATGCAGCACGGGCGCCCCTCCAGGGGAGCGGCGTCGTCCGCCCCCGGCTCCGCATCCACCGGCACCGGCAGGCCGGCTGGCTCCAGGGGCACGGGAAGGGAGGTCGGGTCGGGGATGTCGGACTGCACGGTGCCTGATCTGCTGTGGCAACTGGTTACCAGTCGAAACTGTATGCATTTCCCGGCCGCGGTGGAAGCGCTTTCTCCGCCGTCCGGAAAACAGTCGTGCCGGCGCATGGCCTCCGATCAAAAGAGAACCGCGCGCATCGGCCAGCAAAATATGGGGGCGGCGACAATATGGTCAATGTCGTGCTAAATGCAGTGTCGGCGTTTGTCGGAGAGTGTCTATGAGCGGATCTGCCGACCGGGGGGTGAGCGGTAAGGACTGGCCGAGGGTGCTATCCCATTCGGCAGGATACTTTTAGCTCGCTATCTTTTACGACCTTCGCGGAGTCCTTTGACATCACGGTGCCAGACCCGCGGTCCGTTCGAACCGGAGGCAGGGTTCGTCGCCGTAACGCCCGTGGCCGACGAACCGGAAGCCCAGTCGCTCGGCGACGCGGACCGACGCGGCGTTCTCCGGGTGGGTGGTGGCGACGAGGCGGTGCAGGCCCAGGGTGGCGAAGGCGTGGCCGATCACGGCCGCCGCCGCCTCGGTGGCGAAGCCGTTCCCCCAGGCGTCGCGGCGCAGGCGCCAGCCGATCTCCACCGCACCCTCCTCCTCCTCCAGCGGGATCAGGGCGATCCAGCCGACGAACCGTCCGTCCGTCTTCGTGAACGCCGACCAGTAGCCGAGGCCGGCCGGCCAGGCCAGGGCGAGGCGCTGGCGCAGGTGGTCCCGATAGGCCGCGGCATCCGTCCAGGCGCCGCCGGCATGGCGCATGACTTCGGGATCGGCATCCATGTCCAGGCAGGCCTCGAGGTCGGCCGGCGCACGCGGGCGCAGCCGCAGGCGTCCGGTCGCCAGGTCCGGCAGCATCAGCGCGCCAGCATGGCGCGGATGGTGTCGAAGAACACCGGGATCGGGAACGGCTTGCGCAGGAAGGCGTCATAGCCGTCGAAGCGCTGGCGCGCCGCCCCTTCGGGCACGGCGCTCATCAGCAGGATGGGGATGTCCTTCCAGGTGGGGGTGGCGCGCAGCGCCTTGCCCAGCGCGGCGCCGTCCATCAACGGCATCATCAGGTCGGTGACGACGAGATCGGGAACGACCTCGGTCAGCCGGTCCAGCGCCTGGTTGCCGTTGGCGGCCGTGAAGACGCGGTAGCCCTCGTCCTCGAGCAGGACAGACAGGGCACCGGCGATGCCGAACTCGTCTTCCACCAGAAGGATGGTCTTCACGCATCACTCCCGGTGTGGCGGCCGTTTGGGCGATGGAGACCGGCTGCCGCCGGCGGGCTCCGTCGTGTGGGCGAATCCGCTGAGCATCTGCTCGTACCCCGTGAACGGGCCGAGGACGTCGAACCCGCGGTCGGTGATCTCGAATTCCTGCAACGACGGATCGAAGTCGCTGTCGCGGATCTTCAGGACCGACAGCAGGCGGCGGGTGCGCGCCTCCACCTCGACGTAGCGCAGGGTGATCATGCTTTCCGCCAGCGACGAGATGCCGGCCACCGGCACCGCCACCGTGGGTCCGAACAGGTTGGTGGCTTCCATGGTGTAGATCACCGTCACGCCCCGTGCGCGCAGCTCGTTCGACAGCACCGAGACGAAGCGGCTGATGCGCTCCGGGTTGCCCGCCGACTCGATGATGCCGCCGAGCCCGTCGATGAACAGGCGGCGTACGCCCCTGCGCTCGACCGCGTCGAGCATTCGGTACGCGAGCTCGTCCAGAAGGTTCTCGCCCTGTGCCTGCCAGACGATCTCCACCGCGCCACGCGCCTCCAGCCGCATGAGGTCGATGCCGAGGCCCGCGGCCTTGTTCCGCAGGCGCTCCGGCGTCTCGTAGAAACCGAACAGCAGACCGGGCTCCTGCTCACCGCAGCATGACAAAAAATGCAGCCCGAAGGTCGTCTTGCCGACGCCGGTGGAGCCGAACAGGGCGGTGGTCGTCCCGCGCAGCAGGCCGCCGCCGATCAGCGGATCCAGCCCGCCGACGCCGGTCGGGATGCGCTCGACGCTCGCCGTGACGGTGCCCAGGGGGGTAGCGAAGGCCGCCTCGATGCGGGGATAGACCACCAGCCCGTCGGTGGTGATGCGGAAGGCGTGGCGGCCGCGCAGCGCGCTGCTGCCGCGGAACTTGCGCACCTGCAGGCTGCGCTCGGTGCGCACGTCGAGGAGGCGGTCGTCCAGCTCGATCAGGCCGTCGACCATGGTGTGCTCGGGGCTGACCCGGCCGGTGCCGCCGCTGGTGAGGAGCAGCACCGTGCACTCGTTGAGCGCGGCGTGCATCTGCACCTCGTGGATGAACTTCTTGAACTCGCGGTCGGACGGGGCGGACTCCTCGGCGGCGATCAGGCCGTCGAGCACCAGCAGGCTGGCCGGCTGGCCGCGGATCTCGCGGCGCAGCATGTCGAGCAGCCCCTTCAAGCCCTCGTCCTCCAGCATGCGGAAGGCGCTGACGTAGTACAGGCGTTCGGGGATCACCGCCTCGTCGAAGAAGCTCATGGTGCGCAGATGCTGCAGCATGCGCGCGTGGGATTCGGCGAGCAGCGTGATGTAGACCGCCCGGCCGCCGCGGGCCACATGATTGAAGCACATCTGGTTGGCGAGGATGGTCTTGCCGGCGCCGGGCACACCCTGGACGATGTAGACGCCGCCCTTGAGCAATCCGCCTTGCAGCACCCGGTCGAGCCCGGCGATGCCGGTCGGCACACGGCCGAGGTGCATGTCTTGCTGGTGGTCGGTCATGAGGCAGACTGTCCGCTCGATGTTGCGTCCACAGGCATCCGGACCGAGAAGGTCGCGCCGGCACCCGGAGCGCTGTCGATGGCGATGCTACCGCCATGGGCGCCGAGAAGCGAGCGGACAAGCCACGAACCGGCGCCGCGGCCCTCCGGCCGGCCGCCGGCCCGTTCGGCCCGCCGCAGCGCCAAGTCCACGTGCAGGCTGAGCGCGGACCTGGCATGGCGCCGCCCGTGCGCCGCCACCGCCGGGACAACGTCGCGGGCCCACCCGGCCCCATCGACCTCGGCGATCCCCTCGGCGATCCCCTCGGCGATCCGGACGCCCGCCTCGTCCCCGCGGTGCGGCGGCATCCTGGCGTGGCTGGTCGGTTTCTCCACCGGCATCCCCTGGAGTTTGGATGGCGCCCCCGGTTATGCCCCCGATCGGCCGGGCTGTGTAGAGGCGAAACCGGTTAGGCCGGAAGTGCAAAGGCGGCCCGTCAGGGCTCCAGCGCCGCGAGATCGCCGAAGCGGGGGCGCAGGACCACGGCGTGGTGCAGCTCGGTGGGCGGGAACAGCGCCGCCAGGGCGGGCACGGCGGGGGTGAACCCGTACACCACCTCCGCCACCACCGCCGTCTCGTCCGGCTCCAGCGTCAGGCCGCCGGGCAGGGTGGCCGTCCGGCCCTCCCGGCCGACGGCGCCGTCGCCGCTCCACGCTCCGGCGCGCCGCTGCCAGTTCACCCGGGCCTCCTGGCCGCCCTTGCGGCCGACCGAGGAGACCACCACCGCCCCCCGGCCGAAGATGTCGAAGGGAGCGGCGATGTCGTCGGCGGCGCCGAGCATGGCGGCGACGTCCGCCTCGGTGAGCTGCGGCGAGCGGGCGACGAGGTCGCCGACGGTGCCGGCGACGTTGTCGAGCTTGAGGTTCAGCACGACGTAGCGCGACGCCTCGAACACGCCCATCGCCAGCAGCACCAGCAGCGGCAGGGCGAGCGCCAGCTCCACCAGCGCGCCGCCGCGGGCGTCGCGCACGAGGGCGTGGTCGGGACGGTCCCCCCTCCCGACCTCCCCCGCGCCGTGGGGGAGGGTTGGGTGGGGGATCATTGCGGCTCCCCCTCGTCGTAGGGCTCGTTGCGCACGGCGGTGGTGGCGGTCAGGCGGACGGTGCCGGCGCGGCCCAGCAGGTCCGACAGCGGCGTCAGGAAGCGCAGGTCGACCCGCGCGGTGTAGACGACGATGGCGTTGGCGCCGCCAGGGCCGGGCACGCCGCCGTCGTAGCGGCCGTTGCCGTTCCGGTCCTCGTAGGGCTCGCCGGGATCGTGCAGGCCGTTGTCGTTGACGTCGCTGAAGGGCTCGTCCGTGTTCATCGCCGCGAAGCGGTCGTAGACCCGGGTGGTCACCGTCATGTTGCCGGCGTTGGCGAGGCCGAGGCTGCGCTGCGAGACGGTGGCGACGATGGCCTCGCTGCGGGTCATGCCCGCGCGCTCGTGGCCGGTGGAGCCGTGGCGCGACGCGGCGCGGATGCCGCTCTCCAGCGCGGCGTCGACGAACAGGATGCCGGACAGCTCGATGACGGCGGCCACGGCGACCAGGAGCACCGGCAGGGCGAGCGCGAACTCGACGACGGTGCCGCCGCGGTCGCACGCGGCCAGGGGGCGGCGGGGCATGGTCATGGTCCCGCCCCCTACTCGGCGACGTGCAGGTTGCGCAGCCGGTCGGCGATGGCGCGGAAGGCGGCGCGCAGGGACGAGCTGTCGCGGCTGTCGAAATGGTCGTCGGCGGTCGACGCGCACTCGCGGAAGACCTGCCAGGTGCCGGAGCTTTCCGGCACGTCGAAGGTGATGGTGTAGATGCGGATGCGCTGGCGCTTCATCGCCGTGCAGACCCGGGTCAGGCGCTCGTCCAGCGCCGTCTTCCCGGCGCCCGCGGTGGTCACGCCGAGACGCCCCCAGCTCGGCTTGCCGTAGGCGGTGTAGTCGTCGTTGTTGAACTGGTTCTGTCCGTCGGTGAGCAGGATCACCGCCTTCTCGTGGCGCTTCTCGTCATAGGGCAGCGGCAGCCCCTCGGCGTTCATCTCGCCGCCCCACAGGCCGCGCCAGGCCGGCGACAGCATGCGCCAGGCCCACACCAGGCCGACATGGTTCTGGGTGCCGCCGCGGTGCCAGGAGTCCATGGCGGCGATGCCGTTCAGCACCGTCGTCCGGTCGGCCGTCAGCGGGGTGATCGCCGGCGGGCAGCCGACGTTGGGGCCGCGGCCCCCGTTGCCGGTGGTGTTGGTGGCCGCGCTCTCGTCGACCGGCGGCCATTCGTTGTCGCGGCGGGTCGGCGGGAACAGGAACGGCCGCCATTTCAGGGCCTCGCTGCGCGGCGGCTCGTCGGTGACGTCGGCGCCGGTCTCGCCCGCCTTGAGCGGCGGCTCGCCCCGCTCGACCCGCGGCACGCGCTCCTCGATGCAGCCCTTCCAGCCCTGCGGGCTGGCGGCGAAGGCCTGCGGGTCGTAATCGCGCAGCCAGGCGGTGCGCTGCGGGCCGATGTTGACGGTGGCGGTGAAGGGGACGAGGCCGACCCAGACGCGGTCGATGGTGGTGCGCGACCCGTAGAGCTGGCCGATCAGCTCCGCCGCCCCCGCCTTCATGGCGTCGATCTTGCGGGTGTTGCGGAACTCGGGATCGTCCCGGCCCGACAGGCTCGGCTTCGAGTACATCGAGCCGGTGTTGTCCATCACCAGCACCAGCTCCATGCCGTTGCGCGCCTGCTCGATCACCGAACGGGCGGCGACGCCGATGTCGGTCCGGCCGAGCGCGCGCATGAACAGCGTGTCGAGCTCGGCCGACGCGGTCAGCGTGATGGCGCGGGCCTGGGCGTCGACCGTCCAGTGCGGTCCGTCGGTCCGGGCGCCGAGATAGCCGTCGGGGAAGTTGGCGTCGAAGTAGCGCCGGATGTCGGCGTCGCGCCGCGCCGGTTCGTCGAAATGGCGGCCGCCGGCCAGGCCGGCGGCGTCGAGGGCCCGCGACAGGCGGGACTGCACGAGGTGGGCGCGCGCCGAATCGACCGCCAGCCCGACGAAGCCGAGCAGCGGTGCCAGCAGCAGCGCCACCAGCACGGCGGTGCCGCCGCGCCGGTCGCGGCGCAGACGGTCGAGGACGGCGGCAAGGCGGATCGGTCCGGAGCGGCGGGGCATGGGATCGGCCTCGTTCGTCAGGCATCCGTCACGGCGGGATGCCCGGGAATAAGGGGAAAATCGTCTCGACCCTATCCGAAATTGCGGCGGGCGGCGGTGCGGAGCGGGGGTAGTCCCGGCGCCCATCGGGAGCTGCCGCGCCGCGTCGTTCTGCGCCTTTCGGCGGGACCGGCGCCCCGTCCGGGGATCATCCGGGCTCGGTGATGCGGTCGGAATGCCCCCTCCGGTTCGCCTTTACCTCGAATCCGCGGCGAATGTCCCCCAACGCCCCGCTGAATTTGCGGGGGATTGTTCGCATCCTCTGGTTACGCCCCGCCGGCCGGGCGGCCCCGCGAGGCCGGCGTTCACCCCCATGGATCGGAGAGTCCCATGCGTTTCCTGCGTCCCTTCCGCAAGCGCCTCGCCAAGGACGACCGCGGCGGCGTGATCGTCGAATACGGCCTGCTGATCGGTGTTCTCGCGCTGGGCCTGATCGCCGTTCTCGGCACCGTGAAGACCAACATCGCCAGCTATTTCAGCAACGTGAACACCGAACTGCAGCAAGGCTATGTCGACGTGACGAAGCCGAACTGACGCCGCTCGTCTTTGCATTCTCCCCCTCGGCGGCTCCCGTCTCCCGTCCACGCGGGACGGGTGCCGTTCCTTCTCCCACGAGGCCCAAGGAGCGAGTCCATGACCACGCGCGCCGTCGTCACGCTCGGCCTGGCCGTCGGTCTCGGCACCCTGTCGGTCGTCATGGCGCGCTCCTACCTGGAGCGGCCGGCGCCGGCGCCGGTCCCGGTGGAGGCCCCGGCTCCCGCCGTCGAATACCCCACCGTCGTGGTCGCCCGCGGCGCCCTGGCCTATGGTCAGCGTCTTGCGCCGGGCGACCTCGCCGAGGTGCCCTGGGCGGCCGGGGGGCGGCCGGACGGCGCCTTCGCCGCGGTCAAGGACCTGCTGTCCGGCGAGCCGCGGGTCGTGCTGCGCCCCATGGTGGCGGGCGAGCCGGTGCTGGCCGGCAAGGTGTCGGGGCCGGGTGGCCGGGCGACCCTGTCGACCCTGGTCCGCAGCGACGCCCGCGCCGTCACCATCCGCGTCAACGACGTCAACGGGGTGGCCGGCTTCGTGCTGCCCGGCGACCGGGTCGACGTGCTGCTGACCCGCCAGAGCGACCCGGAACGTCCCGAGACCGGCGTGCTCCTCCAGAACGTCAGGGTGCTGGCCGTCGACCAGGAGGTCAGCGAGCGCACCGACACGCCGATCCTCGCCCGCGCCGTGACCCTGGAGGTGGCGCCCGTCGACGCCCAGAAGCTCACCCTGGGCGGCAGCGTCGGCACCCTGAGCCTGGCCCTGCGCAACCACGCCGATGCCGTGCCGGCCGAGGTCCGCACCGTCGGCCTGCACGACCTCGGCACCGCCGCGCCGGAGGCCGGTGTGGCGGAGCCGCCGCGGCACCGGCTCGTCCGCGTCGTCCGCGCCGCCGCGGTGGAGGAGGTCGAGGTCACCGCCCAACGCACCGTCACCCGGGTCGCGCCGGCCGCCGACACGGTCGCCCGGCGCCCCGACTGATCCGCCGCCCCGCCATCACCAGGACCCGCATCCATGACCGTGTCCCGCCCCGCCACCGCCAAGCCCGCCGCCCTCAAGAGCGTCGCCGTCCTCCTGCGCTCGGACGAGGCGTACGAGGCCGTGACCACCGCGCTGTCCGGGGTCGACGGGCTGGCGGGCCGCGTCCGCCTCGGCCGGCTCGCCGCTGCCAGCCCGTGGCTGGAGGAGCGCGGCATCGACCTGCTGGTGCTCGACCTCGACATGGCGGACGAGGCGGAGCTGGCGGCCCTGGTCGCCCTGGCGGAGCGCGTCCGCGGCCGCGTGCCGGTGCTGGTGACGGCGCGCGCGCCGACGCTCGAGGGCATGCGCACGCTGATGCGCCTCGGCATCGCCGACCTCGTCCCGCAGCCGCTCCGCCGCTCCGACCTGCTGGCGGCGGTGGAGGCGGCGCTGGCCCGCAGCCCCGGTGCGGCGGCGGTGCGGCCGCGCCGCGGCCGGGTGGTGGCGGTGATGAAGGCGACCGGCGGGGCCGGCGCCACCACCACCGCGGTGCTGCTGGCGGCGGCGCTGGCCCGGCGCGAGCGCCAGCCGGGACGGGTCGGCCTGCTCGATCTCGACCTGCAGTTCGGCTCGGCCGGGCTGCACCTCGACGTCGAGGCGGGGGAAGGCCTCGCCGCCCTGGTGCGCAGCGCCGACCGTCTCGACGGGGCGCTGCTGCGCGGCACCATGGCCCGCCACGGCTCGGGCCTCGACGTGCTGCCGGCGCCGGCCGCGGTGATGCCGCTCGACCTGCTGACGCCGGAGACGGCGGTCGGGCTGGTCGAGACGGCGGCCGGCGAGTACGGGCACGTGGTGATCGACCTGCCGCTGGCCTGGACCGCCTGGAGCCGCGCCGTGCTCGGCTGCGCCGACACCGTCCTGCTGGTGCTGCAGGCGACCCTGCCGTCGCTGCGCCACGCCCGCCGCCAGGTGGAGACCCTGCGCGAGGAGGGGCTGGGCGACACGCCGCTGATCCCGGTGCTGAACCGCTTCGCGCCGCGCACCTTCGGCCGCAACCCGGAACTGCGCGACGCCGAGCGGGCGCTCGGCTGCGAGGTGCGCTTCCACCTGCCCAGCGACTACCGCGCCGTCACCGAGGCGGTCGACGCCGGCGCCCCGCTGTTCGACACCGGCCGCGGCCGCGGCATCGTCCGGCAGGTGCGCCGGCTGGCCGAGGAGGTGGCGAACGCCCCCGCCGCCAAGGGCACGCCGCCCGCCGCCGCCCTCGCCGCCACCTTCGCCGACGCCGCCTGAACCTTGCAAGGGGGTCCACGATGATCGGCCGCTTCTCCTCCGCCGCGACGCCGACCGCCAGCCGCTTCGCTCCGCCGCCGCCGGCGGCGCCCTCGGTGACGCCGATCGACCCCGGCCCGGCCGCCGCCCCGCCACCGCCGGCCGGGCCGGACGCCGAGTACGTGGCGCTCAAGGTGCGGCTGCACCAGGATCTGCTGGAGATCATGAACCTGGCCGCCATCGACAAGCTGGAGCCGGACCAGTTCCGCCGCGAGATCGGCGAGATGGTGCGCGAGCTGCTGGGCCGCGGCAAGGTGGCGCTCAACGCCGCCGAGCGCGGCCGGCTGGTCAACGACATCCTCGACGAGCTGCTCGGCCTCGGCCCCATCGAGCCGCTGCTGAAGGACCCCAGCGTCACCGACATCCTGGTCAACACCCACCAGCAGGTGTACGTGGAGCGCGGCGGCCGCATGGAGGCGGTGCCGGTCCGCTTCAAGGACGACCGCCACCTCCTGCGCATCATCAACAAGATCGTCTCCGCCGTCGGCCGCCGGGTCGACGAGAGCCACCCCCTGGTCGACGCCCGCCTGCCCGACGGCAGCCGCGTCAACGCCGTCGTGCCGCCGGTGGCGGTGGACGGGCCGCTGCTCTCCATCCGCAAGTTCGCCAAGGTGCCCTTCACCATGGAGCGCCTGCTGGGCACCGGCCTGCTGACGCGGGAGATGGCCGAATTCCTGCGCTGCGCCGTGCGCGGCCGGCTCAACATGGTGATCTCCGGCGGCACCGGGTCGGGCAAGACCACCATGCTGAACGCGCTGTCCACCCACATCGACCACGGCGAGCGCATCGTCACCATCGAGGACGCGGCCGAGCTGCAGCTCCAGCAGCCCCACGTGGCCCGTCTGGAGACCCGCCCGCCCAACATGGAGGGGCGCGGCGAGATCGCCCAGCGCGACCTCGTGCGCAACGCC